>NZ_CAKKTM010000458.1 GCF_920888515.1 Protofrankia sp. CiP1_Cm_nod1 | reverse complement strand
CCGTAGGGCGGCTCCCCGGGGGCCCCGGCGGCGTGGTCCGGCTGGTGCGGTCGCCCGCGACCTGACGGCCCGCTCGTCCCGTCCGCGGGATGAATGACGTAGGGCTCCTGACTGGCTACAATCCGCATACCACATTGATCGCAGTAGTCGGGAGCCAGAGACAGGTGCCCGTCTGGGCAGCGTGCGCTCACCTGATCACCTGTTCACCCTGACGGTCCTGGTCGACCGTGTGTCAAGGACCATTTCGTCAATGGTGTCAACGTTCCGTTTCAGCCGAACAGTACCTGTGCTTGCGTCCTCAATGTCGACCACGTGTTGAAGTAGGTGGTATGTACCCTCGTTGCCGGACTGACGCGCCAACTGTGCACTTCGACCAAGTTTGATGGTAGCGGTCGCCTCGTCGCCGTCGCGTCGGGCCCGCAGACCCTCCTGGATGGCCTGGGCGAGCTCGGCCTGGCCGGTGTAGTGGGCGACCTCGGGCGCGATCTGGGTGGACAGGCTGGCGTCGCTGGTCCAGACCGCGCGGACGCGCTCGCGGCAGCGCACCTGGCCGGACACGACCACGCCGACCTGGGCGGCCAGCATCTCCATGTCATCCATACGTGATGGCACTGTGACGCATAGGTGATAATCGCGGGATTCCGCGCCCCACGCGCCAGTCGGATAGTCGACAGTCAGGTCGTCGACCCGGGTGGCGCTGCCGGTGAGATCTGCCACAAATGGTGCGACCTGTCGCAGAAACCGTACAGCTGAGTTACGCGGCGTCCATACCCGTAGGCTGACGCGGTCCACCGCCCGGTTCGTCGCGGTACTGATCATGGCTTGGAAGTCGGCGGCCAGATCATGCGGGCTCCGGACCGCGTCGACCGTGCCGAGCAGGGCCGTCGCGACGTGGCGGAGCTCATCGACCCGCCAGTCCGCCCCCACGCCCCGGCAGTCGCACTGGAAACGCCCGACGCACGCGGCGACGGCCTCGTCGAACTCGGCCGCGTGCTCGCCGTTGCGTCCGTCGGTCAGCAGGATCGCATGGTGGATCGCGTCCGGCCT
The DNA here is from genome assembly GCF_920888515.1 of Protofrankia sp. CiP1_Cm_nod1. Classification (GTDB taxonomy): domain Bacteria; phylum Actinomycetota; class Actinomycetes; order Frankiales; family Frankiaceae; genus Protofrankia. The sequence goes on along the minus strand of NZ_CAKKTM010000458.1, from coordinate 4,969 downwards.
GGTGGCCATCAGCTCCCGGGCGCGGGTGAGCCAGCGGCCGATCGCGGTGCCTCCGTCGGCGTCGAGGAGCCCGATCCGCTCCTTGGCCGCGGCCCGCGTCCGTTCGTCGGCCCGGACGAGCTCGCGGCCGGCCGGGTAGACGGCCTCGGCGATCCCCGACCCCCGGACGATCGCGAACCAGGTGCCGTCGGGCAGGGCGTCGACCGCGGCCTCCGCCGCCCGCCGCATTTCGACGATCTTCGTCCGCGGGCTGCCCATGGAGCCGGAGCAGTCCAGCATGATGACCTCGGCGAGCTCCACCGGGCCGCGCTGGCCCGGCAGGCCTGCCGGGGCCGGGCCGTACGCTCCCCGGACGGTGACCACCGCGTGTACCTCGCCGTGGCCGTGGGCCAGATACTCGTTCTGGAAGACCTCCACGGTGAACGGCGTGGTCATCGCTGCTCCCTTCCGGAGGGGTGCCGGCCGGCGTACCCGTCGATGGGGTCCGGGCCGGCCCGCGTGACCACGACCGTGATGTTGTCGTGGCCACCGCGGTCGATCGCGTGCCCGGTCAGATGGCGGGCGATCATGATCGGTGAGGCGTTCGGCGGGAGCTGGCCGACGACCGCGGCCATGTCCTCGGCGCGGGAGAGGTAGTTCCACAGCCCGTCGGTGCAGACCAGCACCGTGGCCGAGGCGGGCAGCGGGAAGGCGCGGACGTGCGGGGTGACGTCCTCGGCATCGCCCCCGAGCCAGCGGGTGAGGGTGTGGGCCCGCCGGTCGGTCTCGACCGCGGACGCGGGGATCAGCCCGGCGCGGGCGGCCTCGGCCGCCCAGGTGTCGTCCTCGGTCAGCCGCTGGAAGCAGCGCGTCGTGAATAGATACACTCTGCTGTCGCCGATCCAACCGACGGTCACGTGCCCGGTGCCGTCCCGTTCCCGTGTGATGATCGCCGCGGCCAGCGTGCAGGACGGCGCGCTGCGTCCGATGGCGGGCATCCGGGCCACCTCGTCCTGCGCGGCGGCCACGGCGGCGCGTACCGCCTGTTCGGCCCGGCCCGGGGGCGGCTCCTCGCTGAGCGGGCCGCCCAGCGGGCCTGGCGGGCAGGTCGGGGGATCCGGGTCCGGCCAGTCGGGGTCGTAGCCGTGGCCGCCGTGGCCGCTGGGGCCGCGGTAGCGATCATGATGGTCGGGTGGGTCGCGGTCCGTGCCGAAGTCCTCGTCGAAGCCGGTGCGGCCGAACCGGTCGGGGCCGGCCGGCCGGCCGCGGTCATGGCTGGGGCGGTGCTCCACGTCGTCCCGCTCCCGCCCGGGGTGGGAGCGGGTGACGGGCCGGGCGAGGACCGCCGCCGCGGTCGCCGCCGCCACCCGGGCCGCCGAGCGGGCGGCCGGCCCGGATCCGGGCGTGCTCGACACGCCGTCGCAGACCACCGCGATCAGCGTGGAGCCGACCACGAGGACGCCCATCGCGTCCTCGTTGGTGGTGTGCCGTACCCCTCGGTCGCAGACGCCGGCGATCGGGCCGAGGTCGATCTCACGATGGTCGGTGTCGCCGGTACCCCCCGGTGGTATGGCCCGCAGCGGCGTTCCACACGCTTCGCAGAAGCGGTCGCCCGGACGTACCGGAGCCGCGCACGCCGGGCAGCGACCCCCGTTCTGGTCGATTCCGTACCGTCCCTTCTCCGCTGCGGGGCCGTGGCCGGCCCGCCCGGTCTTGGTGGCTTCCGCCGTGGCCTGCCCACAGCCGATCACGTGCGTATCACCTGGTCGAACCAACGTCCACGGGCGGACGCGGCCTGCCGCCGCCGCCCTGGTGACGTACCGGGGCCAGGCCGTCGGGGCCGGGCCGGCATGCCGGCAGTATCGACCAGGGTGCCGCGGCGGCACCGCCGCCAGGATCCTTCCCGGCTGGGCGCGCGCCGCTCGACCTGTTGCGTGCCGGGGCCGGCCCGGGTGCCCGCCCGGCCGTGAGCGCGGCGCGGCGTCTGCTCCCGGCTCTGCTCCCGGCTCTGCTCCCAGCCCTGGCTCTGGCCCCGGGCCCGCGCCCGGTCCTGGCCCCGCTCTCGGCTCCGGTCCTGCTCCCGGTCCTGGCCCCGGCTCTGGCGCCGGCCCCGGATGTGGCCCCGGGGCCGGCCCCGGATGCGGCGCGCCGCGGCGGTCGACCGCCGCGCCGAAGGCATGCACCAGCGCGGCGGCCCGGTCGAGATCGGTCGGTGCCGTGTACAGCACCGACCGGGCCTGCCGGTACAGGCTGGTGAGTTCCGGCTCCTCGGCGACACCGCGTCCGGCCGCCTTGGCCTGCCAGCCGGCCAGCAGCCCGCGTAGGTCGTCGCGGGTGCGCAGCATGGCCGCGTTGGCCTCGGCGACCCGGCGGGCGGAGATCGCGGTGGCCTCCGCGAGCTCCCGCCAGCGGTCGAGGCCTCGGCTCGCCTCCTTCCAACGGCCCGCCGACGCCGCCGCGGCCAGCCGCTCGAGCCAGGTCCGCAGGCCGTGACGCTCGTCGTCGAGCACGCCGTCGGGCAGGCGGGTCAGGGACCTTCCTGGTGGCAGGACGCGGCCATGGGCCCGGTCGGCGTCCGCCGCGGCCCGCTCGATGAGGGCGACGATGCCGGCCAGCAGCTGGTGGGCCTCCCGCAGCGCCTGGGGCAGGGTGTCGTGCCGCCTGGCCAGCTCGTCCAGCCCGGCACCGGCCGCCGCGACCGCCGCCGCCAGCCGCGCGGACAGGCTCTCGGGCAGCGAGAGCGGATCAGTGGCGGCCTGTTCGGCGAACTCGGCCAGCAGACGGCGGGCGATGGCCAGGCCCGCGTCGTCGTCCAGGCGCAGCCGGGCGGCGGTCGCGGCGGCGGCGGCGATCCGCTGTTCGGCCGCGCCCACGGCGGCCAGGTGGGTGTTCCAGGCGGCTGTGATCTCGTCGACGCAGGTGCGTACGGTCCGTAGCGCCGCGTCGGTACGGCTGGCCAGCTCCGCCGGGCGCACGCCCCGCCGCGGCATCGGGCCGTGCAGCAGCGCGTCCAGCTCGTCGATGGTGCGGGCGTCCAGCCGGGCCCTGTCGCCGCGCAGGGCGCGTGCCCGTCCGACAAGATCGTTGAGGATGCCGTACCAGTGCCAGGCATCGGCCAACGTGCTCAACGCGGTCGTTGCCCGCCGGCGGGTGCCGCCGGTGAGCCGGTCCGGGACGAGCAGGGCCCGCTCGGGAGCGTTCTCCAGGGCTATCAGGGCGACCGCCTGGGACGCGGCCGCCTCCGACAGCGCGGCCAGGGTCCGGTCGATCCGCTCCTGGGCCGTGTTCGCCATGGTCACCGGCCGCGGTGCCGCGGGGCGGCTGGACCGGGCGTCGGGCCGATGGCCGTCCCGGTGGCCACGCCGGTGACCGGGCGTGGGACCGGCCACGGTGACAGGGCCGCGAGCGGCTGGCCGGCGCCGGTCACCTCGAGCGCTCCGTCGGGCCGGCGGGGGGTCATCGGTACCCGTCGCCGGCCCGGCGACCGCCCGTCCGGGTATGCCCAGTGCCGCTGGCGGCGGCTACTGTCCGTGCCGCTGTCCGTGCCGCCGGCAGGGTGCGGAGCCGGCCGGAGCCGGCGGACGTCCGCCTGTCGGGCCGTGCCTGACGTGCCGTCATCGCGGTCACCTGCGCTGCTCGTGATGATGTGGCTGCCCGTGGTGGTACGGGCCCGGCGGCGGGGTGCCTACTCCGGTGGATCCAGTGAACAGCGCCGAAGATGTGTTGGCCGTCACGCTCTGACGATAATGCTGCTGTCGCGGGGTTTGAGATAGGGGTTGTGCCCATCCGGTGTCGCTTTGCGGACAGACAAGCCGTTCGGACGCCGTCCGGGCGGGCCAGGCGTCCCGACACCGTCCTGGTGCCATGGTAGTAGCCGACCGTGATTACTTTCCGTCACATATTGGGCCGTCGCATAGTGGACGCCCGCTGGGCCGGTGCCCGGCCGCGTGGCCGGGCGAAGAGACAGGCCGTGGGGATGCGCGCCGCGGAACGAGGGCGAGGAGCGAGCCGTGGCGGGGATGCGGTTCGCACGGGTGGGCCGGCGCGCGGGAACGGGAGTGGGATAACGGAGGGCGGGACGGCCGGAGTGGGACGGCCAGGATGGGACGAGGGGCGGGGTGAGGAAGGTGGCGCCGTGAAGGCCGCGCTGTTCGTGACCTGTTTCAACGACACGGCCTTTCCCGGGACGGGGAAGGCCACCGTCGAGCTGCTCGAGCGGCTCGGGGTCGAGGTGGACTTCCCCCCGGCGCAGACCTGCTGTGGGCAGATGCACCTCAACACCGGCTACCGGGACGAGGCCGTGCCGTTGGTGCGGGGCTTCGTCGAGGCGTTCGAGGGATACGACGCGGTGGTCACCCCGTCGGCGTCATGCGCCGGCACGATCCGTCACCTGTATGCCCGGCTGGCCGCCGAGCGGGGTGACGCGGCGCTGCGGGACGCGGTGGCCCGCACGGCACCGCGGGTGTACGAGCTGACGGAGTTCCTCGTCGACGTGCTCGGGGTTGTCGACGTCGGCGCGTACTTCCCGCACCGGGTGGCCTACCATCCGACCTGCCACTCGTTGCGGGTGCTCGGGCTTGGTGACCGGCCCCAGCGGCTGCTGCGCGCGGTGCGCGGGCTCACCCTCGTCGACCTGCCGGCGGCCGAGGAGTGCTGCGGGTTCGGCGGCACGTTCGCGATCAAGAACGCAGACGTGTCGGTGGCGATGGGCGCGGACAAGGCACGCCACGTCCGCGAGACCGGGGCGGAGGTGCTGGTGGCCGCGGACAGCTCCTGTCTCGCGCACATCGGCGGACTGCTGTCCAGGTGGCGCTCGGGAGTGCGCGTCCTGCACCTGGCCGACGTGCTCGCCGGGACCGGCGACACACCCCCCGCGCCAGCCGCGTCCGGGTCAGCCGCGTCCGCGCCTGCCGGGCGGGCCGGGCAGGCCGGGCGGGCCACGGCCTGGTGGTGGGGACGGGCCCGGCCGGGGGGACGGCCGGCATGACAG
>NZ_CAKKTM010000457.1 GCF_920888515.1 Protofrankia sp. CiP1_Cm_nod1 | reverse complement strand
CTGCCGTCCAGCGCGGTGCCGGTGCGGTGCGGCGGCTGCTCGGTGACCGGGAGACCGTCGGGCCGGTGCCGCTGCCCGGCCCGGCGGCGGCGTGGAGCCGGGCGCGCGACGTCCCGCTGCCGCCCCCGGAATCCTTCCGTGCCTGGTGGGCGCGTACCCGCGGCGAGAACACGGCCGCGGCAGAGGACGCTCCCACGGGCAGGGACGCCCCGACGACGGCAGGCACGCCCACCGCGGAGGACACCCCCGCGGTGGGGCGCATCCGTGGTGGGGAGGCCCCCGCGGTGGAAGGCGGCCGTGATGAGCGCGCGTGAGCAGATGCTGCGCCGGATCCGGGCGGCGCTTGCCGATGTGCCCGCGGCCGAGCGGCCCGAGGACGTCCCGGTTCCCCGCGACTATGCCCACCCGCGCGCGGCCAGCGCGCCTGGCACTGCCAACGCGGCTGGCACGGCCGCCAGCACTGCCGACACGGCTGACGCGCGGCGGCGGTCGGCGGCGACGGTGGAGCTGTTCCACGAGCGGGTCGCCGACTACCGGGCCGTCGTGGACCGGGTGCGTCCGGACGGCCTGACCGCCGCGATCGTGCGGGCGCTCGCCGGCGCGCGCCGGGTCGCGGTGCCCGCCGGGCTGCCCGCGGACTGGCTCGCCGCGGCGGAACAGGCGGTGGCACGGGCCGGCGGGCAGGTGCTCCGGGACACCAGCGAGGCGCCGCTGTCCGTGCCCGGCCTGGACGCCGTCGACGCGGTGCTCACCGGCGCCGCGGTGGGGGTGGCCGAGACCGGCACGATCGTGCTCGACGGTGGCCCGGCCTGCGGGCGCCGCGCGCTCACGCTGGTCCCCGACGTGCACGTCTGCGTCATACCGGCCGGGGACGTCGTGGCCGGCGTCCCCGCCGCGATCGCCCGTCTGCGTCCGGACCAGCCGCTGACCTGGATCTCCGGCCCGTCCGCGACCAGCGACATCGAGCTGGAGCGCGTCGAGGGGGTGCACGGCCCGCGCACCCTGCACGTGATCGTCATCGAGGAGGGGCCCGCTGCTCCCGGCGCGCCGGAGGAGCTTCGGCCATGATCCGTCCCGCGGATGACAGAGGAAGAACGCCCAGCTCATGGCCGACGCGGCTCCACCACCGGGAAGCGTCGGTCGGTGACCGCCGCCGCTTCCCGGCTCCGGCCGGATGACGGTCAGCCGACGGGCAGGGTCACCGCGGCCGTGCGCAGCACGCCGGCGGTCTGGAACTGCACGAACAGCCGCCAGTTGCCGGCGCGCGGCAGGCTCGCCTCGAACGTCAGGGCCGGGCCGCCGTCCTTCCCGCCCGGGGTCGTGCCCGTCGGATGCAGGTGGGCGAAGGCGAGGTCGCTCTCGTGGAAGGCGGTCAGGTGCGCGTAGGTGTCCAGGTAGAGCTGTAGGTCGGTGACGGGCCGGCCGCCCGTGGACACGGTGATCGTCAGGGTGCCCGCGTTCCTGGCTGTCAGCCCGCCGGCCAGGGCCAGGGTGTAACCGTCGACCGTGGCCGTGGCCGACGCGGGCGGCAGCGGTGTGTCGGCGGAACCGCCGGCGACGGTGACCGGCTGGCCGAGGACCGTCGGGACGTCCGCGCCCGAGGCGTCTGTGGTGACGAACGAGGCGTACACCCGGTACGCGCCCGGCCGGACGGGCTGGAGCGGCGCCGTCCAGGTGCCGTCGCCTTCCACGTCCGGGTGCACGTGCTGGAAGCCGGTGAGGTCCGACCGGATCAGGTACAGGTGCATCGGTTTGGTCTGGTCCAGCCTGAACGCGGTGACGGGCGTGCCGTCCCCGGCGGCCGTCCCGGTGCTGTGGGTGCCCAGCAGCGACATGCCCGAAGCATGATCGTGCTGTCCCGGGCCTGCCAGGATGCGGAACCGGAACGAAGTCGGCTGGTCGGCCGGCAGCGTCGACGCGACCGGGACGAACCGCAGCCCGGATGCCTCGGCGGCCAGGCCCTCCCCGGCCGGCAGCCCCTCCATGCCCGGCATCCCGGCATGGCCGGGCATGTCCATGCCCGGTATCCCGGCATGGCCGGGCATCCCTCCGGACGCCGGCGTCCCGCCGTGCCCCGGCGTCGCGGGAGACGTCATCGGGTGCGCGATCTCCGGCCCGGTCGTGGTGGAGCTCCCACAGCCGGCCGCTGCCAGCCCGATCAGGAGCGTGGCACCGGCCAGCACACGCGCACAACGCGGGCGGACGGTGGATGGATACGAAACGCGGCCATACGAACACAGAAGTGCGTGCGAACGCGGAAATGTCAGCATTGGGATCGGAAGTCTTTCCGGACGGCGCGCGGCACGCGCGCGGATGGACAGCAACGTCGGACTGACCGGAGCCCTGCTCCGGTCAGCGGTGTTGCGTCACGTCCGGGATATGCACAGCCTGGTCAGCAGGCCTGAACCGGCTGGCGGTGGGGCCCGGCGCCGCCGGCCACCGCTGTCGACGCCGGCGTACTGCCCCCTGACGGGCCACGTCCACGCGATCACGGCGGTGCCCAGCAGGAGCGCCAGCAGACCGAGCAGGCCACCCGGCCCTGTCCGGGGCGGCAGCGACACGCACAGGGCGCCATGCCCGCCGGCACCGCTGGTGATCACAGCCACTGACGGTGGCACGGACGTCCCATGGCCGCTCGCCGGGGCGGACAGCGGCATGGGAGGCGGCACGGACGTCCCATGGCCGGTCATCGGGGCCGCCGCGGGCGGGTGCCGTACCTGCGGAGCCCCGTGGCCGGCGCCCAGGCCGTGGGGCTCCGTTACCGGCCCCGCCACTGCCGGCCCCGCCACTGGCCCCGCCGCGTGGGCGCCACCAGGGCATCCCAGCCCCACCGCCACACCGTGCATGACGAACAGCCCGGCCAGCGCGGTGCACGCCAGCAGCAGGCGGTACACCGCCGACACGCGACGGGGCGGTGCCAGGCGGGCCGCCGCCCGCGTCGGCACCGCTCCACCAGCCATCGCAGTCTCTCTCCCGCTGGAACCAACGGCTGTCCACCATGAACGGCTGTCCACCATGGTAGACAGCCAGCCGGGCACGGGGCGGACGGCCCGTTGCCGACGCGGCGTCCACAGGCCGCTCCTGCCCGTGGGACGTCCGGGAGCGGCCCCGGCAGCCAGGCCCGGGTGCGCGGGCCGTCGTCCGGCGGCCCGGTCCGCCTGGAAGCACCTGCCGCTGGCAGGCGTGTCCGTCAGGACGGCAGCAGCACGATCTTGCCGCCGAGGTGGCCGGCCCGGCTGGCATCGAGCGCGGCGGCCGCCTCGGTCAGCGGATACGTACGCCAGATCGGCAGCCGCAGACGGCCCTCCTTGATCAGGACGAGGATGTCCTGGATCGCCCGCACGGTGTCCTGCCCGCCGCCGCCGACGTGGAGGCGGACCCCGTGGTCGGCGGCGTCGAACGCGGCGATGGTGAGCACCCGCTCGGGCCCGCCGGCCAGCTCGATCGAGACGGGCAGCTCGCCGCGGCCCGACGCGTCGAGCACGGCGTCCACCCCCTGGGGAGCGGCCGCGCGCACCCGGTCCGCCAGGCCGTCACCATAGGTGACCGGGATGGCGCCGATCGAACGCAGCAGCTCGTGGTTGGACTCGCTGGCGGTGCCGATCACCCGCACGCCGCGGGCGACGGCCAGCTGCACGGCGAGGACGCCGACACCGCCCGCGGCAGCGTGGATCAACAGTGTCTCACCCGCGGTGACAGCGAGCAGCTCGAGCACCTTCCACGCGGTGCCGCCGGCGCCGGCGAGGCTGCCGGCGGTCTCCCACGGCACCTCGGCCGGCTTGGCGACAAGAGCCGCCGGATCGGCGAGCGCGAACTGGGCGTAGGAGGCGGTCAAGGACGAGCCGAGCACCTCGTCGCCGGCCGCGAAGGCGGTCACACCGTCACCGACCTGGTCGATGACACCGGCGACGTCACTGCCCAGGCCCGCCGGCAGGTCCAGTGTGACCAGCTCCTGCAGAGCACCCTGGAGGATCTTCCAGTCGACGGGGTTCACGCTCACCGCCCGCACCGCGATCCGCACCTGGCCCGGGCCCGCGACCGGGGCCGAGAGGTCGACGACGCGCAGCACGTCGCTGGTGCCGTACTCGGAGAACTGCGCCGCAATGGGCATCTGCTCGGCTCACAATCTGCTGATGGTCGCAACGAGTGGTCATTCACCTGGCCGGGGATGGTCCCACCGTCCAGACAGCGGACCGATTCGTCCTGACCTGCAACACTGTTGATCGCAATTTGTAACGTGGCCGTGTTGTGGCCGCCATGCAGGGCAGCGGCCGGCCAGGCCGGTCCGGGCCGGTGCCGGGTGGTGTCGCCGCCTTGGCCGAGGGGCTGGCCGAGGGGCTACCAGCCCACCTCGCCGGCCTGGACGGGCCACCTGCGACGCCGGGCCGGCTCGCGGGGCCGCCCCGGCCCGCTCCGCCCGTGCGGGGGCCGTCGACGTCCATCCGGTGGTCACCCGGTACTGGCTGGTAATCGTCCGACAATCGGTCGTTGCTCACTTGGGGTTCACTTTTTAGTCACCTGGTGTGACTATCGGCTGAGGCTGCCGCCGGCGTCAAAATGAATGCCAGGGCGGGGACGGGGAAGATCCTGGTCGATCGTGATCGTCTGGCGTTTTCAAGGGATGGTGTCGCACGTCACAAACGACTTCATGGCCATGAATCGAGAGTAACGATGTGCTAAGAGTCGAAAAAGCTGTGCGATCATGTTTGTTTCGTGTCGGTGCCCGGTTCCTCGAGTGCTCCTGGCATGACCGAGGCGGGCGAGAAGACGCTGCGGACGTGACCTGTTCGCGGGGGAGGGATAGGCCTTGACAGCGTGTGGATCGGGCAACTGCCAGCGTATGGACGTCGGTCGTGGGGATTGTCCGTGTGGTTGTGCTGTCCTGCCTCGCGACGATGATCCCGGCTGGCGGAGGAGAGCCTCATGATCGCATCGGCGGCCCGGCTGATCGAGCGGGTGGTCAGCACGGCCTTCTATCCGCTGGCGGAGCCGGGTGGCACCGACTGGGAGTACGTGGTCTCTCGTACCCGGCAGGAGTTACACACCCACGGCTGCAGCATTCTGCACAACTTCATCCAGCCCGCCCGGCGTGAGGAACTACGGCTGGAATGCGCCGCGGTCGCCCCCCGGGCATACTATGACGTCGAGACCGTCAACGCCTACAACATAGCCGCCGACGCGGACCTGCCGGCGGACCATCCCGGCCGGCTGCCCATGCGGCGTGGTAACGCCTTCGTGGCGCGCGATCGCATCCCCGACGATTTCGTCATTCATCAGCTCTACACCAACGAGTTGTTCCAGCACTTCATTGCCAGTTGTTTCGAGCTGCCCCGGCTCCACGAGCTCGCGGATTCCCTGGCCGGGCTGTGCCTCAACGTTGTCACCCCGGGCATGGAACATCCATGGCACTTCGACACGAACGAGTTCGCGGTGAGCCTGATCACACAGGAGCCGACGGACGGCGGGGTGTTCGAGTACTGCCCGGGTATCAGGTCCACGACGACGGAGAACTTTGCCGACGTGCGGGCCGTGCTGGCCGGCCACGGCGGGCACCTGATCCGTCGGGTGTCCCTGCGGCCAGGGGATCTGCAACTGTTCAGGGGCCGTTATTCGATGCACCGGGTGAGCGCCGTGCGTGGTGACACCGCGCGTCACTCGGCGATTTTCTCGTACAGCGAACGCCCTGGGGTGGTCGGCAGCGTGGAGCGGACGAGACAGCTTTTCGGCCGGGTGCTGCCCCAGCACCTGGCGGCCGCTGGAAACGCCGTGCGGGTCGACCAACTGTTGGATTAAGGCCGTTTCCGGCGGATGCCGGCCGGAGTGGGTTACGACCTGTTCCGGCCGGAAGATCCGCCGGACGCGGTCTGGGGGGGCGACCGGCAGCCCGGGCCCGATGCCGGTCAGTTGCCCGTTCCGTGATCCAAGGAGGAACCCAGCCCGTGCGTTTTGATGCCACCGGAAAAGTTTCACTCGATCACATCTACACCCAACCCGACCCGTACGCCTACTTCGACACGCTGCGCAGGCTCGACTATGATATCCCGCAGCTGGCGAAACCTCATTTCGTGAAGATCATCGAAGCGTGCCGGGAGTTACGGGGGGATTCAGGTATCAACATTCTGGACATCGGTTGTTCGTACGGTATCAACGCGGCTCTGCTGAAATGTGACGCGAGCATGGAGGAGCTGTACGAACGGTACTGCGACCGGGACGCGGGTACACCGGCCCGTGAGACGCTGCTGGCCCGTGACCAGGAGCTGGTCCGGTCGCGGGCCGACCCGCGCCGAATCCGCTTCGTGGGCCTGGACACCTCGCGGCCCGCCCTCTCGTACGCGCTCGCCGCCGGTTTCATCGACGACGCGGTGCACGCCGATCTGGAGGAGAAGGACCCCACCCCGCGACAACGCCGGCAGCTGGCCGGCGCCGACCTGGTCATCTCGACCGGCTGTATCGGTTACGTCACCCATCGGACCCTCGTGCGGGTGGTCCACGCGAACGACGAGCGCCGGCCGTGGATGGCGCATTTCGTCCTACGGATGTTCCCGTTCGAGCCCGTCGAGGAGAGCCTGGCCGGACTGGGGTACGAGACCGTTCATCTCGAGCACATGTTCCGGCAGCGGCGCTTCGCCTCTCCCCAGGAGCAGTCGCTCGTACTGGACACCCTGAGCAACGTCGGCGTGGACCCGAGTGGTCTGGAAACCGACGGCTGGCTCTACGCGCAGCTCTACGTCTCCCAGCCGCGCGGCACGAAGGGTTGCGTGGTCATCGACCTCGCAACCGGCAATGGATCACTAACCGGCAAGAAATCGTCCAGGTCCCCACAACCACCGAGCCCGAGGATCACATTGACTGTCAATCAGGAACTGAGCGTGACCCAGCGGCTGTCCACCCCGGCTACCGCCCCCGCCAGCCAGGAGCCACCCGCCCGTACGCCTGCCGAGCAGGAACTGTCCACCCGCACCTTCGGCAATGAGGACCTGCTGCCACGGGTGCCGCTGCCCGCCCTGGAGGAGAGCGCCGAGAGGTTCCTGGAGTGGGCCGCGCCGCTGCTGACCGCGGACGAGCTGGCTCGGACCGAGGCGGCGGTGGCCGCGTTCCGGCGGCCGGGCGGCCCCGGTCAGCGGCTCCACCAGGCACTGGTGGAGTACGACGCCACCGAGGGTGTGCACAGCTGGCTCGACACGTTCTGGCCGTCCCGGTATCTGGGCCGCCGCGACCGCATCGCGCTCAACGCGAACTTCTTCTTCCTGTTCAAGAAGTCGCCGCTGCGGCAGGTGGAGCGGGCCGCCGGGCTCATCGCCGCCGCCGTCAACCACAAACTGCAGCTCGACGACGAACGCATCCCGGCCGCCATCCAGCGGGGGCGGCCGCTGTCGATGGAACAGAACAAGTTCCTGTTCTCCACGACGCGGATACCCGGAGCCGAGCAGGACACCGTCCGCGTGCCGTACAGCGAGCAGTGGCCGGGCCCGTCCCGGGCCCGCCACATCGCGGTGTTCTTCCGCGGGAACATCTTCCACCTGGACGTGCTGGGCCCCGACGGCCGGCCGTACGCGTTAGACGATCTCGCGGCGGGCCTGGAGGCGATCCGGAAGGCCGGTGCGGCCCCGGCCGCGCCGGACAGCGCCGTCGGCCAGCTGACCACCAAGGCCCGGGCGGAATGGGCGGCCAGCCGGCAGACACTGATCGCCCACCACCCCGGCAACGCCGCCGCGCTCGACGAGGTGGAGACCGCGCTGTTCCTGCTGTGCCTGGAGGACATCACGCCCACGGACACCCAGGAGGCGTGCGACCAGCTGCTGTACGGCAACAGCGGTAACCGGTGGTTCGACAAGGCCGTCTCGGTGATCGTGTTCGAGGACGGCACCGCGGGTATCAACATCGAGCACTGCGGCCTGGACGGGACCACGATCCTCAGCTTCGTCGACTCGCTGCTGGGCTCCTCGCCCGAGGAGCACTCGGCGCGGTCGGGGGCCGTCCCCCAGGGCCTGCCGGACATCAGGCCCGTCGAGTTCGTGCTGGACGACGACCTGCGGGCCGACGTGCGGGCCGCCGACGAGGCGTTCGCGGCATACGGCGCAGCCACCGCCACGACCATCCTGTCGTTCGACGACTTCGGCGGGAACCGGGCCAAGCAGCTGCGGGTGTCACCGGACGCGTTCGTGCAGCTGGCCTACCAGCTCGCGCACAAGCGGGCCAAGGGGCTGACCGGCGCCACCTACGAGTCGATCGCCACCCGGCAGTACCGGCGCGGGCGCACCGAGGCGATGCGCGTCGTCACACCCGAGGTGCTGCGGTTCGTGGCCACGCTGGACGATCCGACGGCGGACGCGGCGGCCCGCCGGGCGGCCTTCCGGGCAGCCGCCGAGAAGCACGTGGCACGGGCGAAGCAGTGCCAGTCGGGACAGGCGCCCGAACAGCACCTGTGGGAGCTGCAGCTCATCCAGAAACGGCGCGGCGAGGAACTGGGGGTGACCGAGGCGCTCGACCTGTACGACAGCCCGGGCTGGGTGAAGCTGCGGGACGACTACCTCAGCACCAGCTCCGCGCCGTCGGTCAACATCGAGTACTTCGGCTTCGGCTCGACCAGCAGCCAGTGCATCGGCATCGCCTACGTGCTGCTGCCCGACCGCTTCAACCTCTACCTGAGCACACCGCGCGCGGTGGCCGACGGGCTGTACACCTTCGTCGACCGGCTCCGTGAAGCGGTCTACGAACTCCAGGCCCTCCTCGCCACCGAAACCCCGGAGAACTGACCCCGTCCCTTTCTCTCCGAACACCCACAGTTCTGCTTCTCCGTCGAGGTGGCGGTTGGACGGAACGGGTGACCCGTCACCCGCTCCGTCCGCCGCCTCCTCCGTTGACGACGAAGCCGCCGCCACCGGCGCCACCGCCGCCGGTGAGGCCGCCGCGGCCGCCGGTGAGGCCGCGGCCGGCTGGTCCGATGCCGGCGCCGCCGAGGCCGCGCGGGGTGGTGT
>NZ_CAKKTM010000456.1 GCF_920888515.1 Protofrankia sp. CiP1_Cm_nod1 | reverse complement strand
CGCTACCCGCGCCACTCGCACGCGAGCCGCCCGCGCCACCCGCACGCGAGCCGCCCGCGCCGCCGGTGCCCGAGCCGCTCGCAGCGGACCGGCCTGTCGTGTCGCCCCCAGCCGTACCGCCAGGCACGGCGCCCCCGGCTGCCGTGCCGCCAGGCGTGTTCCGATCGCCGCCGGTAGCCGTCCCTGTGCTCCCGTTCGTGGTGCTCCCGTTTGTGCCGCCGGTCTCCGTCCCGGCTCCGGTCGGCCCGGACGACGGTCGGCCCGCGCCCGCATCCGGGTTCGCCCCGGTGCCTGGAACCGCTCCCAAGCCCGGGCTCGCTCCCGTTCCCGGGCTTGGGCCTGCCCCGGTGCCCGAGCCTGCTCCGCTGCCTGGGCTCGCGTCCGGCTGCCGCCCGGAGGACGGCCCAGGATGCTGCTGCCCTCCCGGGACCTGGGCCAGCAGTTGCGTGACCGCGGCGTCGAGGGCCGCTATGTCCGCCGCGACCGCGCGCAGACGCTCGTTGAGCGCCTCCTGCTCGGCGAGGACCTGCTGGAGCAGCGCCGCGCAGTCCGTGCCGTCGAGCGCCGGGCCGCTGGCCGCTGGTGTCGCGGCCGCTGGTGTCGTGGCCGCCGCCGGTGCCGTGGCCGTCGCGGTGGACGAGTGCAGGGATGCGGAGGTCGCGGTGCCCGCGCCCGGGCCCCCGCCGCCGGGCACGGCAGCGGATGCCGACGCCCCCGGAGCACCACCCCCACGCTGGTGATCTCCGCTCTGGTGCAGGCCGTCCAGGAACGACTGGCACACCGACTGTTCGTGGGCGACATCGGCCTTGATCTGGGACAGCATCGTGTCGGCGGCATGCTGGTCGGCCAGCAGCCGCTGCTGATACTGCCTGACGAGATCCTCGGCCGGACCCGCTGTCCCGGTCGCACCCGTGCCGTCGGCGGCCCCGGCCGGTGGTGTGCCGGCCGTGCCCCCGCTCGCCGTTACCCGGCCCGCATCCCGCACCTGGCGCACATCCTGGGCGCCGGCCCGGCGCGAGGTGACGAACAGCGCCGTGCTGACCCCGCCGGCCCCGGCCGATACCGATGCCGGTGCCGCGGCGGATGCCGGTGCCGGTGCCGATGCCGATGCCGCGGCGCCTGCGGTCTGGCTGGCCTGGTCGGCGGCGAGCCTCGCCTGCGCCGAGGCGAGCGCGGACCGGGCGTTGTCGACCGCCGCAGCCAGGGCGGTCGTGTCGAGCTCGGCCAGCACGTCACCCGTCGTGACATGCTGACCCGCCGTCACGGCGACCCTGGTCACCCGTCCACTGACGGGGAAGCTCACCGCTGCCTGGCTGACGGCCGTCACGGTGCCGGTGGAGTTCAACGTCGCCTCGACGTTGCGGTGGGTGACCGTGGCGGTCCGGTAGGACGGCCCGCCCGAGGCGGCCGTGGCGGCGAGAACCCCGCCGCCGGCCCCGCCGGCGACGACGATGACGGCGACCACCGTTGCCCGGCGGCGCAGCCGCTGCCGCCGGGCGCGTGCGGTCCGGTCAGCCATTGGCGCTCTCTCCGGCGCGGGCGGGCTCCTGGGCGGGGATCGATACCGGCCCTGTCGCTTCGGGCCGGTGCGGGCCGGGTAGGTGCGGGCTGGGCCGGTGCGGGCCGGGGAGGGTTGGTTCGGGCACGGTGGGCTCGTTTTCCTGATCGTGGCCCCGGAGGCGGGACAGGGCCGGGCGGTGGCGGGTCGTCATTCGCTGCGCAGCGCGTCGATGGGGGCCAGCCTGGCCGCCCTGCTGGCCGGGTAGACGCCGAACCCAACCCCGATCCCCATCGCGACGACGATCGCGCCGACGGTCGCGGGGAGCGAGACGTCGATCCGCTGGGAGATCAGGTGGGGGAGCACCGCGTCCCCCAGCAGCCCGAGGGCGGCACCGGCGAGCCCGCCGGCCAGGCCGAGGACGGACGCCTCCACCAGGAACTGGCGTCTGATCACCCGGGGTGGCGCGCCCAGCGCTTTGCGCAGGCCGATCTCTCGGACGCGTTCGGTGACGGAAACCAGCATGATGTTCATCACGCCGATGCCGCCGACCAGCAGCGAGATCGCGGCGATGCCGCCGAGCAGCACGGTCAGCGTCCGGTCCACCGAGGTGGCGGCGGCCAGGATGGACCGCTGGCTGGCGATGGTGAAGTCGGCGGCGGCGGGTGTGCTGACACGGTGCAGCGCCAGCAGCGTGCTGGTGGCCTCCTGGTGGGCGGCGGACAACGTCCGGGCCGACGACGCCTCCAGGTAGATGCTCTGCACGGAGGCGCGGGCCGCGCCGCCGAACACCCGGTTCGCCGCGGTGCTGATCGGCATGATCGCCTGGTCGTCCTCGTTGGCCGTGGCGGACGAGCCGGCCGCCGTGAGCGTCCCGACCACCTGTGTGGGGACCCCGGCGACCGCCACGGTCGCGCCGACGGGGTCGCGGCCGCCGAACAGCTGTTCGGCGCTGCTGGCGGCGAGCACGACGACCGCGGCCTGGGCGGCGACGTCCTGGCTGGTCAGGAAACGGCCGGAGGCGATCTTGCGGGCCCGGACTGACAGCCAGTCAGGGGTCGTCCCGACGACCGTGGTGGTCCAGTTCGACGTGCCGGCCGTCAGCGGCAGGCTGCGCTGGCTGGCCGGCGCGACCGCGGCGATGTCCGGGGCGACGTCCTTCGAGGCCAGTGCCTCGGCGTCGTGCATGGTCAGGGTCGAGGCCGAGCCGAAGCCGCCGCGGATGCCGTCGCTGCTGGTGGCGCTGCCCGGGGTGACCACGAGCAGGTTGCGGCCCAGGGAGTCGATCTGGTCACGGACCTGGTTCTGGGCGCCCTGGCCGAGACCCACCGTGAGGATGACCGCGGCGATGCCGATGAGAATCCCGAGGACGGTCAGGGCTGAACGGGACCGGTGTGTACGTACCGCATCGAAGCCAATGCGTATTGTCTCCATCCAGCTCACGGGCGGATCTCCCAGGTGAGCCGGGCCGCATCGCCGTGGGCTGTCCTCCCGGGCCCGCGCTCGGAGCCGGGGCCGTCACCGGAGCCGGAGCCGGGGCCTGGTCGGGCAACGGCTCCGAATCCGGCGCTGGCCCCGAATCCGACGTCCCCGGGCTGGTCGGCGTCACCGCCTGGATGATCCAGGCTGGTGTCGTCCTGGATGCCGCCGTCCCGGATGCGCACCACCCGGCTGGCGGTGGCGGCGACCTCGGGCTCGTGGGTGATGAGCACGATCGTGCGGCCGGACGCGTGCAGCTCGCCGAGCAGGTCGAGCACGTCCTGGGTGGACGCGCTGTCGAGGTTGCCGGTCGGTTCGTCGGCGAGGATGAGCGCGGGGTCGGTGACCAGCGCCCGGGCGACGGCGACCCGCTGCTGCTGGCCGCCGGAGAGCTCGTTCGGGCGGTGGGCGATCCGGTCCCCCAGGCCCACCCTCTCCAGCGCCTCGACCGCCCGGACGCGACGCCGCGCCCGCCCCGTCCCGGCGTAGCACAGCGGCAGTTCCACGTTGCGCCACGCGGACAGGGCGGGAAGCAGGTTGAACTGCTGGAAGACGAAGCCGATCCGCCGGTTGCGGATCTCGGCGAGATCGTCCTCGGACATCCGGGCGACGTCCTCGCCGGCAAGGCGGTAGTGGCCCGAGGTGGGTATGTCGAGGCAGCCGAGAATGTTCATCAGGGTCGACTTGCCCGACCCGGACGGGCCCATGATCGCTATGTACTCCCCCTCGGAGATGCGCAGGTCGACACCGCGCAGCGCGTCGACCTCGATGGCGCCGGTCCGGTAGGTCTTGCGGACGTCGTCGAGTTCGATGACGGGTGCCGGGCCGGCCGGCGCCCCGGCGTGGAGTGCTCCGCTCTCGGCCACGGCTCAGCCCGCCCCGCCGCCGCGGACGCCCCCGCCGAAGCCGGCGCCACCGCCGCCGAACCC
>NZ_CAKKTM010000455.1 GCF_920888515.1 Protofrankia sp. CiP1_Cm_nod1 | reverse complement strand
GGCCCGCGTACGTTCCCGCCGCCGGCCCGGCCTCGGCGGTCCGTCGCGCCGGACGCCGGCCGGGCGGGCGGGCGGCGGCGGCAGGGACGGGGATGGGGATGGGGCGGGTGTTCCCCATCGGCCTGGTTGACAACCATTCGGGTGTTGCCTAGCGTCGAGGGTATGAGCCGGCATACCTATCTGGTCTGCCGCGCGCACGTCGACCTCCGTCGCGTGGCGAGCGCGCTCTGTCCATCCGCCTGATGCCGCCGCTGGATTCCCAGCGTGCCCAGGCCGTCCGGATACATGTACTCCTTCTTCATCCCGGGCTCCGCTGTTTCCCTGCTGGCAGGCGGCATCGAGAGGGGTGTCAGCCCTGACCAGGGCCTCGGGCCCCATCAGATTGATCATTTGCGGGACGGGCGACGTGGGTCCGTGTGTCCGCCCACCACGTGGGCCGTGACGACGTCCGCGCATCCGCGGCCCTGCCGAGTCCGCATGCAGCACCGCAGCCGCGAGGAGGTCAGCCATGCCGGCACGCAACCAGTCCCTGGCGTCGTCCATGACCGCGGTCCGCCCGGACCCGACCGGCACCGCCGCGGTGGTGCTGCGCGCCGTGTTGGATCACGGGCCGGTGGCGCGTACCCTCATCGGCCGCGCGACCGGGCTGAGCCCGGCCGTGGTGTCGCGGCAGACCGCTGACCTGATCTCCCTCGGGCTGCTGCGCGAGCTGCCGGCGCTGTCCAGCCCGCCGCGCGCCGGCCGGCCGTTCGTCCCCCTGGACATCGACACCCAGCGTCACCTCGCCTGCGGGGTGCACATCGCCGTCCCCAGCATCACCTTCGGCCTGGTGGACCTGCGCGGCCAGGTGGTGGCCCACGAGAGCGTGCCGCACCAGGGCGACGCGCACGAGGTGCTGCGGCAGATCAGCCAGTATCTTCCCGGCTTCGTGGCACGGCACGCCCGGGGCACCCGGCTGCTCGGGCTGGGGGTGGTCACCGGCGGATGGGTGGACCCGCAGCGTGGGGTCATCGTCGAGCACGGGCTGCTGGGGTGGCGTGACGTGCCGGTCCGCCAGGTGCTCGCCGAGACGACCGGCCTGCCCGTCCATGTGGACGGCCATGCCCGTGCGCTGGCGCAGGCGGAGATCATGTTCGGGGATCCGCGGGCCCGGCGCAGCCTGGTGCACCTGTTCGTCGGGAACGTCGTCGACGCGGCGATCGCCACTGGCGGCGAGGTGCACTGGGGCCCGCACGCCGGCGCCGGGGACGTCGCCCACCTGCCGCTGGCGGACAGTTCGGTGCGCTGCCCCTGCGGGCGGTCCGGCTGTGTGCAGGCCGCCATCTCGGAACGGGTCCTGCTGGAGCGGGCGGTCCGGGAAGGGATGATCGAGAAGCCCGACCTGTGTCTCCTGCTGGACGCGGCCCGCCGTGGCGACCAGCGCGTACTGGCGCTCTTCCGGGAGCGGCTGCGCGTCATCGGCCGGCTGGTGGCCCTGCTGCTGGACATGATCGATCCGGAGGTGCTGGTACTCACCGAGGCTGCCGCGATCTTCCTGCCGGACCTGCTGCCCGACCTGTACGAGCAGATCGCGGCGCACTCACGGGTGTGCGCCAGCCCCGAACGCACCGTGCTGCCCACCCGTTTCGGCCCGCGCACCCTTGCCGTCGCGGCGAGCGCGACCGTGCTGGACGCCGTCCACCGCAGCCCACGCAGCCTGTGCCCGGCCCCGGCCCCGGCTCCGGCCCCGGCCCCGGCTCCGGCCCCGGCCCGGGCCGGAGCCGGGGCCGGAGCCGGACGGCTGCCCGGCTGAGTTATTTTCACTCGAACGGTAAACATTGACCCGGCCGGCCGGCGGCATGATTATCGAAACATGAGCGACATCGGGTACACCGCGTCCCGGCGTACATCTCATGAATGTACGCCGCCGGCGTGCGCATCGTGCCGGTGCGCATTGCCCGGGTGTGCTGACCGTGTCGCCCGTCACTGTTCTCCCGCATTACGCGACGTGCTGGCCCTGATTCTTTCGTAGGCGTCGGGGCCGTGGTTCCGTGGCGTTCTTCCGAGTGATTCAGGGCCCGCCGCGGGCTGCCGCCGCCGTTTGCTGTGCCACTCGTATCCCAGCTGTATGCCGGTGGCCGGCTGTTCTTTCCGCCAACCAGTCTGGAGCACGCAGCGATGACAAGTACCGTCCAGCGGCTGGGTATCGACGTCCGGCCGCTTTCCGGGCACACCGGAGCCGAGATTCACGGCGTCGACCTGAGCCAGCGGCCCGACGACGCCACGATCGCCGAGATCCGTTCCGCCCTGCTGCGCTGGAAGGTCGTGTTCTTCCGCGACCAGTCCATCGGCCACGCCGAGCAGATCGCCTTCGGCGCCAGGTTCGGTAAGATCACTCCCGCCCATCCGCACGAGGACGCCCCGCCCGAGGGCTTCCCGCAGATCCTGCCGATCGACAGCCGCCGTTACGAGAAGAAGTTCGGCAAGCGGAAGGTCACCTATGACAACGGCTGGCACACCGATGTCACGGCGCTGGTGAACCCGCCGGCCGGGTCGATCCTGCGCGCCGACATTGTCCCCCCGTACGGCGGTGACACCGCCTGGACGAATCTGGTCGCGGCTTACGAGGGCCTTCCGGAAGAACTGCGCAGGCTCGCCGACGGGCTACGGGCCAAGCACAGCTTCAGCCCCCGCCTGCTGGCCGGGACCCCCTACGGGGAGAAGATCGCGTCGAATCCGCTGGTGGCGGTGCACCCGGTGGTCCGGGTGCACCCGGAAACGGGTGAGCGGGCGCTTTTCGTCAGCCCGAGCTTCACCTCCGGGGAGAACGAGATCATCGGGTTCTCCCCGCGGCAGAGCCACCGGATTCTCGAGCTCTTCTACGAGCAGATCGCCCGGCCCGAGTACACGGTGCGGTTCCGCTGGAGCCCGGGTGACGTCGCTTTCTGGGACAACCGGGCGACCGCGCATCTGGGCCCGTCCGACCTGGGCCACCTCGACTTCGACCGCGTGCTGTACCGGATCACCCTGGAAGGGGACATCCCGGTCGGGGTCGACGGGCGGCAGTCGGAACCCGTGGCCGGGCAGCCCTTCCTCGCCGGCTGACCAGCGCTGGAGGCCGGCCCCGGCCGGGCGGCCGCCATCCGGTCGCCTGGCCGGGGCCGGCCTCCGGCTGTCGGGCCACGGGCCCGGCGTGGGCGCAGCGCTATCCGGTGGCTATCCGGTGGACAGGTCCTCCGCGGGCACGGACGGCCTGGCCCGCCGGCCGGACAGCCGCGCCTCCAGGTAGGTCGCCAGCCTGGTCACCAGGTAGTTGACGAGGATGAAGATGCCGCCGATGACCAGATAGGTCTGGATCGGGTTGTGCAGGGTCTGGATGGCGATCAGGGCCCGGCGCAGCAGCTCCTCGTAGGAGATGAAGGCCCCGAGCGAGGTGTCCTTGAGGATCACCACGAGCTGGCTGATCAGCGCCGGCAGCATCGAGCGGAACGCCTGCGGCAGCAGGACGATCCGCAGCGTCTGGCCGCGGGTGAGGCCCAGGGCGGCGGCCGCCTCGCGCTGCCCCTTCGGCACCGCGAGGATGCCCGCCCGGACGATCTCGGAGATGACCACCGAGTTGTAGGCGGTCAGACCGATCACGATGTACCACAGCGGCGGCAGCTTCAGCCCGTAGACCGGGAGAACCTGCGCCGCGAAAAAGATCGCGATCACCACGGGGACGCCGCGCAGCAGCTCGACCACCCCGACCACGGCCCACCGGTACCACCGGGCCGCGGAGATCCTGGTCGTCGCGATGAGCACCCCGAGCACCAGGGAGAAGGACATCGCCAGGCCGGCGGCGGTCAGGGTGTGCACCAGACCGCCGCCGAGCAGACGCCACAGGGCCGGGAAGTTCTCGTCGCCGGGGTTGAACAGCGGGCTCCACCGGCTGCCGTCGAACTGGCCGTTCGCCGCCAGCCGACGGACGGCCAGCGCGGCCAGCGCGGCCAGCGCGATGCCGGCGGCCACGCTGGCGACGGCGATCCGCCGGCGTCCCCTTGGACCCGGGGTGTCGTAGAGGACTGAGCCGCTCACCGGGTCACCCGTAGCCGTTTCTCCGCCGCCAGCACGAGCAGGCCGGTCGGGATGATGATGATCAGATATCCGATCACGACCCCGGAGTAGACCGGTAGCGCCGGTTCCCCCCGCGCGCCGTTGAGCGTGCTCGCCACGCTGTAGAGTTCGCCACCGACCCCGAACGCGCCGACGATCGCCGAGTTCTTCACCATCGCGATCCCGACGTTGCCCAGCGGGGGGATGACCGCCCGCAGTGCCTGCGGCAGGATGACCAGCCGCAGCGACTGGCCGAAGGTGAGGCCGATCGAACGGGCGGCCTCCGCCTGACCGGCGTCCACCGCGCCGATTCCGCTGCGTACCGCCTCACAGACGAACGCGGCGGTGTAGACGGTGAGCCCGGCGGCCCCGAAGGCGAAGTACGAGCCGTTGATCCCCACTTCCGGCAGGCCGAAGGCGAAGGCGAACAGGACGATCGTCAGCGGACAGTTACGGACCAGCGTCACATAGGTGGTGCCCACGGCACGCAGGGGCGGCACCGGCGACACCCGGAACCCCGCGAGAACGATCCCGAGCAGCAGCGCCGCCACGGCGACCAGACCGCAGATCTTCAGTGTTCCCAGCAGGCCGTCGGCGTACAGGCCTAGGTTGTCGGTGATGACATCCATGGCGGCTCCGGGGTGGCATCGACTCAGGAGACCGCGCGGCTCATCGGGGCCGCGCGGTCCACAGCGGTTACGAAAGGCGCGGGGGCCCGACGGTCAGGAGCAGGTGCCGAGCGTGGGCAGCGCCGGGGCGCTCCCGGCGACCTTGCCCGCCGTGGCCTCCCACGCCTTGGCATAGCGGCCGTCCGCCGCCGCCGCGGTCAGCTGCTCGTCGATGAACTGGCAGAAGGCGGTGTCACCCTTTTTGATGCCGATACCGTAGGGCTCGGTGGTGAAGGGCTTGCCGACGAGCTTGAACGCGCCGCCGCTGCTGTCCACCAGGCCCAGCAGGACGACGTTGTCGGTGGTGACGGCGTCGACCTGGCCGGTACGCAGCGCGTCCGCGCACTTGGAGTAGACATCGAAGAGCACGATGTTGGACGCGTCGGCGTATTCCTTGATTTTCTCGGCCGGGGTCGACCCGGAGACGGAGCAGACCTTCGCGTTCGCCGCGCGCAGGGACTCCGGCCCGGTGATCGTGGTGTTGTCCTTCTTCACCATGATGTCCTGGCCGGCCTGGTAATACGGGCCGGCGAAGCTGACGAGCTGCTTGCGCTTGTCATTGATGGTGTAGGTGGCGACGATGAAGTCCACCCTGCCCTGCTGGATCGCGCCTTCCCGCTGGGCCGACGGCGTCTCGATGAAGGTGATGTTCTCCGGGCCGATCCCCAGGCCGGCGGCGATGATTTTCGCGATTTCGACGTCGAATCCGTCGACCTTGCCGCTGAGGCCCTTCAGCCCGAACAGCGGCTGGTCGAACTTGGTGCCGACGGTGACCTTCCCCGCCTCGGCGAGCCTGGCCGCCGTGGTGCCGGTGGCGAAGGTGGGTTTCGCCGTGGTTTCGGCCTCGGTACCGGTCGTATCGCTCCCACAACCGGCGGCGGCGAGCGCGACGGTACCGGCGACGACGGCCGTCACCAGCCTCCGTCGCCGCCGTGGGTGCCGCTGAAGCGGCTGGAACGGATGGAGCTGGCTCAGCAGGCGTGGAATCCGCATGGTCGTCCTTTCGAGGGGATCATGTCGGCTGTGGACGGGGGAAGGAGAGGCGGGCCGGCTCACCGGTGAGCCAGCGCGGTCAGTGCGGGAGGACCCGGGCCAGGAAATCGCGAGCCCGCTGCGTCCGTGGGCTGTCGAAGAACTCCACCGGCGTGCCCTCCTCGAGGATTCCGCCGTCGGCCATGAACACGACCCGGTCCGCGGCCTGCCGAGCGAATCCCATTTCGTGGGTGACGACCACCATGGTCATGCCGTCGCGGGCGAGTTCGGTCATGACGTCGAGCACTTCGGCGATGTATTCCGGGTCGAGGGCCGAGGTGGGCTCGTCGAAGAGGATCACTTTTGGGTCCATGGCCAGCGCCCGGGCGATCGCGACACGTTGTTGCTGCCCGCCGGAAAGCTCGGCCGGATAGCTGCCGGCCTTCGCGCCGACGCCGACCCGGTCGAGCAGTTCCCGGCCTCGGCGCTCGGCCGCCTCCCGGGGGATTCCCCGGACCTTTGTCGGCCCGAGCGTGACGTTCTCCAGCGCGGTCTTGTGGGCGAAGAGGTTGAACGCCTGGAAGACCATGCCCACCTCGGCCCGTAACCGCGCGAGCGCGCGGCCCTCCTCGGGCAGCTGCCGCCCGTCGATCGTGATCCGCCCGGCGTCGATGGTCTCCAGCCGGTTGATGCAGCGGCACAGCGTCGACTTGCCCGATCCCGACGGGCCGATGACGACGAGCACCTCGCCGCTGTGGACGGTCAGGTCGATCACGTGCAGCGCCCGGAAACCGCCGAAGGACTTCTCGACGCCCTCCATGACGATCAGGGGTTCACCTCGCGCGCTCTTCGTCACGTGCAACCCTTCGGTCAGGACGTGTAACCCTTCGGTCAGGTTGAGCGGAACGGTAGCAGGTGTACTCCGCATGTCTCGGCGGTGTGTCGGATGTCGAATACCGCATACCCATCCGACCTTTATGATCATTATTGTGATGCTCGGCGGCCCCGTGGCGGGTGTGCCTCCGTGCGGCCGAGCGGATGCTGCTCGGAGAGCGTTGACGGGAGCTCGGATCGCTACTGTCAGTTATTGGCTGTAGCCGTATGGTCACTTCTGGTGTCCGCCCGCTTGCCGGCCGGCCTGTCGTATCGGTGTTGCCGGTATGTGACGACGATCATCAGATCGTTTCCGCTGGCAATCCTTGACATGATTATTACGCACCGCGTAAGTTCTACGCATCGCGTAAATCGCGCAGAACAAGAGCCTTCAGGGAGGCGTGCCGTGGCAACCGGGACCCGTCGTAAGAACACTCTCACAAAGTTCATCAGTGATGTCATCGACGACAGCAAGGACCTGGTAGACGACCTGATCGACCGGGCGAAGGACGTCGAGAACGACACCCGCAAGGCCGTCACCAACGTGGTCAAGGAAGAGGGCGACATCCCCAGCGGTGACGATCTTCAGGATCTCAAGAAGGCGCTCACCGAGCTGACCGCGAAACTCGACCAGCTTTCCGCGGTCAAGGGCACCGGTAAATAGCACTGACGGATTACGGGGTTGGTGTCGGATATTCGGCGCCAACCCCGTTGCTACGTTATGGGGCTTTATGCCTGCCATCGTCTTCGAGCCGTGGGTGGACGACGCCGACACCGTGGATGTCGGGGTGCTGACCAGGCTCGGTCCGCATGTGACCCCACAGATATTCGACGTCGACGACCCCCACCTGTTACTTGTCGCTCCCCGTAGCTCCGTCAAGATACGCGCGTTACGGCGGGACGACCGGATGAGCGTGCTCATCCGTGCTGGCACGAAGTTTCTCGCGGCGTCCGGATACGCGTCGATCGTTGATCCACTCTCCCCGGTCGACCTGCTGTCCCCGGGCCGCCTGCTGCGTGCCCCGACGACCGTGGTCTCGTTCATCGGCCGCAACAACCGCCACCTCACCGGCATGGCGGCCGACCTGGGCCTGCGTACCGCGACCCTGCCCACCAGTCGGGTACTCGTCGAGCTCGACGTCGTCCGCACCATCGAAACGACGTCCGGAGGCGGGATCGTGGCCGCCGGGGACTGGCCCGAAGCGAACCTGCTTCTTACCGGAACACCCGAGACACGGATCACACCTCCCGCCGGGCCATGGTCCGCGGACGAGCGGCGGATCCTCGACGAACTCCTCGAGCATGCACGTCCCGTGAGCGTGGGCCTTCGGACGGCTGCCGGGCCGGTCGTGCTGCCCGGCACCTGGGAGCCGGACACCGCCCTTGTCCGGGTTCCGGCGGCGTTGGCGAGGCTGGTCGGCGTCACCTCCGGCGCACCGGTGTCCGTCACGGCCCACACCGGCGGTCACCGGCTCGACAGCAAACGAGGGGTACTGCTCCGGGGCGAGGGAGAGATCCGCCGAGACGGGACGGACATGCTCCTCGGCATCAGGAACAGCCGCGCGACGGTGTGGCGAGGCGACCGTTCGCGCACGGTCCGTTCGGAGTCATCCTCCGCGCGGGAGCCACAGCCGTAGCGTAGGTGGAAACCGCTGTGGCAACGGCTGTTTCCACCTACGAGCACGGAAGCCGTAGGTGGAAACAGCCATGGTGACGACCGAAACCACCTACGCCTTCCGACGGGAGGGACAGCATCCGCTCAGCCTGCTCGGCGTCGTCTGGCGAGCCAGGCTGCGGCGGCGACGGCCAGCAACATGTTGCGGTTGCTGCGTGTCCTCGCGTCGGCCCGGTCCTCCTGACGTGACCGGCGGGCCTGTACCGCGTTGACGTTGACAGTGAACTCACGGTTGGAGATATCTCGACCGAGAGTACGCAGTTGCTCGACGATGGACATCGACCCGCCCATCAGGTCGAGCACCAACTGCGCCGCCTGCTCCTGGGAGAGCAGCTCGCGGACGAGATCGAAGAGGATGTCCCGGAACTCCTCCTCGAAGACGTCGGTCACCGAGAGCTCGGGCGAGAGATAGCGCACCGAGCCCTCGAGATTGGCGAACGACTTGCCGAGCAGCGCGACCACCGGGCTGGTCTGGATACCGCGCCGGCTGGAGAACTTCAGGATCGACGTCAGCGCGACACCGAGGTTGAGATCCTCCAGGCTGGCGTCGGCGATGGTGGGCACGAAACCGCAGCAGTCGCTGACGAATGCCGGAATGTTGGCCCAGGAGCTGGCCCGGCCCAGCTCGATCCATGCTTTTGCCAGCCCATGACCGTCGTTCTGCGAGAGGGCGACCAGAATGCTCGCGAACGTCAGCGACTGGCGCCGGTCCATTCTCCCGACCATTCCCCAGTCGATGAGGTACGCCTTGCCGCCGGGTTCGACGAAGACGTTGCCGGGATGGGGGTCGGCGTGGAACATCCGGTCGACGAAGAAGCCGCGGTACATGAAGCTGAGCAGGTCGCGGCCGATCGCCTCGCGCTCGGCGTTGGTGAACTTGTCGCGGTTGGCGTCACGGATGGACGTGCCGGGTGCGAGCTGCTGCACCAGCACCTTCTTGGTGACGAAGATGACCTCGGGCACGGCGAGGTTGTCGAACCCCTCCATCGCCTCCCGCGCGGCGTCCATGTTGCGTGCCTCGACGCGGAAGTCCAGTTCGGCCTTCATGGCGTCGAACATGATCTCCATCATGGCGGTGAGGTCGAAGACGTCGTCGAGGTCGGGCACCCGTTTGGCGAAGAACTTCCCCAGCCGCTTCAACATGGCCATGTCGTCGAGCATCACCGGGGCGATACCCGGCCGTTGGATCTTGACGACCGCCCGTTCGCCGGTGCGTAGCGTGACGGCGTAGACCTGCGCGAGCGAGGCCGCGCCGAGCGGTTTGTCGACCTTGATGTCCAGGAAGGCGCTGCGCCAGTCGCGCCCGAGCTCCTCCTCCAGAATGGGCTCGAAGGTCTCGAACGGCGCGACGGAGACCTTTTCGTGGAGGTTCTGAAACTCGTCGATCATGTATTGCGGCATTATGTCGGGGCGGGTCGACAGCATCTGGCCGATCTTCACATAGAACGGGCCGAGTGACTCGAGCGCGTGCCGGATCCCCCTGGCCCGGGTTTTTTCGCGTTCCTCGCTGTCGGCGGAGTCGTCGCCACGCTTGCGACGCAGCCCCACCGCTCCGCTGATCTCCTGTAGAAGAAGTTGGGAGAGAACTCCCGCGACCACCCGGGCACGGCTGTCGCTCATGTCCTGATGCCGCCGTCGACGCCGAGAACCTGGCCGGTCACGTAGGATGACGCCGGGTCGAGCAGGAACAGCAGTACCCGGGCCACCTCCTCGTGTTCGCCGAGGCGGCCGGCCGGTACCAGGGACTCGGCCTCCTCCTGCAGACCAGGGAAGACATCGAACGACTCGTCGTGTAACAGGCCCGACTCGATGGTGTTGACGGTGATGCCGGCTGGCGCGAGCTCCCGCGCGAACTGTCGGCTGATGGTGAACAAGGCGTCACGTAACCAGGTGTGCGGGTTGGTGGAGCTCTTGCCGCCGGGCAGGGCGTTGAGCACGGTCACGATGCGGGCCGTCGCTCGCCCTGAGAGATGCGGCGCAGCCGCTGAGGTGAGATTGAACACACCGGACAGACTGCCCAGCAGGAGGCGCTGCCATTCCTGCGGAGACAGGGATGTCAGAGGCACCGCGTTCACGATGCCTGTCGCCTGCTGATTGCCGATCGTCGTGACCAGGATGTCGAGCCCACCGTGATGGGCGGCGGCCTCGGCCAACGCCCGGGAGCAGTCCTGCCAGGATGCCACGTTTCCCTGATGCGCCGACAACGGTTTGCCGCTGCGCTGTTCCAGGAACTCGTCGACTTCGGGGCGCCTCCGACTGTAGCCGACGGCCACGCGCGCCCCACGGGCGAGCAGTGCGTCGGTCAGACTGGCGCCAAGGTTACGCGTGCCGTCCGCCACGAAGGCTACTTTACCGAGGAGAGTGCCCTCGTCACCCATCAGGCGGCCGGGCCGGAGCGGAAGAGCAGCCGTTGCTTGCTCTGCCAGTGCTGGGCCGCCAGGGTCCCTATCCGGGACGCCATCGACTCGACATGTTCTTCGACGTGGTCGGGTAGCACGCGTCGCAGCTTAGAGGGATACCGGTGTCCGCAGTCGACTTCCGCGACATAACGCAGGCTGGTCTCGTCCTCGGCGACCGAGGTCAGGTCGAAGACCTGGGTCGAGAGCACGTCCAGGGAGGGCACGCGGATGGACCAGGTGAGCTGGTGCGGCGGGATCGCGGAGTCGATGTGGGCGGTCGCGTCGACGAGACGGCTCAGCGGTCCCCACGACAGCCGCACCTTGATGCGGTGGGCGCCGTCCTCGTCGACCTGGATCGGGCCGGAGATCTCCGGTGAACGCCTGAGGATGTCGTCCAGGCGTTCCAGTTCGGTCCAGACCTCCCCGATCGGCGCGTGTACCCGCACCGTGGTCTCATGATGCACCTGACCGTCTCCCCTTCTCAGTCGCGGCCTGGGATCGTACGGTTTTCATCGCCGGTACCGGGAAAGCTGTTGCCGCGCTGCCCCCGTAGGCTACGATGAGACGTCAAGCCATTATGGGATGTCATGCCGCCGCCATTGTCTCGCTTGTCGAGAGCGGACAGTAGCGAACCGGCAATAGCGGAGAGGCTCGCGGGTATGCCGGTCTGCAGACCAACCTTGTCCACCAGCGCGCCCTTGAGCGCGTCGGCCAGGACCTGGTTGGTACAGTCCTCGCCCGAGCCGTCACGGACAGCTCGGAACCGGCGACCGGCCTGGATGTCCTCGCGGATCTCGCTGAGCGGAATCCGCCGATGTTCGTTGATGTCGTAGAGGCTGCCGTCGCTGTCACGTCGCAGGCGGCGGTAGTGCCCCCGGGGCGGGCGTGGAGTACGGCGCTGATTCAGGCTCATTGGTCCACATTCTGCGCGTCCGAGCCTTTGCGAGCATCAGGGGGTGGCTTGGGGGAGACATGATCTTTCTGGTCGCGGTCTGCTGCCGGTTTCGCGGGTCGCGTGGTGTCAGCGTCGCTGATGAGCGCGGACACCACACGGGTGAGTTCGTCGATCTGTGCTCGTAGATCGCGCAACTCGTCCTGCTGCTCATGGCGGTCTTCGACGACGATCCGGGCGATGCGGTTCGGCATGCGGATCAGCTCGGCCAGGGGCAGGTCCGTCGAGTCCCGGTTGCTCAGCACCCGGCCGAGAAAGTGGGCTGTCATGTCGGCGCCGGTCTCGTGGTCCTCGACCCGGATGTTCTCGCCGTCGCGAATGAGCCGCTCGATCTGGCGGAGCGAGGTGAAGCGCCGCTCCACCGTGTCGTAGAGCTTGCGGTTCGCGTAACGCCTGATCAGCCGCTCGGTCGCACCATCATCCGAGACCGGCATGGCAGCCGCGTTCATCGATGGTCCATCCTTTGCCTCATGCTTGATTGTAAACATAAGATCAGGCCGGCGCCCTGGATCCGTCCAGAGCGCCGGCCTGATTGCCATGCGACAACTACTTGCTGCCAGCCTTGGTCTCGGCGAGCTGGTTCACCTTGGAGGTCAGCTCCGCGAGGGCCTTCTTGAGGTCCTGCAGCTCATCGCTGCTGGGGCTGTCGTCGTCGACGACGTTCCGCGCGGTCCTGCGCAGGTCGTCCTCAAGGTCGCGGCTGCGGTCGATGAGGTCGTCGACGAGGTCCTTGGTGTTGTCGACGATGTCCTCGATGAACTTCGTCAGCGTGTTCTTCCGCCGACGGGTGGTAGTGGCCATGCTGCCCCTCCTTCATGGTTGACGCTGTCCGGGCTGGTGGTGCGGTCCCGACGCCCCGTATGTCTTACGCATTGCGTAGATTTACGCAATGCGTAAGACATGTCAACCACTGCATTGAGGATTGTGGTATTGCTCACTCTGGGTGTTCGAGTTATACCAATTGGGTGTTTATGTACGGTCTGGGCCGTACTGCGCGGAGAGGCGTCGATTCGCTCGTCCGTACCCGGCCGCGCTGATTGTCCGGCCCTGTCGCGACTGGCCCTGTCGCGGCGCGGTTACCGCCGGCCCGCTCCCCGGACGGCGTCCGGGCGGCGGCGAGGGCCGCGGGGGAGCTCCGGCAGGGAGGCGGCGATGCCGGCCAGCACCCACGCCAGGCCCTCGTCGAACCTCTGCTGCGCATCGCCGTGGTCGGTCAGCGCGGACAGGTCCGGATCCAGCTCGGCGATCCGGGGAAAGTCGCCGGTGTCGACGAGAGTCCGCAGGTAGCTCTGGACCAGCTGCCGCTGCTCGGTGGCGTCCACGTCTCCCCGGGGCGGCCTGACCTGGTCGAGCCGTTCGGTGACGAGGTGCCCGACCGTGTAGGTGTCGACGGCCCGCAGAATGCGGATCCGATGCCGCTGGTCGATGTCGAGGCCGGCGACGGCGGCCAGGGACTGCTCCAGATGGCGCATGGCGTTGGGCCCCAGGCGCGGCCAGTGGCCTCTGGCCTTCACGATCCACGGATGTCGCAGGGCAACAGCGCGCGTTCGCTGGGCGATCGTCCACAGCGCGTCCCGCCAGTCGGCGGGCAGCGGTTCGGGAACGATGATGTCGGCCATTGCCTCGTCGGTCATCAGCTCGAAGAGGTCGTCCTTGCGCTGGATGTGCGAGTAGAGGCTCATCGGACGGGCGCCCAGCGCCGCCGCGACCCGCCGGATGGAGACCGCCTCCAGCCCTTCGGCGTCGGCCAGCGCGATCGCCGTGTCGACGATCGCCTGCCGGGTGAGCCCCGGTTTCCTCTCCTTGGCCAGGCGGGCCCACAGCAGGCCTGCCGGCGGCCGGTCGGCCCGCGGGGAGGCGTCCGGCGTCTGGATCGCGGCATGGCGGTCACCGGGCACGGGACGAGGGTATCGCCGGATCCGATCCAGCGATACTTCGTACGGTGAATCGATACGCCGTATCGCCTGGAAGACGCTGTACGGGTTGTCGATACAGTGTAGCGTCGGCCGTGGTCGCGTATCCGTCCGGCTACGTCGCGCCAGGGCGTTCCAGGCATCGACCGTCCCCGAACCGTTCCCGGAGGCTCGTGATGGCACAGACCCAGGCGTCCACCGCATCCGAGCGGCCGGACGAGCCGGACGAGCCGGGCGGGCCGGAGCCGGCGAAGGCGAAGCGGGCGGAGAGCGACCGGCTCGACCCGGCGCTGCTCCGTCTCGCCGGGATCATCCTGGTCGGCACGGTGGTCGTGCAACTGGACCTCACGATCATCGCAGTCGCCATCGACACCCTGGGGCGTTCGTTCGGAGTCGGGATCTCGACGATCCAGTGGGTCAGCACCGGCTACATGCTCGCGCTGGCGATGGTGATCCCACTGACCGGCTGGTCGGTGGAGCGCTTCGGCGGCAAGCGGATGTGGATGCTGTCGCTGGCGTTGTTCCTCGTCGGGTCGGTGCTGTGCGGGATGGCCTGGTCAGCCGGCAGCCTGATCGCCTTCCGGGTGCTGCAGGGCATCGGCGGTGGCATGCTCCTGCCGCTGATGCAGACCATCCTCGCCCAGGCCGCCGGCCCGCGGCGGATGGGCCGGCTGATGGCCACGGTCGCCGTGCCCGCCCTGGTGACGCCCGTCCTGGGCCCGGTCATAGGCGGTGTGATCATCGACACCCTGAGCTGGCGCTGGATCTTCCTCATCAACGTGCCGGTCTGCCTGGCCGCCCTGCTGCTGGCCTGGCGGGGGCTGCCCGACATGCGGATCCCGGGCCGGCATCCGCTGGACGTCCGTGGGCTCGTGCTGCTCTCCCCGGCGCTGGCGGCGGTCGTCTACGGTTTCTCGGCGGCGGGCAGCCGGGGCAGCTTCACCGACCTCGAGGCGGTCGTCCCGCTGGTCGCCGGAGCGGCCCTGCTGGTCCTGTTCGTCGCGCATGCCCTGACGAGCGAGGCGGAGCCGATCATCGACCTGCGGATGTTCCGCAGCCGGTCCTTCACCGGCTCATCCGGGATCATGTTCCTCTCCGGGATCGCGCTGTTCGGCGCGATGTTCCTGCTCCCGCTGTACGAGCAGCAGGTCCGTGGGCGCAGTGCGGCCGAGGCCGGGCTGCTGATGGCCCCGCAGGGAATCGGCATGATGATCGCCATGGTTGTGGCCGGCCGGCTCGCCGACCGGGGGGCCGTCCGGCCGCTCGCCATCACCGGCCTGGTGCTCAGCGTGCTGGGTACCGCCGCCTACACCCAGGTCGGCACCGGCACCAGCGAGTGGCTGCTCGGCGCGTCCCTGGCCCTGCGCGGTGTCGGGCTGGCGGCGGTGATGATCCCTGTCATGTCAGCGGTCTACCACGGCCTGCACCAGGACGAGATCCCCCGCGCCACCTCGGCGGTGCGGATCTTCCAGCAGGTCGGCGGCTCCCTCGGCACCGCCGTGCTCGCGGTGGTCCTCGCCCACGGGATCGCTGACCGGGGCGGATCCGCCCGGGTGGACGCGGCCGGGCTGGCGGACGCCTTCGGGAACACCTTCTGGTGGACGCTGGCGCTCACCGCCGCCGCGGTACCGTGCGCCTTCCTGCTACCCGGCCGGAGGACGGCCGTCCCCTCGCGGCCGGCCGTCCCCCCGCAACCGGCCGTCCCCGTCCAGGGGAGCGATCCGGTCAGTGCAGACGCAGCGCGGCGGAGCTCGTGACCACCCGCTCCCACTCCTGCGCGTCGACCGGCGGGGTGGCCAGCGGCCGTGGGCCGTCCGGGCGCAGCCCGTCGAGGAGCAGGTCCAGATGGCGGCGCCACACCATCGGCGCGACCCGGTCGGTCGCGTCGACCAGGCTGGTCACCGTCCACAACAGGACGGAAATATCACGGTAGGTGACGTCCGGGCGTAGCCGGCCGGCCTTGCGGGCGGCCTCGAGCAGGCCGTCCACCACCCGGTGGATCTCCTCCCGCAGCGGCCGGCCGAGGGCCGAGTCCCACAGCCGGCTGTTGCCCCTGCCCTCGCTGGCGTGCCGTTCCACCAGGGTCCGCACGAACGTCTCCAGGCGCTCGCCGGGCTCGCGGTGCTCGCCGGCGGCCCTGGCCAGGCCCAGCATGCGCTCGAGGTAGGGCAGGGCGACCGCGTCCAGCAACGCGCCCTTGGTCGGGAAACGGCGGTAGACGGTGCCGATGCCGACTCCGGCGCGGCTGGCGACCTCCTCCATGGTGAAGGCGGGACCGCGCTCGCCGTACACCTCGGACGCCGCGGAGAGCACCCGTTCCCGGTTCCGCGCCGCGTCGCAGCGTAGCCGTTCCGGCGCTGTCGTCTCTGACAGCGCGGGCACGGACGAGGTTTCCGCGGTCCTGCTCATGACGACACGGTAGTAGTGTCACGCGGCGAACACAGCCGCTAGCAGGACTGTGTGGTCGCCGGAGCACCGCCGCGCGGCTCGGGCAGCGTCATGTTCCTGGCGGCCGGAGCCTCGCTGGCCGGGGTGCCGGTGGGCTGCCGGCGTAGCGGCACGATGGCGGCCGCCACCGCGGCGGCAACCATCGACACGGCCAGTACCGCGAAGCTCACGCTGTAGCCGTGCTCGCTCGGCAGCCCGCTCGCCAGGGCGCCGGAGGCCAGGATGCTGGTGACGACCTGGCTTCCGATCGACCCGCCGATGGTGCGGATGTTCGCGTTCATCCCGGTCGCGGCCCCGGTCTGGCCGGCCGGGACGGCCTCGATGATCAGGTTGGACATGGACGAGAACGCAAGCCCGATACCGAGGCCCTGGATGGTCGTGGCGACGAAGAACTCCCAGGGCTCGTGGTGCGCCACCGAGAGCATCAGGAACGGGACCGAGGCCAGCAGGGAACCCACCACCAGCGGCTGCTTGGCCCCGCGCCGGGCGGTGATCCGGCCGATCAGGGAGCTCATAATGATCATAGCTATGCTGCTGGGCAGCAGATACAGCCCGGAGACGGTGACCGAGGCGTCGAAGCCGTAACCGGCCTCCGGGGGCGCCTGCAGGAACGGCGGGATGACGATGAAGGTCGAGTACATTCCGACGCCGAGCAGCAACGCCGCCACGTTGGTCCACCACACGGCCGGGACGCGCATCATCGTCATGTCGATCAGCGGTACGGCGGAGCGTTCCTCCACCTGGATCCACAGCACGATCAGCACCACGGCCGCGCCGAACAGGCCCAGTGTGCCGCCGGACGTCCAGCCCCAGGCGCTGCCCCGGTTAAGCCCGAGCAGCAACGCGACCAGCCAGCCGGACAGCAGTGCCGCGGCCGGGAGGTTGACCCGTCCCGGGCTGCGCACCGGGGACTCCGGGATGAACAGCGCCGTTACCAGGGTGGCGAGCGCCGACATGATGAGCGGGATCCAGAACAGCCAGTGCCACGACAGGTGGTCGACCACCGGCCCGGCGATCACTATGCCGAGCGCGCTGCCGATACCGAGCATCCCCGACATCAGCCCGATGGCGCCGGGCACCCGGCGGGCCGGGAACTCGTCGCGGATGATGCCGAAGGACAATGGGAACAGCCCGCCGCCGATCCCCTGGACCACCCGGGCGACGATGAGCACGCCGACCGAGCTCGTCAGCGCGGCCAGCAGCGATCCGGCGGTCAGCGAGGCATAGACGACGACGAGCATCTTCTTCTTGCCGAACATGTCGCCGAGGCGGCCCAGGATGGGTGTCGCGACCGAGGCGGACAGCAGGTAGGCGGTGAGCACCCAGGTCACCGTCGTCTGGGAGGTGTGCAGATCCCGCTGGACGACCGGCAGGGCCGGCAGCACCATCGACTGCAACAGTGTGTAACCGGCAGTACCGAGCGTAAGCGCGGCAAAAGTGATGGCGACCTGCTGGTCGCTGCGTTCTGTGGACATGGGCCTCCGTCCCGGACAAGCGGAATTGCCCTCCGGATCGTAACAGTTAAGTGGAGTTTGATTCCGCTTAATCGTCCGGTCACCCGGCGGCCCGAAGTCGGCCCAGCCGCTGGCGGCCGAGACTGCCGCAGCTCGCCGCAGGCGCCACGCGTGGCCGCTTCACGCCTCATCCGGCGTCGTGGCTGGTGTACTGGTTGCTGACCGGCCCTGACCGATTACGATCGATCATGTATGGTCGCCGTCAGTCGTGGGACGGCGTACCCTCCGCCAGCGCGGCGGCGAGCAGGAGGCGCAGGGCCGTGCGTTCCTGGGGGTTCAGCGTGTCGAGGATCCTGTCCTCGACGGCGTCCATCCCGCGTTCGGCGGCCGTGAGGGCGCTGCTGCCGGCGCGCGTGCGATAGACGAGGTGGCGCCGGCGGTCGGTGGGATCGCGCCGGCGTTCCACCCAGCCCGCGCGCTCGACCTCGTTGAGGAGCAGCACGAGGTTGTTCGCGTCCAGGCACAGCACATCGCCGAGATGCCGCTGGGGGACACCGGTGTCCTCGCTGAGATGGTTGAGGATCACGAACTGCTTGAGCGTCATGCCGAGCACGTCGTCGGTGGCCTCCCGGTACACGCGCCGGGCGAGGCGTGTCAACAGGACGATCAACCCTGAGGTGGTTGCGGCGACGCTCATGATTCCAACGATCTTATCATCGTGGTGTCAATATTGATTCGTTGATAGTCAACGGTATAGTGACTATTCCATGAGCGACATCATCGTTCCGGCTCCGGTCACACGCTCCCGCTCGCGGCGGCGATGGCTCGCCCTGCTCGTTGCCCTCACGGCGCAACTAATGATCATTCTTGACTCCAGCGTGGTGAACGTCGCGCTGCCCGTCATTCAGAACGACCTGCGCTTCAGCCAGGCCGACCTCACCTGGGTCGTCAACGCCTACATGATCAGCTATGGCAGCTTCCTGCTGGTCGCCGGCCGGCTTGGCGACCTTGTCGGCCGGAAGAAGGTCTTCCTCGCCGGCATGGCGCTGTTCACCGCCGCCTCGGCCGCCTGCGGGCTCAGCGACGGGCAGGAGTTCCTGATCGCCGCCCGTTTCGCGCAGGGCCTGGGCGGAGCGCTGGCATCGGCGACCATCCTCGCGTTCATCGTCACCGACTTCCCGCAGCCACATGAGCGGGCCCGGGCGATGAGCGTCTACCTGCTTGTCACCGTCAGCGGCGGTTCGCTCGGCCTGCTGCTCGGCGGTCTCCTCACGCAGGCCCTGGGCTGGCACTGGATCTTCGTCATCAACATCCCGATCGGCCTGCTCGCGTTGCCGGCCGCGGCCGTGTTCATCTCCGAACGCCCCGGCAGCGGCCTGCGGCAGGGGGCCGACCTGCCAGGTGCCGTCCTGGTCACCGCGGCGACGCTGATCGGCATCGACGCCATCGTGCAGGCGGCCGAGTACGGCTGGCTCTCGGGGTACACCCTTGGCCTCGGCGCGGTCGCGGTCGCGCTGCTCGGCGCATTCGCCGTCCGTGAGTCGCGCACGTCGAACCCGCTCGTTCCGGTACGGATCCTGCGGCTGCGCAGCCTCATCGGTTCCAGCGCCGTACGCGCGGTCGTGGCCGCCGGCATGTATGGGGTGTTCTTCTTCGGGGCGCTGTACCTGGAACAGGCCCTCGGGTACGACGCCGTCCACACCGGGCTGGCGTTTCTGCCGCAGACCGTCATGGTGGCCGTGCTCTCCGTCGGGATCACCGCCCGGCTCGTGTCCGCCTTCGGACCCGAGCGGGTCCTCATCTCCGGGCTGATTTCCATGATCGCTGGACTGCTGCTGCTCGCCTGGTCGCTCGGGGGTGAGCGCGTCGACTACTTCCCGGGGCTCTTCTTCGCCTTCATCCTGGTCGGGCTGGGGACCGGCGCGGTTTTCATGCCCCTGCTGACCATGGCCGTGGCCCAGGTCGCGCCCGCCGACGCCGGCCTGGCCTCGGGGATCGTCAACGTCTCCATGCAGATCTCCGCCGCGGTCGGCCTGGCCGCGCTGGGGACGCTGTCCAGCAACCGGACGGCCAGCCTGCTGGCCGACGGCCACAGCCAGCTCGCCGCGTTCACCGGCGGCTGCCGTCTCGGGGTGCTCACCGGCGCGGGATGCGTGGCGTTCGGCCTCCTGCTCGCCGTCACCGTGCTGCGCGCTCCCCGGAGCGGACGGAAAACCGCGGGCATCCCGGCCCAGCAGGCCAACGAGCCCACCCTGCCCGAACAGCCGGTCTCGTCATCGTGACGGTTCTCGTCCTTGCATCTCGTCCTCGTATTTCGTCCGCGCAGCTCGTCATCACGGTCCTCAGCTCCGTGGCTCTCATCCCCACAGCGCCCGGGCGACGGCCGTCCCGAGGACGGCGGCGCCGAAGGCGGCGAGGACGCTGCCGGCAACGTTCGCGGCGGCCAGCAGCCGGGCGCCGTCCTGCGCCAGCCGCAGCGTCTCGTAGGAGAACGTCGAATAGGTGCTCAACGCCCCGCACAGCCCGGTGCCGACCAGCAGGCCCACCCGGGCGGGGGCGGCGCCGGCCAGCACCGCCCCGCCGACCAGGCCGAGGACGCCGCTGGCGACCACGTTCACGGTGAACGTGCCCCAGGGGAAGAGCGTGTCGTGGCGGGCCTGCACCGCCCGGTCGGTCAGGTAGCGCGCCGGGGCGCCGACCATCGCCCCCGCGATCACCAGTAACCAGCTCACCGGTCCGCCGCCCGGCCGGTGTAGCGGATGACCTCGACCTCGTCGATGATCACCAGGCCTTCGGTGACGAGCTCGTCCAACTGGGGCAGGAACGCGCGGACCCGTGGCTCGTCGTCGACGATGACCACCGCCGTCGGCAGGTCCTGGCTCATCGACAGCAGCCGGGTGGTATGCACGACGGAGGAGGCGCCGAATCCCTCCAGGCCGCGGAACACGCTCGCGCCGGCCAGCCCGGCGGCATGGGCGCGATGCACGATCTCGGTTGCCAGCGGACGGTGATGCCACATGTCGCCCTCGCCCACGAACACCGTCAGCCGCAGTGCCCGCCCGGTCAGCCTCATCGCTTCCACCTCACTATCCGTGATGGTCCAGAGTGGTCGTCGGCGGTCGTCAGCGGCCGTTCCAGCGCACTGTCAGTGATCGTCCCGCCGTGGACGCCAGCCACACGGCGCCCAGCGCCAGCGCCGCGGTCGACGTCAGGTAGGCCAGTGCCGTCCCGGCCCGGCCGGCGTCGACGAGCCGCTCGGCGTCGACCGCGTAGGTGGAGAAAGTCGTGTACCCGCCGAGGACACCGGTGCCGAGGAAGGGGCGTAGCAGCGGATGCGCCGCGGGCAGCTCGGTGATCGCCGCCATCAGCAGGCCGATGGCGGCGCACCCCGTGGTGTTCACCAGCACCGTCGTCCACGGGAAGGCGCCGGCCGGGGCCGGCCAGAGCAGCGATGCCGCGTAGCGGGCACACGCCCCCGCCGCCCCGCCAAGCGAAATTACCGTCAGTAATAAAAATAGCCCCTGGCGCGGCTTCGGGTGTGGCGCTGGAATGTACGAATCCACGCCAGGATCGGCGGATTTGACGACTTTCCGTGATGGGGTGCTGTCCATACGCGCCTTCCTGGCTGGATAGCCTCCTATGCGGCCGGGTGCCACCAAGGTGGACGCCTCTACGCTTGTCGTTCCCGAACCCGCCGGAATCGGAGCATGCCCTGTGTGGACATACCACGACGCCCGATCGTCACGGGCGTTGCGCCTGGTGGTCATCGCCGCGTTGTGGCTCGGCGTGGTCGCGGCCTGCGGCGAGGAAGCCGGGCCGTCCGAGCCCGCCCCGCCCCCGGCGCGGGCTTCGGGAGCGGCGGCGAGCCCGCCGTCCCCGCGGTCGCCCCCGCCGTCGTCGACCGCCGTCGGCGGGGGCGGCGGGGCACAGCCGGTGAACGTGTACGCCGCCGCCGGGGCGAACCAGCTCAGCCCCGCCGTCCGCGGGGCCAGGCAGCTCGTCTATGTCCCGAACAGCGACAGCGACACCGTGGACGTGATCGACCCGGCGACCTTCCAGGTGGTCGACCATTTCGTGACCGGTGGCACTCCGCAGCACGTCGTCCCGTCGTGGGATCTGTCGACGTTGTACGTGACCAACAACACGGGTAACAGCCTCACCCCGCTCGACCCGGCCACCGGGAAGATAAAAGGGCCGAACATCCCCGTCGCCGACCCGTACAACATGTATTTCACGCCGGACGGGAAATACGCGGTCGTTGTCGCCGAGGCGCTGCAGCGGCTGGACTTCTACGACCCGAACACCTGGGAGCTGCGCACCCAGGTGAAGGTCGACTGCCCCGGCGTCGACCATGTCGACTTCGCCGCCGACGACTCCTTCTTCGTGGCCACCTGCGAGTTCTCCGGCAAGCTGGTCAAGGTCGACCTGCGGACGCTGTCGGTCGTCGGCTACCTGGTGGTCGGTGGCATGCCGCAGGACATCAAACTCGATCCGCGGGGCGAACTGCTCTACGTGGCCGACATGATGGCGGACGGCCTGCATATCATCGATCCGGTGCGGTTCCAGAAGATTGGTTTCCTGGCGACGGGCAAGGGCGTGCACGGCCTTTACCCGAGCCGGGACGCGACCGTGATGTACGCGTCGAACCGCGGCGAGGGCTCCATCTCCGTCATCGATTTCGCGACCCGCCAGG
Organism: Protofrankia sp. CiP1_Cm_nod1; assembly: GCF_920888515.1. GTDB lineage: Bacteria > Actinomycetota > Actinomycetes > Frankiales > Frankiaceae > Protofrankia. Next base: position 12,901 of record NZ_CAKKTM010000455.1, on the reverse strand, counting down.
TCCGGCAGAAATGGCAGCTCCCCGGCGGCGGCAGCCCGGACATGGGCGGGGTGTCCGCCGACGGTTCGGTGCTGTGGCTGACCGGCCGCTACAACAGCGAGGTCTACGCGATCTCCACCAGGGACGGCGGCCTGCTGGCCCGCATCAAGGTCGGCCCCGGCCCGCACGGCGCCTGCGTCTGGCCCCAGCCCGGCCGCTACTCCCTCGGCCACACCGGCATCCTGCGCTGACGCGGCCGGCTCGCGAGACGGCCGTCGCCGCCGGGAAAAACCGGGAAAAGCCGAGAAAAGAACGTGTAGTGGACGGACGAGGTCACGGGGTGACCGACGCGGCGACGGGCGGGGTGCGCAGGGCGTGGAGGGTGGGGAGCAGGGTGGCGGACAGGGTGAGCGCGGCGGCTGATCCGGTCACCGCCAGGTAGATCCACAGCGGGCCGTGCGGCAGCGGCGAACCGCTGACCGCGAGGCTGAACGGCACCAGCGTGGTGATCGACACCAGCGTGCCGAGCATGATGCCGCCGGCGACCACCAGCACCGCCTCGGCGCTCATCATGCGCAGCACCTGGCCGTGGGTGGCGCCGGTCAGGCGTTGTACGGCGAACTCCCCACGACGTTCGGCGGTGGCCACGATCAGGGTGTTGACCAGCGAGAGCACCGTGTAGCAGATAATCATGAAGGCCAGCAGGTAGTTGATCCACATGCCGGTCCGCTCCTGCTGCGCGTGCGCCGAGCGCAGGGCGTCCTGGCCGGCCGCACGCAGGCCGGGATGGCCGGCGGCGAAGCGGGTGAGGGCCGCGAGGAGCGTGCCCGGTTCAACGTCGGGGGCGGCGCGTACCAGGATCTCCTGCGCCAGGCCGGTCCTGGTGTGCGGGGCGACGAGTTCGGCGGGCGCCAGCATGGTCTCGAACCCGTGGCGCGCGGTGAACAGCGCGACCACCTTCGCCGCGACCCTGGTGTTGTCGCCCAGCCACAGGGGCACGGTGTCACCGAGCCTGTAGCCGAAGTGCCGCGCGCTCGTCGTGGCCAGCGCCACCGTGTCGCCACGCATGTCGGCCAGGGTGCCGGCGGTCAGCGCGACCGGTGCGGTGCGGTCCGCGCCGTCGGCGGTGATGCCCCGCAGCGGCACGGTCTCCCGGTAGCCGGTCTCCGTGACCTCCTCGCTCTCCAGGTAGCCCTCGCTGTTCACCACCGCGCTGGCCTGGCCGACACCGGGCAGCGTGCGCACCGAGCGCACCAGGTCGACCGGGAAGCCGCCCGCGGTGGCGGTGAGCGCGGCGTCGGCGCGCAGGTTCTCGGTGTAGGCCCGGTCGGCGGCCGCGGACTGGGACGTCTGGAGGTACAGCAACGAGGTGGCCAGGCCGGTGGCAAGCATGACCGGTATGATCATGCCGGCTGTCCTGACCCGCCGTGTTCGCGCGTTGAGCAGGGCGAGATGGCCGGCGAGCCCGCACATCACACGAAGCGGTACGTACAGCACCGCTACGATCACTCTGGTCAGGCCGGGGCCGAGCAGCGCGAAACCGGTGGCCCACAACATGGCGGTCGGGCCGGCGGTGCTCGCCGCGACCGGGCCCTTCATCACCAGCGCGGTCACCAGGGTCAGGGCCATCCCGCCGGCCAGGAACAACACCGCGAACAGGATGCGCGGCCAGCTCACCCAGCGCCGCCGCAGGCCGGCCTCGACCAGCGCCTCGGTCGGCCGGGTGCGGGCCGCGGCCCAGCCGGCCGCCCAGGCGGCGAGCAGCGCGGTAGCACGCTCACCGCCGAGCCGGCCAGCGTGGGCACGAAGCCCTGGTGGAACACGATCGCCGGGGTGGCGACACCGCCGTCGGTCAGCTGGCCGAACAGGAACCGCCCGACCGGCTCACCGAACGGGTAGGCGGCCAGGGTGGCCAGCAGGCCGAGGACCGCGGTCTCGCCGAGCACCAGCCGGCGCAGCTGGCCAGGGGTGCAGCCGATCGCCCGCAGCAGCGCCATCTCCCGCTGCCGTTGCTGCACGGAGAGGCCCAGGATGCCGGCCACCACGAAGACGGCCACCAGCACCGCGAGCCCACCGAACACGCCGGCCAGTACGATCATCGTCTCGCCGCCGTCCGCGGCGTCGGCGAACTCGGCCAGGCCGCGCTCGTTCCCGGTCAGCAGTATCGCGGGCGTGTCCTTCAACGCTGTTGCCAGCGCGTCGCGCAGCTGCCCGCCCCGGACGCCCGGCGCGGCCAGCACGCCGATCGCGTCCACCCGGTCGGCCGCGGGCACGATCCGGGCGACGTCGGGCTCGGCGAAGAACAACGCGCCCGCGGCCGGCCGCTCCGTGGACACCACACCGCTGACCCGGAACCGTGCGGGGACGCCGCGTACCACGACGTCGACCTGGTCGCCGACATGGACGCCGGCCCGTGCCGCGGTGGCCGCGTCCACCGCGACCTCGTGTTCGGCCGGCGCGGCGCCGTCGCGGACCCGGTATCGGCCGAGCGCGCTCGACGCCCAGGCGTGCCCGATCCGCTGATCGCCGTCGGTGACCGGTGTGCCGTCGCGCAGCGGCGCGGCGGGGAACGAGAGGTCCGGCACGGCATCGGCGACGCCGGGCACCGACCTGATCCTGGCCACCAGCGCGGCGTCCAGCCGGACCGGTTCCGGGTGCGACTGGTCGCCGGTGACCACGACATCGGCGGCGACCAGCCGCTGTGGCGGGACCGCGGTACGGATCCCGGTCTCCATGAGGCCGCCACAGGCCATCACCAGCACCGCGCCGAAGGCCAGCGCGGCGAACGACGCGGCGAAGCCGCCGGCGCGGTACCTCAGCGTCCGCAGGGCCAGGAGCGGCATCAGGACACCTGCCCGGCCGGCGTCCTGCCCCGCGCACCGAGCTTGGTCATCTGCTCGGCCAGTGCCAGTGCCAGTGCCTGTGCCGTCGGCTGGAGGATCTCGCCGACGAGCCGGCCGCCGGCCAGGAACACCACCCGGTCGGCGTGCGCGGCCGCGACGGGGTCGTGCGTGACGATCACAACGGTCTGGCCGCCGGTGCGGACCGCCTGCTGCAACAGGTCGAGGATCTCCAGGGACGTGTAGGCATCCAGCGCGCCGGTCGGCTCGTCAGCGAAGATCACCGAGGGCTGGGTGATCAGCGCTCTGGCGATGGCCACCCGCTGCTGCTGGCCGCCGGACAGCTCACCGGGCCGGTGCCTCCCGCGCTCGCCGAGCCCGACCCGCGCCAGCACCGCGTCCACCGTGCCTCGCCCGGGCCGGCGGCCGGCAAGGCGCACCGGCAGCGCGACGTTCTCCGCCACGGTGAGCGCGGGCAGCAGATTGAACGCCTGGAAGACAAAGCCGATTCTTTCGCGACGCAGAATGGTCAGCTCGCGTTCACCCAGGCTGGTGATCTCCCGGCCGTCCAGGGTCACCGATCCCGAGGTCGGGGTGTCCAGCCCGGCCGCGCAGTGCAGGCAGGTGCTTTTACCGGAGCCCGACGGGCCCATCACCGCGGTGAAGGTGTGGCGGCGGAACACGATCGACACCGAATCCAGCGCGACGACGCCGCCCCGGGAGCTGCCATAGACCTTTCGGACGGCATCCAGGCGCACGACATCGTCCGCCGCGGAACCGCGGGATGCGACCACAGTGTTCTGCTCCCCTGGTTGGATTCAGGTTCCCAGGAATTCTTTTTCATATGCGGACGCCCCGGTCCGGACTTACCTGTCCAGGTGAAGAGGCGCCAGGGAGAGAGGTCCAGGTTCGGTGAGCATGCGTCTGGCGTCGGCCAGTGGATCGACCGGCGGTCGCAGCAGCATCGTGGCGACGGCGCGGTGCAGGCGGGCGGCGGCGACCACCAGATAGGCCAGCAGCACGCACAGGACGGCGAATCCGATGGCGGCGAGCAGCGCGGTGGACAGGTCGTCGACCTTGATTCCGGTGCCGGGCCCGTCGTCCGGGAAATAGCCGAGCTGTACCCCGTGCTCGCCCGGAATAGACCAGTACCACAGGGGCAGGAGAGCCCCGGCCACACCGGCGATCCAGAGCAGCAGGGCGGTCAGGTCGAGTGCGAACAACAGAGGATAAAGCAGAATCAGATACACGCAGTCGCGTATCGTGGCCGGATCGGTCCACCGGGTCCTGGCCTGAGCCAGGATGCCGGGTTTCAGGACCGGCCGATAGGCGTTCGGGATGCGCCATCCGGCCAGCCCGGCGCGCAGCCGCTCGATCTGGGCGCAACCGCGGATGATGCCGGCCGCACCGACCAGTACCGGCACACCGAGCCAGAAGATGCCGGTAGCCGCGGCGACCGAGAGAAGACTGAGGCAGACCGCGAACAGCACGGTGCCGACCAGCAGGTATCCACCGAGATATCCGGCCGCGATCCACGGCGCCGAGGAGAGCGGGAGACGGATCGGATGCCGGCCGTGGCGCAACGGATCATTTTGTGGACTGGTCATCCGACGCTCCGTAGCAGCTCCTCGACCGCCGTGAGTCGTCTGGTCAGCCCCGCAAGTTCGGTTCTCAGCGTTTCCTGGTTGGCTACCGCCTGTTCGGCGAGCTTGCGGTAGCCGGCCATGGCCACCGCGTCGGCGCGGTGTTTCTGCAGGCTGAAGTACGAGACAACGCTCGCCGCGATGCCACCGATGACAATCAGCACGATGGCGATCGCGACCACGCCCCCGAACATGTCAGACTCCTTTCAGGTCATCTTCTCCTCCGGCGCCGGTCTCCTGGTCCTCTCGGAGCGCGGTGAGGATCGTGTCGGCGGTGAGCCGCAGCTCGAACGGGACCAGCTCGAAATGCTTCATCGCCTTGCCGTTCTCGGACAGTTCCAGGTGCCCGATCACCAGCTTGGCCTTCTCCAGCCGTTCGAGGTGCATGTACAGCAATGGGCGGGACAGGCCCAGCCTGCGGGCCAGTTCGCTGACGTGTACTCGTCCGGCGGCCAGTTCCGCGAGGATGCGTAGCCGCTGCGCGTGCCCCAGCGCGGTGAGCACGACGAGAAGCTCCTCGCTGTTCAGCGATTCCCCTCCCTGTCATGCCCATCTTTCACCTGTCAGAAAATACTGACAGGTGTCATGCGGCGCCGTCAACCCCTGGCGGTGAGTCGGCCTGGATCAGGTTTCGGTCAGTGCCGCGTCAGCGGCCGGACCGGTCACCAGGCTGGCCGCTGCCGGCATCGCCGCCGAGCCCTCCAGCGCCACCGCGATCTCCGCCGCCCACCCGCGCCCCTGCCTCCCGACCGGCCGCGCACACGCCGACCGTCCCGCTGGCCACCGGATACAGCCCCGGGGTTCCCCCCGCCCCTGCCCCCATCCCTGACGCCTCCGAAGTGTCGGGAACCATGAGATCGAGGGTGAAAGTGGTCGCTGTAGCAGCCACTTTCACCCTCGATCTCATGAACGCAGGCATGTTCGAGCGGACGCTCACCGGCCAGCCGCGGGTCTTCGAGTGTCAGCCGTGCCGTGGTGTGTGGGGGTGGTGGAAGATCAGGGCAGCCGGCACAACGGTTGTCCGGTCAGGTCGGCGATCAGCTCGAAGTCCTGGTCGCGGTGCAGGACCGTAAGCCCGGCGGCTTCCGCCGTCGCCGCGATCAGCAGATCGGGAACGCCTGGGGCCCGGTGGCGGCCGGCCGTGGCCAGCAGGCCCTGGACCTCGTAGGCGCGCCGGGTCACGGTGGCCGGCGTGTCCCAGTGGATGACCATGCGCGCGAGAGGCAGGGTGCCGAGAAGCTGGGCGTGTTCAGCGCCGTTACGGGCGGAATATCCCACCTCGAGCAGCGTGACCGCGCACACGTGCACCAGACCTTGATCGACTCGCTGTGACCAGACGGGCTCATCGGGATGGGTCGGTATGCGGACCATCGCCGACTTGTCGATGAGCCAGCCACCTGTCACGACCGGACCTGTCACGACCGGACCTGTCAAGACCAGGCTCCGCGCATCACGTCCTCGTCGGTGAGGTCCGAGATCAGCCCGCCCAGCCGCGCCCAGTCCGTCCGGGCAAGCGGGGGACGCGCGTCGCGGGATGCCCGCTCGGCTTCGGCGGCAAGCGTGCGGCGCAGGTACTCGACACGCGAAATGCCGGCCCGGGCGGCGGCGGCATCAAGCTCGGCAAGAACCGTGTCGGGTACGTCGCGCACCAGGATGTCGGCCACTAGTGTCACCTCGCAGGTCTGATATCAGATTCTTCGCTCATGATAGCATGATCGATTACGTGAGATGATCATTGAAGGTCCCGTCCCGGCCGGCCGGCGGGGCCAGACGCGGGCCATTGCCGCTGGTGCTCGAATGGCGCGGCGGTGCGATTTCCTGCCCCGTAATGCGGTTCGATCCGTCCGCCAGCCTTCAGGCTTGTCCGTGGCGCCAGCCGGGTCTGGCGTGGGCGTCGTCGCCACTCAGCCAGCAATGCATGCAATGCCAGCATTGGATTGCTGGAAGGGGCGATCAGGTGGGCCGGACCTGGAAGCCGACCTCCCATGCGTCCTCGGGCTCCTCCTCGATCCGGGCTTTCCACGTGTAACGGCGACCGGGAGTCAGAGGAAACGGCGTCATATTGATCGCGAGGGGTGCCGTAAGGGGGGAGCCCTTTGCCGCGCCGGCCGTTCTCCCTACTTCCACCCGGGCTTCCACCTTGATCGGCTGCGGTCCGACCGGTCCTGGCAGGACGACGGGAGAGCCATCCTCCTCGTGAAGCTCAAGATGGAGGGTAAGCGGCCTGTTGCCATGATCCCATGGGACCTCGATCAGCATGCCGATCGCAGCAGGGAAGGGGCCGGGGCCTGCAACATTCCAGCCACCGCCGAGGATGTAGAGCTTCCCTTCCGACACCTGGGCGGCATCGCACAGGATCATGGTGACTTTCATGCGACAGCGGCTCCTGGCGCCGGGGAGCGAAGCGTGACGGGGCCGCGCAGAATACGGACAAATGACGTAGATGCCGCCGTCGTGCCGGCGTCGGCAGAGAGCAGGACACGGTCAGAGCCCTTCACATGCGACTCGCTCAGCACGGTGGGGGTGGGAAACCGGTTTCCACGAGATGAGTCAGAGGTTTCGCCAGGTGGCGTAGCCGCGTGCCGTCGCCGCTCGGTTGTGGGCCGCATGGGTGCCTGCCTGCCGGGCGCGGACGGTCCACAGCCCGGCCACGTGGCAGGCGAAGGCGGTCAGGGCATCGTCGGATACGCCGGCCCAGCAGGTCAGCCCGGCCGCCCACCGCTCGGCCCGCTCCGGTGAATGCCCGGCGCCGACGAGGCGGATGATCAGGAACGCGGCGTCCACCATCCGGCGCCCTGGGCCGGCCAGCCCCAGTCGACCACCCGGATCCGATCGTCCGCGATCATGAACTGGTGGGCGTGAAGGTCCGTGTGGATCAGCCTGTCCCCCGCGACAGCTTCGCTGACGGCGCTCGCGTGGCGGGCCGCCGCCGCGATATCCCAGCCGGGGAACGTGTCCGCTGGCAGCGCCTTCAGTTCCGCCCACGCCTTCCCGTTGCGCCATCGCTCGGAAAGCGGACGTAGATTATCGCCGGGCCGGCGGGCGATGCTGTCGACGACGGCACCGACGCGGGGCAGGTCGGGGGAACCGGGCGCGAGGTTCGCCGGCCGGCCGACGATGTGCTCGAAGCCGACCAGCAGCCAGCCGTCGAGTTGGCAGGCGAACCGTGTACTGGGCGCGATACCGGCGGCCAGGTGCCCGTAGGTGTGTTCGTTGCGCAGCCAGCGCGCCCGGCGGCCCTCGCCATGGACGGCCTTGACGAACAGCCGCTCGTCGTCCGTGTCGACGACGGCGGCGAGGTCGCAGCCGTCCCCCTCATCTACCGCGCTGGTGGAGATGATGGGTCCGGTGTGCGCCTCGACCGCGTCGCGGACCTGTGTGGGCAGGTCGTTCCATTTCATCGGAAAGATCGGCTCCGTCTACCTGAGGATGCGGCCGTCCTTGTTCTCGTCGCCATCCCTGCCGCTTGCCGAGCACTCGTCAGGGTCGCACCTGGCGCTCGTCAACCACAGCTCATGGTCGACGACGTATCCAGCTTGCTCGATGAAGGTGATCGTAGAGGCGTGCCTGGTTGGAGCGGTTGTGAGGTTGGGCGGCGTGTCGTCCGGCACGTGGTGGATGAAGTGGCCGGCGATCTGCCGGCAGAACAGCGAGTACTCCTTGGTGTGCAACAGGAAGGTGTGCCAACCCATGTCCACGGTGTGGCTGGGCCTGTGCGGCGTCTCGAGGTCCGTGCCGCACGCGGCGAGGAAGGCGAGAGACTGGTCGATGACTCGCTCCGCGTACTCGCGGTCGACAAGATGATCGGCCGCGAGCCGGGCGGACAGCCGGTTGAACAGCTTCGGCGCGACAAGGTCGCGGCCTCTGCGGGTGACGACCGTCGTTGGCGTGGACATGCTGCTCTCCTCTACCTATCGCTGTGGTAGGCGCAGACTCCCGGCGACTTGGTCGGCGGGGATGCCGCCGAAGGCGGGCGCCGAAGAGAAGCCTGTCAGTACAACTCTGCTTACTGAACGGACGTAGCGGCGTATTCTGCTGGCGCGCGGCGTCATGTCTGGGACGCTGTGGGTGAGTATCCAGCGGCAGGGGTGGTCAGACCGGTGACGGAAACAGGCCTCGGGGATCGACTTGCGCAGGTGCGCCGACGGCGGGGACTGACCCAGGAGGAACTGGCGGAACGGTCCGGAGTTTCGGTCGCTGTGATCAATAAACTGGAACAGGGACAACGGGATAGCGTCCGGGTCGCGACTCTGCACGCACTCGCGCGTGGACTGGATATCCGGACGGCTGAGCTGTTCGAGGGAGCCGCTTACATGGACGACACGGAGGAACACGGGAGAGCGGCGCTGCTGCCCCTACGCCGGGTTCTGGAGCCGAGTCCGGCAGAGCGGCTGGACCCGGCAGCGCCTGTTTCGGCGGTGACGCTGCGCGCGATGGTCGAAGACGCGGCGCGGCTCTATAACGACTCGCGGCTGAACGAGGCCGTCACCGAGCTTCCCGCTGTACTGACCGCGGCTCGTGCGGCCGCGGCGGAGGACGACGAGAGCGACGGCATGGAGGCCAACCGGCTCCTTGCATCCGCGTACATCATCGCCGGCTCCGTGCTGATCCAGCTTCGGTACGAAGACCTCGCCTACGGCGCCCTCCGACAGGCGGGAGAGACAGCGGAGATGGTCGGCGACGACGTCATCCGGGGATCAACCGCCTCATACCTCGCGTGGATCTTTCTGCGACAGGGTCGATTCGCGGATGCGGAGAACACAGCCGTTCAGATGGCAGAGGAGATCGAACCCTCATTGACGAGGAGCACTCCCGCGCACATCTCGGTGTGGGGACGGCTGCTGGTCAGAGCTTCGGCTTGCGCGGCGCGCAACAACCGGCCGGAGCGTGCGCGTGATCTACTGAACCTGGCCCGGTCAGCCGCCGTACGCGTGGAACGGGACCGGCTCGACTACGGCGAGTACTTTGCATCCTTCGGCCCGACAACCGTAGCCACGATGGAGGTGGAGATGGCGATGACCATTGGCGACGCGGCACGCGCGCTGGCGCTGGCGCTGGCACGCAATGTGCCGCCCACCACGCACATTCCGCAGTCGACTTGGTCCCGTCACCTGCTTGCCGTGGCCGAAGCGCAGACAGCGGTGCGGGAGTACAACGCGGCCATCCAAACTGTCGGCCAGCTTCAGGGGACGGCCCCTGAGTGGCTGCGTAACCAGCGGCTTGCACACCAGATAGTTCGCGATCTTCTTGACGCGGCGACCGTCCGGCGCGCCCGAAAGGTCGGCCTTGCAGGGCTTGCGGCGTCTATGGGCGTGCGACCGTAGTTACAGACGCCACCGACGAACCGGACAGTGGAGATGGCCTGGGTACACCGCTGGGTACATGACGATCACTTCGGGGTCGGGTCAGTGACGAAGGCCCAGGTCAGGAGGGAGCCGGCGAGGGGATTCGAACCCCTAACCGCTCGATTACAAGTCGAGTGCGCTGCCAGTTGCGCCACGCCGGCCGGTCCGAGGACGCTTCCTAGCGTAGGGCATCGGGGGAGGATCACGCGCCTCGGGGCCGAGTGATCGTTGGGACGCCGGTCGCGTCACCGTTCTGCCGCCTGCTGTTGACCGTACCGGCGCCGCTGCCGGGGGTTGAGGCTGCCGAGGGCTGACAAGGTGCCGGCCGGGGATGCGCCGCCTGTGGGTGACCACGCGTCCCCGGTCGTGAGGGGTGAGGGCTGCTGCGTCGGGAGCGCGTCCCGGGATGGTTGGTCAGGAGTAGACCGTGAGCATCGGGCCCGGTTGCGGGGTGTTGTCCGTCCCGAGTTCGATGTCTGCCGCGCCGTTGTCCTGCCAGAATGCGACGGCGCCTCGTACGTCCTGGTTTTCTATCAGGTCGGTCAGGCGTTCGTAGCGGGCGAGCGACTGCCGGATGAGCTGCTGCCCGGCCGCCTCGGGAATTTTCCGCAGGACGGCTTCGTGCTCCTTTCGGAGAAGGGCCGAGACGAGTTCCGCCATCAGGATCAGAGTTCTGTTGTGGGATGACCGCACGACCAGGATGCGGAATTCGGCGGACGGCCGGGAGAAATCGAGAATGCTGCGTGAGCGGGCGGCGGCCAGCAGGCAGTCGCGCATGCCCCGCAGGTCCGATCCGCTCCGGTGGGCCGCCGCCAGCGCCACCGCGCCCGGTTCCATCACCGCCCGTGCCTCGAGCAGGTCCCGGACGGAGGTGCCCTGCATCTGCAGCCGCAGGCCGGCCTGCCGGGCGAGCACCCGGGTGTCCGGCTCCTGGACGAGTGGCCCCAGGTGGGAGCCGCGCCGAAGGACGATCAGGGACTCGGACTCGAGGATGCGCAGCGCCTCGCGCATTGTCGGCCTCGCGACACCGTACACGTCCATCAGCTCGCTCTCCGGCGGGAGATGCTCGCCGGGCCTGACCTCGCCGCGTGCCATCCTGCCCCGGAGGTCGTCGGCGACCAGCTCGGAGAACTTGCTGAACCTCGGCCCGCGTTCCGGCCCGAACATATTGACAGCCCTTGTCGTCCTGGCGGTTCTCGTCGTCCTGACAGCCATTGTCGCCCGCCTCCTCGCTGAAGCGTGAGAAGCCATGCTAACCGCGGAAGAGTGTCATGATCCGGCGCGGCCGGATTCTTGTGAGGCCGCCCACGCCGTGTGAATCCACCCACACCGGTGTTCGCTGGCCATTGTTTTGGGTTTCCGGTAGGTTGGCGAGCTGACCGGGCGCCGCGCCGTCACCGCTGGCTGACACATCGCCGTATCCACGCTGCCACCACGGATGACGGTTTATGTACCACTGCCGGTTGGGGGTGGGTAGGGAGTATTAGAGTGCTGACGCCGCCATTTCCGCGCCGCTGACGTGACGGCCCGGGATATCCGGGCCCACGGGCTGGTGTATCCGTCCGGTGGTGGCCGGTGTATCCGCCCGGGGGTACCGACGGTGTGCGAGAGGATGCGAGAGGAGAGGCCACGAAATGGAGTGGGACGAACCGTCGCCCGCTGTCGCCGCGTCCCGCCTCGGGCATTCGATCAAGCGGGCCGAGCAGGCGCTCATCCGGGAGAAGACCCGGGCGCTGCGTGACGTCGGCCTGTCCGTCCCGCAGTACACGGTACTGCTCACCCTTGCCGGCTCGCCGGGGCTTTCCGGCGCCCAGCTCGCCCGCCGATGTATGGTCACGCCCCAGTCGATGGCGAGCCTGCTGCTCACGCTCGAGGCGAAGGAGCTGATCGTGCGTGAGCGGTCGGACGTCCACGCCAAGGTCTTCCAGTGCCGGCTGACCCCCGCCGGCCGGACGCTGCTGGACCGGGCGGACGCCGTCGCCCTCGCGGTCGAACAGCGCCTCACCGCGGTCTTCACCCCCGCCGAGTCGGAGGAGTTCCGCTCCCTGCTCGAACGGACCGTCGCCATCCTCGACGACGAGACCGGACGCTCCGCCCCGGCCGTGTTGCCCGCATCTGCCGGGCTGCCCGCATCTGCCGTGTCGTCCGCACCCGCCTCGACAGCGCACTGGTCACAGGTGGTCGGCCAGTAGCACGGTAGGCCGGCGGCACCGGCCGGCTTCGGGCCAGGGGACGCGCGGGAGGCGGCTCAGAGCGGGAGGCGGCTCAGAGAAGGTGCGCCGCCGCCGCGTCCAGCCGGCGGCGGCGGGCTATCTCGGCCAGCGCCACGCCCGCGGCGACCCCGGCGTTGAGCGACTCGACATCCCCGGCCATCGGGATCCGCACGGTCAGGTCGCAGTGCTCCCCGACCAGCCGCGACAGGCCGCGGCCCTCCGAGCCGACGACCAGCACGAGCGGGTCGGAGGCCATCTCCAGGTCGTCCAGGCTGACCTCGCCGTCCGCGGCGAGCCCCACCACGAACAGGCCGGCCTGCGCCCAGCCGGTCAGCGCGCGCACCAGGTTCGTCGCCCGCGCCACCGGCAGCCGGGCCGCGGTGCCGGCCGACGTCTTCCAGGCCGCCGCCGTGACGCCGGCCGCCCGCCGTTCGGGCACCACGACCCCGTGCGCGCCGAACGCCGCCGCCGACCGGACGACCGCCCCGAGGTTACGCGGGTCGGTCACGCCGTCCAGAGCCACCAGCAGCCCGGGCGGTGCTTCCTGAGCGCGGGCGAGCAGGTCGTCGGGATGGGCGTAGCGGAACGGCGGCACCGACAGCGCCAGCCCCTGGTGCGGCGCGGAACCGCACAGCCGGTCCAGCTCGCCGCGCGCGACGTCCGCGACGGCCACCCCGGCGGGTGGGGCCAGCCGGCGGGCCTCGTCGAGGCGTTCGTCGTACTCGGTACCGGCGGCCACGTAGAGGACGGACGCGGGGACGCCCGCCCGCAGCGCCTCGACCACCGCGTTACGGCCGACCACCAGCTCCTCGGGCTCGTCGCGGTCCCCGCGGCCGGCGGAGCGCCCGCCGCGGGCCGGGCCGGCCCAGGCGGATCCAGCC
>NZ_CAKKTM010000454.1:43921-58289 GCF_920888515.1 Protofrankia sp. CiP1_Cm_nod1 | reverse complement strand
CTCCGTGGACATGCCGGCGGACGTGGTCGCTGACGGGTCCGGCGATGAGCCGGCGCTCGTCGAGGTGGGGCGCGCGGCGGGCGACGCCGTGGCTTCGAGCCGTGCGTCACCGGCTGCCGCGCCCTGCCCGCCGGACCCGTTCGTGGTCGCGGCCAGGCCGACGACGATCGCGACAATGGTGACGACGAGCGCGACGGCTCCGATCACCAGCGGAGCCCCGCGCCGGCGTCGGGCCCGTGACGTCGTCAGCGGCGCTGCGGCTGGTTCACGCGCCACGGCTTGGGTGATGGCCGCTGCGACCTGAGGGGCGGCTGGCTCGACCTGGGCAGTGGCCGATTCGCTCTGAGGGGTGGCCGTTGCGGCCTGGGCGGGGGCCGGCTCGACTTGGACAGCAGTAGTTTCACCCTGGGCGGTGGATGTTTCGCTCTGGGCGATACCTGGTTCGGCTCGGACGGTGAGCGCTTCGCTCCGGGTCGTGGTCGCTTCGGCCAGAGCTCCGGCCAAGTCGACCGGTGACCTGACGTCACCAGGGCCGGGACGTGCGTGCGGCCCGTCGTCGTCCGTCCCGGATACGGCCGGAACCGGAGCCGGGGTCACCGGCACCGGCACCGGCACAGGTGCCGCGGGAGACGGCTGGTCGGCGTCGGACGGCTGGTCGTCCGTGCCGGTGGCCGCGGTGTGGGCGCTCAGCACGTCGGCCACCGGCGGTGGCAGCCAGCCGGGGCCGGGGCGCAGAACGGTCGTTTCCTGATCCTGGCCGGTGAGCCGAGCCAGCATGTCCGTCAGGGCCGGCCGGGCGGCGGGGTCCTTCGCCAGGCAGACGGTGACGAGTTCGCGCAGGTCGCCGTCGAGGCCGTCGAGGGTCGGCTCAGCATGGACCAGTCGGTAGACCAGCGCCGGGGTGGGGCCGGTCCCGAACGGCTCCCTGCCGGTCGCGGCGAAGGCGATGAGCGCGCCGAGGGCGAACACGTCACACGGCGGGCCGATCTCACCGCCGGTGATCTGCTCGGGTGCCATGAAACCGGGGGAACCCAGCACGCCACCGGTCAGGGTGAGCCCGGTGGCGTCGGCCGCGCGGGAGATCCCGAAGTCGATGACCCGCGGGCCGTCGGTGGCCAGCAGCACGTTCGACGGTTTGAGGTCCCGGTGGACGAGCCCGGCCCGGTGCACGGCGGCGAGCGCCTCGGCGAGCCCGGCGGCGAGCGTGCGCACCGCCTCCTGGGGGAGCGGGCCCGTCCGGCGGATGGTCTCGGCGAGGGACAGCCCGGGCACGTAGGCGGTGGCGAGCCAGGGACGGTCGGCGGCCGGGTCGGCGTCGATGACCGCGGCCGTGTACGCGCCGCTGACGGCTCGAGCGGCCCGCACCTCGCGGCCGAACCTGTCCCGGAACTGCGGGTCGTCGGCGAGCTCGGGCCGGACGACCTTCACCGCCACGGCACGGCCGGCCGGTGAGCGACCCAGGTAGACGCGGCCCATCCCGCCGGCACCCAACCGCCCTACCAGCCTGTACGGGCCGACCTGGGTGGGATCGTCCGATCTCAGTGGCTGCATGGCTGGACCCCCACCCGGACCATGATCTGGCGGATTCTCACCGTGACCGGCGGTCCACGTCGTCCACTATAGGCAGTTGTCCACGGTTTCACGGTCGGACGGACGGGCGGGTGCCCGACAGCCGGAGTGGGTTCAGGCCGGGGTCGCCCGCGGGGCCCTAGGCGGGAGACCCCTAGGCGGGAGACCCCGAGGTGGGAGATATCCGGGAGACGTCCGGAGAGAGGCGTCCGGGGAGAGACGTCCGGAGAAAGGAAAAGGCCGGTGTCGTAGTATCCATACGGATAGGCCACGCTGTGTGGTGGCGCGTATGTAATGGTGCCGCGTATTGCCGCCGCCGGCAGGGCGGGCCTGTCCGGGCCGGTTGTCTGAACGTTGTCGAACGAGGCGGTGTCCATGACGGGTTCGCCGTCGCCGGCCGGGCCGCGCGTTCCCGACGGTCGGCTGGCCGGGAGCGTCGGGGCGCCGGGCAACACGCTGTCCGGGTACGTCGGCGGGAACCGGTCGTGGGCCCGGGATGCCGGGGAGGCGGGTTCCCGTTAGTCCGCCGTCGCTTCGACAGCGGTTGACGTGCCTGTTCAGCTTCCCGCGGTGTCGGCGGTCTTCGTCAACCGGAACGCGGACAGGGCGGCGTTCCACGACCTGCTCGACCGCCCCACCGACATTGCCTGTCCGCGGGTGGTGGTCGTGACGGGGATGCCGGGGGTCGGCAAGTCCGCCGCGGCGGCCCGCTGGGCGCACGAGGTCCGGCCCCGCTTCGGCGACGGCCAGCTCTACGTCGACGTGGAGCGCCTGGCCTGCCGTGGCGCTGCCGCGGTCAGTGACGTCCTGCGCGGGTTCGTCGAGGCGCTGGGCGCGCACGGCGGCCGCATCCCGGCCGACCTGGCGGGTCTGACAGCCGCCTACCGGCAGCGCACCGCCGGTCTGCGGCTGCTGGTCGTGGTCGACGGCGTCGAGTTCCCGTCGCAGGTGACCCCGCTGCTGCCGGCCTCGGAGGACAGCCTGGTCGTGGTGACGAGCCATCATCGGCTCACCGCGCTGCTCGCCGACGGCGCCGATCTGCTGACGCTGCGTCCGCTCGCCCCGGCGGACGGCGTTGAGCTGATCTCCAGGATGGTGGGGCCGGCGCGGCTGTCCCGGGAGCCCGAGGCCGCCGCGGAGATGGTGCGCCTGTGCGGCGGGCTGCCGATCGCGCTGCGTGTCGTCGGTGCCCAGCTCAAGGCCGGCCCGCACCTGGCCATGGCGGACGTGGCGGCCCGGCTCCGGGACGAACGCGGCCGGCTGGACCGGCTGTCCCTGGAAGGTGATCCGGTGATCGAAGCCGCGTTGGAAGTCGCCTACGCCGCTCTCCCGGCCGACGCCCGCGCCCTGTACAGGGTGCTCGGCCTGCATCCGGGACGTGAGTTCGGCGGGCCCGTGGCCGTGGCCGCGACGGGCCTGCCCCCCGATGTCGTCGAGGACGCGCTGGCGGTTCTGCTCTCGGCGAACCTGGTCGAAGCGGTGGGCGACGGCCGGTATCGAATTCACGAACTGGTCCGGATCCACGCCTTCCGATGCGCCGAGAGCGAGCAGTCGCCACAGTGGCGTGACGATGTCGCCCGTCGCGTCGTCGACGCGTACCTGCGCGGCGCGGCCGTCGCCGACCGGGTGGCGATGGGTTCCCGGATGCGGCTGTCCGAGCAGGCCGGGTGGGCCGAACGGCTGCTGGGTGCGACCCGGGCCGGCCGTACCGATCAGGGCGGTCGTACCGGCCGGAGCGGTCAGGGCGATCATGACGCCGGCCGGGGGGACGACGACGTGCCGTTGGCCGGTTCGGCCGTCGACCCGGCCCGGCTGTCCTCCCCGGGCGCCGCGCTCGACTGGCTGGAGTCGGAGCGGTCGAATCTCTTGGACGCGGTGCGCACGGCCTCGGCGCGCGGCTGGGACACGGCGGTCTGGGAGCTGTGCGAGGCGCTGTGGGTGCTGTACTACAACCGTAAGCACTACCCCGAGTGGCTGGAATCCCACGAGCTCGCCGTTGCCGCCGCGGCTCGTCTCGGCCATCAGGCGGCCGAGGCGAGGATGCGCAGCCAGCTGGGCCGGGCGCTGGTCGAGCTGGAGCGTTTCGCCGAGGCCGAGGCCCAGTTCGAGGAGGCCATCCGGCTCGCCCGTGTGGCGGTGAACCGCCGGGTGGAGGCGTCCGTGCTGGAGTTCGTCGGCCGGGCCCGCTTCGAGCAGGCGGACTACCCCGCGGCCATCGCCGCGTTCGAGCGTTCCCGGAGCATGAACGCGGACCTCGGCAACGCCCGGGGCGTCGCGTTGCAGACCCACCATCTCGGACGGGCGCTCGCCGGTTCCGGCCGGTCCGCCGAGGCGGCCGCGGTGCTGGCGGAGGCCCTGGCCGGCTTTGAGGCGTTACCGGACGAGCACAACCAGGCGCGGGTGCTCATCAGCCTCGGGGAGGTGCACTGCGACCTGGCCCGTTACGCCGACGCGGAGCGGGCGCTGGCCGCGGCGATCGACATCATGCGCCGCCGCGGCGTCCCGTTCCAGGTGGCATTGGCCTCGGAGGTGCTCGCCGACGTGGCCGCGGCGACCGGGGACCACCTCGCGGCCCGGCGCCACCGGGAGGAAGCGCTCACCGCGTACACCGACGCGGGCAGCCCCCGCGCCCACCGGCTACGCGAGGCACTACTGGCGGACACCAATCCGGCGACGTGACACGCGTGGACCCGCCCGGTGCGTCCAACATGGCACACGCCGACGCCGCTCCTTTCTCCGCCCCTCCGCGCACTCCGCCCCTCCGTCCCTCGTCCCGAACCGCCCCCCGCCCGATCCCTTGTGATCAAATACTGTCGAATCATGAGAACGAGGGGATATGTGGTCGCTGTGGCAGCCACTTTCGTACTCGTTCTTGTGATCCAGTTCTTGTGATCCGACATGGGCGTGGCTGCCCGGCCGGGGGGTTGTGGCCGCGGGGTGGTGCGCTGGCCGCGGCTTACTCCCCGGTGCCTGTTCTGGACGCATGAACGATCATGCTTCGCGTCCCGGTCTGGACGTGTAGGCCGGTGGCGGGTAACGCCGGCCGGCGGCCCTCGACGAACCATCCGTAGATCGCGGAGGCGAGCAGGGCCGGGTCGTCGGTCGGCGTCGGCGCCCGTGCGGGTGCCCACGCCGTCGATGTCGGCGCCGATGTCGGCACCGATGGCGGTATGGGCGTGCTGGTGGGTGCGGTTTGCGTCGTGGTCATGGCGGCTTGCTGTGTTGACTGTATGACGTATGCCTGCATCCAGGCCCTGAGCGTCGTGCCGTCCCGGAGGCGGACGAGGCAGTACGGAGGGTCCGAGACGTCGGCGGCGAGCCGGCAGCCCGGGTAGTCGGCGAGGGTGTCGGCCAGCCACTCCTCGGCGGGATAGTCGATGCCGGGCACGCGCCGCACCATGACGTCGGCGCTCTCCAGCAGCCGTATGTCGGTTTCGGCGATGTCGACGACCAGGTGCGGGTCGGTCATGCGTGGGCGCCCACCGGTCAGGAGGTGGCCGTCCGTGCGCCCGTCCGCGACCGCGGGCAGTCGCCGGATTGTGATCGTCGCCGTCGCCGTCGCCGTCGCCGTCGCCGTCGCCGTCGCCGTCGCCGTCGCCGTTGTTCCCTGGTCCGAATCCTGGCCGGCCTTTGCCGTCCGGTTCGCCCCGGCATCCTGGTCCATCCCCGCCTCCGTGCTCGTCCCCACGTCCGCATCCCGGTCGAGGCCTGTCCCCGCGGCGGCCCTCATGCCGGTGCCGAGGCCGGTGTCCGCATCGGTGCCGCTGCCGGTGCCATCATCGGTGCCGGTGCCGGTGCCGGTGCCGGTGCCGGCGGCGATGATGGCTGTTTCGGCGAGCAGAGCGGTCGGGTGCCGCCATTCGTGTTCGGGCGTCGGCACGCGCGCCGGGGCCCGGGCCGGGCTCGGTGGGCCGGCGGGCGGTGGCAGGCCCATCAGCCGGTACATCAGGTCGGCCAGCACCCGCAGGGACTCCCCGGGCCGGGCGAACGTGGCCGCCGCGAGATCCGCGTACCGGCCCGGTCGGTGTGTCGCGACGGCCCGGTCCACCTGCGCGCGCAGCCCCGCCGTGGCCGTCAGCCGGGGCGCGGTGCGCAGCAGGGCGGCGGTGGAGCCGTCCGGGTCGACTTCGGCGGGGTCGCCCGCCGCGAGGAGAACCGGCCGGTCCAGCGCCGCCGCGTACACGGTGACGGATCCGTGGTCGCCGATCACCGCGTCCGCGGCGACCAGGGCGGCGCGCCACCCCTCCCGGGCGGGTATGAGCAGCAGGCCGGCCCGGCGGGCCTCGTCCAGCCAGGCCCGGAGCTGCCATGGGCCGTGCCCGTGCCAGACGTTGGGATGCACGACCGCCGCGACCCGGTACTCGTCCACCGGTAACTCGGCGAGCAGGCGGGCCGGCAGGTGCGGCCAGCGGCCCAGCAGCGACCCGGGGCCCCAGGTCGAGGTGAGTGTCACCAGTGTGTGAGCGGGGCTGACTCCCAGCGCCCCGCGGTACTCCCGGCGGAAACGCAGGCTCGCGCGCAGGCGGTCGTAACAGGGATCACCGGCCACCACCGCGACGGGCACGGCCTGCGGGCAGTCGCGGCGCAGCCGGGCGCGTTGCTCCTCGTGCGAGAGCACGATCGCGGACGGGACGACCTTCCCGTCGCGTAACAGTTGTTCCCGGGCCAGCCCGAACACCGGTTTCCGGTTTCCGGTTTCCGGTTTCCGGTTTCCGGTTTCCGGTTTCCGGTTTCCGGTTTCCGGTTTCCGGTTTCCGGTTTCCGGTTTCCGGTTTCCGGTTTCCGGTTTCCGGTTTCCGGTTTCCGGTTTCCGGTTTCCGGTTTCCGGTTTCCGGTTTCAAATATTTATTATATCCGGCGCCGTGGGGCATGACAATCAACGGAGCCGACAGTTTGTGCAGGTCGCCGCCGTGACTTGCCGCGAGGGCCAGGTCGAAACGGGTCGCCACCGCCTGCTCCCACGGTACTGTCCGCGCGCCGATACCGGCCAGCAGGTCGACGACGCCATCGTTGAAGGGTGAGGTGCCGGTCGTCGTGAACACCACCTGGACCCTGGTGTCGGCCGTGAGCGCGGGAAGGACGTCGAGCAGGCGGTTCGTCGAGGTGACGGTGTGGGCCACCACGAGCACCGTGCGGGACGCCGTGACCGTCGACCACGAAGCTGCCTCGGGCCCGATCGGTACCCGCAGCCATGGTCGGTCGATCGCCACCACCCCCCGAGTCCACGACCTCCGCCACGCTACCCACCGGCAGCGCCCGCCGCGGCCCGACCGTCCACCTCGCTGACCGTCCACCTCGCTGACCGTCCACCTCGCCGACGGGATCCTCGTCGGCAGGGCCGGCCCTCCTCGGCAGACGGTCTCGCCGCTGTCGCTGTCGCCGTCGCGGGGCCGGACCGGGTGCGGGCCCGGCGGATTCCGGGGCAGAGGACTGAAGGAGCTGGTGGGCTGGACGATGCGGTGAGTGACTGGGCGCGACCGGCCTGGTCGGGCTGATTTTCTACCTTGTCGGTCGATATTGACGGGTGATCTGTGGGCGGGTAGCTTCTGGCACCGGACGTCGGTGTCGGGCTCCGTTTCACCGGCCGGTAGCCACGTCCGCGGTCGGGCGCTCCAGAGATGAGCCTGGCGCGACAGAGCGGTCGTGTGGGCGCGTGCGTGGTCGTAGGAGGAAACCAGCGTGCAGCGGTCGCATGGCCATGCCTGCGCTGTTTCGCCGTGCTGTGTCGCCCCGGCGACGTTCTCGCGTCGGCATATCGATCTACAGCGGGTGACGAGCTGTCTGTGTCCGTAGCCGCCAGCGTCTGAGCTGATACCGGCTCCGCTCGCCGTCAGCCGTGAGTGGATCTGTCTGGCGTTTCCATGGCATCGCCGTGTCACCGGTCGTGGCTCACGGTGCGTCCTCATCGCCATGTTTCGGCTCGTCTTTCTGCCTGTGGTGGTCCTGACGCCACACCATGCGGGTCGGCATTACGTGTCCATCGCATAACGCGTTGTTCTTTTCATTGCCTGTTCTGTGCTTTTGTCACGGTCCGTCCGGGATTTCAGGTGCGCGGGTATACGGCCCCGCCGGCTGCTTCCCTCGGCTGCCTCGCAGGAAAGGACTGTTGTGAACAGATCAGCCCGGTCCGGGCCCGCTCCTCGGTGGGCGGTGGCTGTTGCCGCGCTCGCCGCGGCCGCGACGCTGGTGAGCGCCTGTGGCTCCGATGACGACGAGCCCACCAGCGGTGCGCGTGCCGGCACACCCCGCCCGGGGGGCACGCTGACCTTTGCGGTGGGCTCGGACGCGGGATGTGTGGACCCGCAGCAGGTGGGCAGCAACGACACGATCTACTCGCTGCGGCAGATCGTCGACTCGTTGACCGACCAGAACCCCCGGACGGGCTAGATCGTGCCGTGGCTGGCGGAGCGCTGGGAGATCAGCCCGGACGCGAGGACGTTCACCTTCCACCTGCGGCCCGGTGCGACGTTCAGCGACGGGACGCCGGTGAACGCGCGGTCGGTCAAGGACAACTTCGACGCGATACCGAAGCTGGGCGCGCTGGCTGTCCTGGGGACGGGCTACCTCAGCGGTTACGAGGGCACCACGGTGGTCGACGACCTCACCGCCGCGGTCGCGTTCAGGCAGCCGAACGCCCAGTTCCTGCAGGCCACGTCGACGTTCTCGCTGGGGCTGGTGTCGGGGGCGAGCATCGCCAGAACCCCGCAGCAGCGGTGCGGTGAGGGTGTGACCGGGTCGGGCCCGTTCGTGCTGTCGAAGTACGCGCCGGCCCAGTCGATCACGCTGGCGAAGCGCACCGGCTACAACTGGGGCTCGTCCCTGTGGACGAAGAAGGGCGAGGCGTACCTGGACACGCTCGCGTTCAAGGTGGTCCCGGAGGCGGGCGTGCGCAGCGCCAGCCTGACCTCCGGACAGGTCGACGCGATCGGCAGCGTGGGCCGCGCCGACGAGGCTGCGCTCAAGGGCGGCGGGGCCAGCCTGCAGGCACGGGCCAACCCGGGGGTGGTGTTCAACCTGAGCCTGAACAACTCCCGGCCGATCCTGCAGGACCAGAAGGTGCGGCAGGCCATCCTGTTCGCCATCGACCGCAAGCAGGTCGCCGACACGGTGTTCCCGACCGGCACCCACCCGGCGACGAGCATCCTGGCGCACACGGCCCCCGGCTACCAGGATCTCGGCTCGGACCTGGCCTTCGACGCCGCCCGGGCCAGGTCGCTGCTGGACGCGGCCGGCTGGGTGCCCGGCGCCGACGGGATCCGGCAGAAGGACGGCGTCCCGCTGCGCCTGGCGGTGAGCTGGTTCGCCAACGCGGCCACCAACAAGCCGACCCTGGAACTGGTCCAGCAGCAGCTGAAGACGGTCGGTGTCGATCTCGTGCTGAAGGAGCTACAGATCGCGCAGGCGGCCCAAATCCAGCGCTCGGGCGACTTCGACGTGCTGTGGGGCAACCTGACCCGCGCCGACCCCGACATCCTGCGCACCCTGTACTCCACGCAGCTGGCGAACGCGTACCGGCTGCCGCCGACCCAGCTCGACAGCGTCCTCACCGACCAGGCGGCCGAACCGGATCCGGTCAGGCGGCAGAACCTGGTGGCCCAGGCCCAGCAGCTGATCGTGCGGAACGCCTACGTCGTCCCGGTCGTGGAGCTGCAGACCGAGCTGGGTGTGTCGAAGAACGTCCACAACCTGGACTTCGAGGCGTCCAGCCGGATCCAGCTGCACGACACCTGGAAGAGCTGACACGGCACCAGCCGGCCCGCGGGGCCGGACGGCGCCTGAACGACCGGGACAGGCCAGGCGGGTGCCGCGCCCTCGTGCGAGAGAGTTGCGTGCGAGGGCCCGGACATGCGAGGGCCGGGAGGCATGAGGGCCGGGACGCCCGCGTCGGGCGGGAGGAGGACAGCGGATGCGACGTTACGTGATCCGGCGTCTCGCGCAGGCGGCCGGCGTGCTGTGGGCGGCCTACACGCTGTCGTTCCTGGTGCTGGACTACCTGCCCGGCGACCCGGTCTCGGCGATGGCCGGCGCCGGGATGGACTCCTCGGCCATCGACCCGGCGCGGCTTGAGGAGCTGAAGGGGCAGTACGGGTTCGACAAGCCGGTGCTGGTGCAGTACGTCGACTACCTGGGCAGTGCGCTGCGCGGCGACTTCGGCGACTCGGTGTCCACCGGCCGGCCGGTGACCTCCGTGATCGCCGACGCGCTGCCGCAGACGCTGCAGCTCACCGGCGCGGCACTGCTGCTCGCGACGCTCCTCGGCGGCGGGCTGGCGCTGGTCGCGACCTACACCTCGCAGCGCTGGCTGCGCCAGGCCCTGCTGTCGCTGCCGTCGCTGGGGGTGTCGATACCGACGTTCTGGGTCGGCCTGATGATCGTCCAGCTGTTCTCCTTCCGGCTGCGGCTGTTCCCGGCCTTCGGCAACGACGGGCTGCGCGGCCTGGTCCTGCCGGCGGTCACCCTGGCGGTCCCCACCGGCGCGATGGTCGCGCAGGTGCTGGCCAAGAGCCTGCTCACCGCGCTGGACGAGCCGTACGTGCAGACGGCCCGGGCCAAGGGCGCCGGACGGGCCCGCGTCCATCTTGGCCATGCGCTGCGCAACGCGTCCCTGCCGGCGCTGACGGTCATCGGCCTGCTGGTCGGGCAGCTGATGGCCAACGCCGTCGTGATCGAGACGGTCTTCGCCCGCAACGGCCTCGGCCGGATCACCGCGGCCGCGGTCTCCGTGCAGGACCTCCCGGTCGTGCAGGGGGTCGTCGTCTTCGGCGCACTGGTCTTCGTGCTGGTCAACCTGGTCGTCGACCTGATCTACCCGTTGTTGGACCCACGGGTCGTGGTAGCCGCCACCGTGCGAAGGAGCCCCGCGTGAGCGTGCGAAGGAGCCCCTCGTGAGCCGGTCACTGGCCGCCGGGCCGGCCGTCCAGGCCGGGCCCGAGCCGCCGTCCGAGGCGATGTCGCCGGCGCCGGGCCCGCGGCTGGGCGTGGACGTGCGGCGGCTGTCGCGGTTCTTCCTGCGCCGTCCCGGGCTGGTGCTGTCACTGATCGTGGTGACGCTGGTGGTGCTGGCCGCGTTCTGGCCGACGCTGTTCACCGGGCGTGACCCGCTGCTGGGGGTGCCGGCCGACAACTTCCAGCCGCCCGGCGCCCGCCACTGGTTCGGCACCGACGAACTGGGCCGCGACACCTACTCCCGGGTCGTGCACGGGGCGGCGCTGTCCCTGAAGGCGACGCTGGTCGCGGTCGCGGTCGCGTTCGTCGTCGGTGGGGCCCTCGGGCTGGTCGCCGGATTCGCCGGCCGCTGGGTCGAGGACGTGCTGATGCGCTTCGTCGATGTGCTGCTGTCCATCCCGGCCCTGTTCCTGTCGCTGGCGCTGGTGACCGCGCTGGGGTACGGCACGGTGAAGGTCGCCGTCGCGGTGGGGATCGCCAGCGTGGCCAGTTTCGCCCGGGTCATGCGCGCCGAGGTGCTCAGGGTGCGCCAGGCCGTCTTCGTCGAGGCCGCGCGCTCGTCGGGGACGCGCTGGTACGGCGTGCTCGGACGGCACGTGCTGCCCAACGCGATGGGGCCGGTCGTCGTGCTGGCAACGCTCGACTTCGGGACCGCGGTGCTGGCGGTGTCCTCGCTGAGCTTCCTCGGCTACGGCGCCGCGCCGCCCGCGCCGGAGTGGGGCACGCTCGTCTCCGACGGCCGTAACTATCTGGCCAACGCGTGGTGGCTCTCGACGCTGCCCGGCCTGACCGTGGCGGCGACGGTACTGGCGACCAACCGCATCGCCCGGGCACTGGACGGAGAATGGGCCACCCAACGATGACCGATCACGGCACCGACAGCCAGGACCGCCCCGGCAGCCGCGACGGTGCCTCCCCTGACGGCGCCTCCACCGCCGGCGCCGACAGCATCCCCACCGATGGTCACGACGGCGATCACGACGGCGATCACGCGGGCGCGGGCCTGCTCGCGATCCGCGGGCTGTCCGTGTCGTACCGCACCCGGACCGGGCCGCTGCCCGCCGTCCAAGGTGTCGACCTCGACGTCGAGCCGGGTGAGATCGTCGCGCTGGTCGGCGAGTCCGGCTCGGGCAAGAGCACGCTGGCGCACGCGATCGTCGGGCTGCTGCCGGCCGGGGGACACATCGACGCCGGCAGTGTCCGGTTCGGTGGCCGTGACCTCGCCACCCTGTCGGAGCGGGAGCTGCGTGCCATCCGCGGGGCCCGGATCGGGCTCGTCCCGCAGGACCCCACCGTCTCCCTCAACCCGGTGAAACGGATCGGCGTCCAGGTGGCCGAGGTGCTGCGCATCCACCGGCTGGCCACCCGCCGCTCGGCTCCGCTGGAGGCGGTCGCGCTGCTGGAGCGGGCCGGCCTCGCCGAACCGGAGATCCGTGCCCGGCAGTATCCGCACGAGCTGTCCGGCGGCATGCGGCAGCGGGCGCTGATCGCCATCGCGATCGCGGCGCAGCCCAAGATGATCATTGCTGACGAGCCGACCAGCGCCCTGGACGTCACCGTGCAGCGACTGATCCTCGACCACATCCAGCACCTGGCCGACGAGCTCGGCACCGCCGTCCTGCTCGTCACCCACGACCTCGGTGTCGCCGCGGACCGCGCGCGACGCATCGCGGTGATGTCGCAGGGCCGGATCGTGGAGAGCGGGCCCACGGCCCAGATTCTCGACAGCCCCCGCGACCCCTACACCCAGCGGCTGCTGCGCAGCGCCCCGAGCCTCGCCCTCATCCGCGCCATACCCCCCGCGCGCACCGCACCTCCCGCGCGCACCGCACCTCCCGCGCGCACCGCACCCCCCGCGCATGCCGTGCCGCGGGCCCGGACGTCACCTTCGGCAGCCGCTGAGCCCTCGGGGGCCGCCGAACGGCCACTCGTCGTGGTCGACAACCTGGTCAAGGAGTTCCCGCTGCCCCGTACGGCCGGCGGCTCCGCCCGGACGCTACGCGCTGTCAGTGACGTCAGCTTCACCGTCAACCGCGGCGAGACGCTGGCCCTGGTCGGTGAGTCGGGTTCGGGCAAGTCCACCACCGCCCGCCTCGTCCTGCGCCTGGTGGATCCGACCGCCGGCCGGATCGTGCTGGACGGTGACGACGTCACGGCCGCCAGGGGGGCGCGGCTGCGGCGGCTGCGCCGGCAGGCCCAGATCATCTACCAGAACCCCTACGCGTCCCTCGACCCGCGGTTCTCGATCAAAGAGGTGATCACTGAACCGTTGCGCGCGTTCGGGGTCGGTGACCGGGCCTCCCGCACCGCCCGGGCCCGGGACCTGCTCGACCGGGTCGCGCTGCCGGCCTCGGTCCTCGAACGCAGGCCCGCCGAGCTCTCCGGTGGGCAGCGGCAGCGGGTCGCGATCGCCCGCGCGCTGGCGCTGGCACCCCAGCTCGTCGTCTGCGACGAGCCCGTCTCCGCGCTGGACGCGTCCGTGCAGGCGCAGGTCCTCGAGCTGCTCGCCGAACTGCAGGCCGACACCGGCGTGGCCTACCTGTTCATCTCGCACGACCTGGCCGTCGTGCGGCAGATCGCCCACCGGGTGGCGGTGATGCGGGCCGGGCAGATCGTGGAGACCGGCCCGACGGACGACCTGTTCACCAGCCCCCGGCACGACTACACCCGCGCGCTGCTGGAGGCGATCCCCAGATGGTCGCAACAGCGTCAGGCCGCTTCGCCCGGTGATGGGAAGCCGACCGGCATCGGTGGTCGCCACACGTGACGGACAACGCCGGGATGGACAACGCCGGGATGGACAACGCCGGGATGGACAACGCCGGGATGGACAACGCCGGGATGGACAACGGCGCGAGGACGCCTACGTCGAATGGCTCACCGGGTTCGACGCACTGCCTTGCCGGGCGTGCCTTGTTGGGCGTGCCTTGTCGGGCGAGGAGGTGATGGAGAGGACCGTCGGTGAAGAAGCCGTCCGGGCGCGGCTGTGCACATGATTTATGCTTGAATTATGAGCTTCAGGCGGATCACTATCAGTGTCCCGGAGGAGATCGCGGCGAAGGCGCAGCGGGCCGCTGACGCCGGCCAGGCGGAGTCGGTGTCGGCCTACTTCGCCGGTCTCGCCGCCGCCGAGCCGGACTGGGCGCAGGCCCAGCAGATCCTGGACCAGATGATCGAAGAGGCCGGCGGGCTGGACGATGCCGCACGTGCCTGGGCGCGATCGGTGCTGGCGGCCGACGATGTTCTCGAAGCCGGTGATGACGCCGGAGACACCCAGGTGGCCGGGGCCGCGTGAGAACGACTGTCCTTGACACGGGCGCGCTCATCGCGCTGGAACATCGTGACGGCCGGATGCTCGCGCTGGCCGCGGACCTGGTCGGCGCGAGGGTGGCCGCGCATATGCCGGCGGGAGTCCTCGCTCAGGCCTGGCGGGGATCACCGCGTCAACACGCCGTCATGAAACTGGTGCGAACGGGCGCGGTGCGGGTCGAGTCCCTGTCGGAGGAGATCGCTGCCCGGATCGGGCTGCTGCTGGCGGCATCGGGGGCGAGCGATGTCGTCGATGCCCATGTCGTGTTGCTGGCACGGAAGCTTCGGGCCACGGTCGTCACTTCTGATCCGCATGATCTGCGCAAGCTGGATCCCGCGCTCGGCCTTGTCGTGCTCTGACGGCCGATCTCGGACGGTCGATCTCGATCTGGCCCGAGCCTGACATCGCTCTCCTGAAGGAAATTGATCGGAATCGAATGATCAAACAATGCCAGGTGCATCGATGGGAAACAGGCGTTGCCGGTGGCTCACGGTGGTACCTTCGAGAAAGGTCATGAGTGTCGGCGGCGGGCTGTGGCCTCGC
>NZ_CAKKTM010000454.1:36697-43637 GCF_920888515.1 Protofrankia sp. CiP1_Cm_nod1 | reverse complement strand
CCACGGGCCGGGCGTCGGGCAGGGCCGGCCGGGCATCGATCGGCGGGAAGTATCGGTCGACAGGAGGTGGCGGCGCATGCGGCTGATCCCAGGCCCGTCTGCCGTCCGTATATCCGGGCCACAACGTGGTGTGATCAGTTCGTTTCTGCGCCGGCACATCGATCTGTGCCGTGTCGCCGGCGCGCTCTGTCCACCCTGACCCGAGCCCCGCTGACCTGAGCATTCCTGACATACGCGCTGTCCGCCCGACCTGATCGGGTCCGGCCCGGATCCAGTTCGGGCCCGTCGTACCCGACGATCCGCCGCACGTGACGATCCGCCGCGCCCGACCTGGTCTGTCGCCGCCGGCCCTACCGGCTCCCGCGCGTCGTGACCGGGTGGGCCTGTTCCCGCTCGCGCTGACAGCGCCGCTCGTGTTGACACCGCCGCGCCGCCGGCCCACGGCCGCGCCGGCAGCCGTCTGAAAGGGGTATCGGACGATGAGCAGGCCGATCAAGCAGATCCATCTCGCCGCGCACTTTCCAGGTGTCAACAACACCACCGTGTGGAGCGACCCGGCTGCGGGAAGTCATATCGAGTTCGGCTCTTTCGTCCATTTCGCGCGGACCGCCGAACGCGGAAAGTTCGATTTCCTCTTCCTGGCCGAGGGGCTGCGGCTGCGCGAGCAGAACGGGCTGATCCACGACCTCGACGTGGTGGGCCGCCCGGACACCTTCACGGTGCTGGCCGCGCTCGCCGCGGTCACCGACCGGCTCGGCCTGGCCGGCACGATCAACTCCACGTTCAACGAGCCCTACGAGGTGGCGCGGCAGTTCGCCAGCCTCGATCATCTCTCCGGCGGCCGGGCGGCGTGGAACGTGGTCACCTCCTGGGACGCCTTCACCGGCGAGAACTTCCGCCGCGGCGGCTTCCTGCCCGAGGAGCAGCGTTACGCGCGGGCCAGGACGTTCCTGCGGACGGCCTGGGAGCTGTTCGGCTCCTGGCGCGGCGACGAGATCATCGCCGACAGGGAGACCGGGGTGTTCCTGCGCGACCCGCACCCGGGCAGGTTCACCCACCGTGACGCTCATTTCGACATCGCCGGCCAGTTCAACGTCCCGCGCAGCCCGCAGGGACGTCCCGTCATCTTCCAGGCGGGTGACTCCGACGAGGGGCGGGAGTTCGCCGCCTCGGGCGCGGACGCGATCTTCAGTCGGCACGGCACCCTGGAGGCCGGGCAGGCGTTCTACGCCGACGTCAAGAGACGGCTGGCCCGCTACGGCCGTGCCCGCGACCAGTTGCTGATCCTGCCCGCGGCGACGTTCGTGCTCGGCGACACCGACGCCGAGGCGGCCGAGATCGCATACGAGGTCCGGCGCCAGCAGGTCAGCGGCCAGACCGCGATCCAGTTCCTCGAGCAGCTGTGGAACCGTGACCTCTCCGGCCACAACCCGGATGGGCCGTTGCCCGCCGTCGACCCCGACCCCGGGGAGCACACGGTCGCCCGCGGCCGGGCCAGCGTGCGCATGTTCGGGGACAGGCTGGCCACCGCGAACCAGTGGCGCCAGCTCGCCGAGGCGAAGAACCTCTCCACCCGAGAGCTGATCATCGAGATCACCGGGCGGCAGACGTTCATCGGTTCCCCGGCGACGGTGGCCAGTGCGATCAACGATCTCGTGCAGGCAGATGCCAGCGACGGGTTCATCCTTGTCCCGCACATCACCCCCGGCGGGCTGGACGGTTTCGTCGACACGGTGGTCCCGCTGCTGCAGGAGCGTGGCGTGTTCCGTACCGAGTACGAAGGTATTACCTTGCGCGACCATCTCGGTCTTGCGCCGCTCGTCCCTGCCGTGTCAGGCACGTCCGACGCGTCCGGCGCGTCCCCTGCCGGGCCGGGGCCGGCGGCGAGGGCCGTGTCGTGAAGTTCCTGACCATCACCCTGATCGTGCACGCCCCGGACCCGGTCACCAGGGTGCGGAAGTCGACCGCCGAGCGGTTCCGCGAAGTGATCGACAACGCGCTGCTGGCCGAGGAACTCGGCTTCGACGGCTTCGGGGTCGGCGAACGGCATGAACGGCCGTTCATCTCCTCCTCCCCGCCGGTGGTGCTCAGCCACCTGGCCGCGCTCACCAGCCGGATCCGGCTGTTCACCGCCGTCACCACGCTGAGCCTGCTCGACCCGGTGCGGGCGTACGAGGACTACGCCACCCTCGACCACCTCTCCGGCGGCCGGCTGGAGGTGATCATCGGCAAGGGTAACGGCGCCGCCCAGCGGGAGCTGTTCCACGTCACCCCCGACGACCAGTGGGACCGCAACGCCGAGTCCTACGAGCTCTTCCGCCGGATCTGGCGGGAGGACAAGGTCACCGCCGACCCGCGGTTCCGCCCCGCGCTGCGGGACGCCGAGGTCTGGCCCCGGCCGCTGCAGCAGCCGATCCGGGTCTGGCACGGCAGCGCCACCAGCAAGGAGTCGGTCGACCTGGCCGCCCGCTACGGTGACCCGCTGTTCTCGGCCAACGTCACCAACCCGATCGAGCCGTACGCCGAACTGGTCCAGTACTACCGTGAGCAGTGGGAACACTACGGTCACGACCCGGCGCTGGCGGCGGTCGGTGCCGGCACGGCCGGCTACTACGCGGAACGCAGCTCCCAGGACGCCATCGCCGGCTACCGTCCGGTGTTCGAGGGGTATCTCGCCTTCCAGAAGCGGCTCGGCATGGAACCGGTGTTCCCGACGCTGGAGGACTTCGTCGAGCGCAGTTCCGCGCTGATCGGCAGCCCGCAGCAGGTCATCGAGAAGGTGCACCGCTACCACGAGCGGTTCGGGCACAGCGTGCTGCACCTGCACGCCGACGCCGGCGGCCTCACCGACGCCCAGCACCGCGCCAGCCTGGAGCTGTTCCAGTCCGACATCGCCCCGGTGCTGCGCCGCGAGATCCCGGACCCGCCCTGGCCGTGGGCCCCGGTGCTCGCCGAGCCGTCCCCGTCAGCCCCGCCCTCCTCGTCGTCTCAGCCGTCCTCGCCGTCGCCGTCGTCACCGAACGCATCGTCATCCGCCGCATCGTTACCGACCGTGGACGGACCCGCGCCCGCCGCCGTCTAGGCCGTGTCTATGAGTAAGGAAGCCTGTCATGGTCACGACTCCGCTCGCCGTCCTGGACCTCGTCCCGATCCCCGCCGGATCGACCGCGGCGCAGGCGCTGCGCAACAGCATCGATCTCGCCCAGCGGGCCGAGCGGTTCGGCTACGCCCGGTACTGGTTCGCCGAACACCACCTCAACCCCGGCGTGGCCGGCACCTCGCCGGCGGTCCTGCTGGCGCTGACGGCCGCGGCCACCTCGACGATCCGGCTCGGCTCCGGCGCCGTCCAGCTCGGGCATCGCACCGCGTTGTCGACGGTGGAGGAGTTCGGGCTCATCGACGCCCTGCACCCCGGGCGTCTCGACCTCGGCCTGGGCCGTTCCGGCGGGCGTCCGAACGAGGTGAGGCGTGAGCCGGCCCTGCTCGGCGCCGGCACGGCCGTCGTGGACGGACGCGCGCCCAATGGGCTGCGCATCCCACCCCGGTTCTCCTTCGAGCATCTGCTCAACTCGCCGCGCTTCGAGCTGCAGAAGGGGCTCCTGCAGCTCCCCGGCGCACAGTCACAGAACTACACTGAGCAGATCGGCGATGTCCTTGCCCTGCTGGCCGGCACCTACCGTTCCGCCGAGGGCGAACAGGCTCACGTGGTCCCCGGGGAGGGCGCGCAGGTGCAGGTCTGGATCCTCGGCAGCAGCGGGGGTGAGAGCGCGATCCTCGCGGGGGAGAAGGGGCTGCGGTTCGCCGCGAACTACCACGTCAGCCCGGCCACCGTCCTGGAGGCTGTCGAGGCCTACCGGGCCGCGTTCCAGCCGTCCGGCGAACTTGACCGGCCCTATGTCAGCGTCTCGGCCGACATCGTCGTGGCCGAGGACACCGCCACCGCGCGGGAGCTGGCCGCCGGTTACGGGCTGTGGGTACGCAGCATCCGCACCACGCTGGGGGCCATCCCGTTCCCGGCCCCGCAGGAGGCGCGCCGGCACGTGTGGAGCGACGCCGACCGCGAACTGGTCGCCGACCGTGTCGAGACCCAGTTCGTCGGCTCGCCGGGGCAGGTCGCCGACCAGCTGGAGCAGCTGCGCGACGCCACCGGCGCCGACGAGCTGATCATCACCACGATCACCCACGACCATGCCGACCGGGTCCGCTCCTACCAGCTGCTGGCCCAGGAATGGCAACGCCGTTGAGCCGGGTCCCCGCCAGCCGGCAGGACCCGGACCAGCGGCATCCACTGGACAACCCCGCCCGCTGGTCGCTGACCGGGGCGCACGCGCACCTCGCCGAGCGGCGCGGCAACGTGCTGCGCTACCCGGTCGACGTCTCCCCTTTCGTGGCGCTGCCCGAACAGCCCGACGCCGCCGACTGGAACGACATCGCCGCCCTCGCCGGCCCGGGGGCGCTGGTCCCGCTCGCCGGAGTGCAGGTCCCGCCGCCGCCGGGGTGGGAGGTGGTGGCGCGCGGCTCCGGGGTGCAGCTCGTCGACGGCGGAGTCGCCGCCGCGCCCGACGACGAGGCTGTCCGCCTCCAGCCGTCGGACGTGCCGGACATGCTCGCGCTGACCGCGGCCACCAAGCCCGGCCCGTTCCTGCCCCGCACCATCGAGATGGGCACCTACCTGGGCATCCGCCGCGACGGCGTGCTCGTGGCGATGGCCGGCGAGCGGCTGCACCCACCCGGCTGGACGGAGGTCAGCGCGGTCTGCACCGATCCCGCCTTCCGCGGCCAGGGGCTGGGAGGCCGGTTGGTGCGCGCGGTGGCCGCCGGCATCCGCGAACGCGGCGAAACCCCGTTCCTGCACGCGGCCGCCGACAACACCAACGCGATTCGGCTCTACCTCTCGTTGGGTTTCCGCCTCCGCCGCGAGGCGACCTTCCTTGCCGTCCGCGTCCCCGACCCCCTCCCCGAAAACGCCCCGGTCACCTGACCGGCGCAGCGCTTTCCGGATAAAACCGTTCCCATCCAGCACCGGCGGCCCAGGTCGGCCAGGTGCCGGGCATGAACTGGGCCATGCTCTGTGCCCCGGCGGCGGAGACCGCGCGCGGGTTGAAGCCGGATTCCTGGGCGAGCTGGGCGGTGAGCAGCGCCGGGCTGAGCTATGGACAGCAGTCGTTACCGGCACCGGCCGGGACGATCCAGCCCTGGTAGGTGTCGGCGCGCAGTGGCCCACCGGCAACAGCGAGTTTTGTGCTTTCGCCTATTCTGACGATACGTATCCTTTCTGGTACAAGAGGTGATCTTGGCGTGACGGTGCTGATGCGCACCGGCCATGACACACAGTTCCGCCACCGCCGCGCTGCCACGGACGTCGCTTCCGTTCAGCCGCTGGTGGCGGTCACAGACTGTCATGGGAGCACGGGGGTGACCAGCGTGGCCGCGTTGCTGCAGCCGGCGATCGGCATCGGTGTGGTCGCCGGCTGGCCCCGATATGCGGCCAACCGTGAGTTCGCTGGCCGGCCGCTGGTCCTGGTCCCCCGCGGCACCGTGCAGGCGACGGCGGGAGCCGGGGATGGCTGACGGGCGTCGTTTCTCCACAGGTGTGCGGCTGCTGGCCGCGGCCGGGCTGGTCGCGGTCGGGATCGCCGTCGGGCTGCTCCTCGGTGGCCGGGGTGGCTCCCCGGCACCGGCGCCGCCCCCGACCGCGGGTACGACCGGCCCGGTCCCGGCAGGCGGCGGGCCGGTGCTCCCGGATCCGGGCCTGCCCGTCCTGGACTTCTCCGACCTGACCTGGCTGGACTTCCACGGTCTCGCCCTGCCGGTCTCGCCGACCGCGGGCCCGCACATCCTGGCCGACGACCGGGCGTCCGGATTCGCGCACACCCCGCTGGGCGCGGCCCTCGCCGCGATCCACATCGCTGTTCGTACGGACGCCGCTGTCGGCGCCTACATCTTCGAACCCACCATCGCCGACCAGACCACCGGCGTTGACCAGCCCGCCCTGCTGGAACAGACCCGGATGACCGCGGCGCAGCAGGCCGTCCCTGCCCGGCTGAGCGGACGGTTCTCCGGCCAGGGCTACCGCTATGTCGGGGTCCGGTTCGACGCGGTCACTCCCGACCGGGTCGTGCTGTATCTGGCCACCGGCGCCGAGGACGCCACTGGCATCACGGTGTACGCCGCCGGACGTGTCGAGCTGCGCTGGGAACGGGAGGACTGGCGGGTCGTAGCCCCACCCGGCGGCAGTTGGTCCACCGTTACCGGCCGGGTCGCCTCCACCGCCGGCTTCCAGATGTTCCCTCGGAGGTAGGAGCCCGTGGCCTTTCCCGATTTGCATAATCCGTTGCGATACACCCAGTTCGGCCCCGCCACCGAGTTGGGCGGCGCCATTGTCAAGGCCGGCGCTGGCAAGGCTGTCGAGAAGGTCAGTGACAGTACGTTGAGTTCGTTGGAGGACACGCTGGCCAAGGGGCTGGCGTGGATGGTGGACACCACCTCGACCTGGTGGGTCAAGGCCCCCTCCATCCGGGTGCAGCAGCCGGTCGCGCCCGGTACGGACCCGGCGAGCGCGCCCCCGATCGAGGTGGTCGCCACGATCCGGGGCTGGATGTGGCCCATCGTGATCACGGTGGCGTTGTGTGGGCTGACTGCGTCCGGGACAACCCGATGACATCGGATATTTCTTTGTGATTGTGGCTATGCCTCGATGGAGGGAACGGGATCCGGTTCCAGGCGGATCGGGTTGCTCCAGGCGCGTCCTCCGGTCCTGTCCTCGACGGTGACCCGGCAGTATCCGCACTGTTCGAACATCGCGACGGGCAGGGAGCCCTTCGTCAGCGATTCTCCCTCGATCACCTGTGCGCCCGGAGCGCCTCCGGTGACCAGTATTTTGCGCACCGGTGAGCAGCTCACCGTGACCATGCCGTCGTGGAACTGGATGTCGTGTAGG
>NZ_CAKKTM010000454.1:19387-36285 GCF_920888515.1 Protofrankia sp. CiP1_Cm_nod1 | reverse complement strand
TCGGGTCCGGTGCTCGAGTAGTAGTGGCCGGCCTTGAGGGCCGCGAGGAGCGCTTCCGGGGTGAGGGTGTCGGCGCGTACCTGGACCCAGGCCGCACAGCCCGGCGGGTCCTGGGGCTGGAAGTGCGCGTCGTCGGCGGCGTAGGCGCCAAGCCGGTGCCCCCGGTTGAGCAGGATGTCGGTCAGATGCCAGCTGTCGCCCCGGTCCTCGCGGGCCGAGAGTGCGTTGTAGACCTCGACCGCGTGGGCCGCGTCCAGGCTTTCGGCGTCGGCGAGGGTGAGCAGCGAAGCCGCGGGGTGGGCCATGCCGATGAACGCGCCCGCGGCCCGGGCCCGGCGGGCCAGGTGCGGTCCGCTCTCGCCGGGCTCGGGAGGTGGGAAGCCGAGTGGCACCCCCACGGCGACGATGTGCCACTCCGAGGAGAACTCGGTGCGCGGGGCATGCAGCTCCGCGCCCAACAGTGTGGTGAATCCGGGGGTGCGCAACGGCCGGGTGTCTGTCAGCGGGAATCCGTACCTGGCCCGGAAGTGATCGGTGATGGCCAGGAAGTCATAGCCGGCCTCCCGGTAGCGGCGCCCGATCTCCGCCGGCGGCAGTGCCCCGTCGGACCGGTCCGAGTGGGTGTGGAGATTGCCCCGCCAGAAGCGGCCGGGCCGGTGGAACGGCAGGTCGATCACGGGTACTCCCTGGACTACGGGCAACTGGTCGTTTGCCGAGACTCCGCCCCCAGGCTGCCGTCAGGCCGTACAGGCTGGGCCGTCTGCGGCTTGGGTGGGGCGTGGCCGGACGATCCTGCCGCATCCGCGTCCAATCTTATCCATTTTTGCCCGTATTCGCGAATCCGGTGGGTCGCTGGCAGGTATTGCCCACTTGACTGGTTGGGATGGTCATGGTGCCGTTGGTGGTGTGTGGAGAACAGTTCTCCTGGTCGCTCGGATACACATCGACCTCATGCGGATGATCTGCGGGCGCTGTTACCGCGGCTGATCGGCTGCCGCCTGTACGGCCCCGTCTGCGCAGGCCCGGCGGTTCACCGTCTGCAAGCACCGCGCGTTCCACCGTCTCCCCTGTGCCTCTCGCCGCACCCGAGTCACATGGTCATTTACGCAGGCCGCCGCCGGACACGGGGGTTCGTGGCACAGGTCCTGATCCGCTGCGCTTCACCCACCCTTCCACAAAGGACGCCGACCCTCGTGAGAAAATCGCCGACCCGGACAATGCCGGTTCAGACGACAGCGCCGGTTCAGACGACAGCGCCGGTTCAGCCGACAGCGCCGGTCCAGCCGGCCAAGCCGATTCAGACGACCGGAACAGCCGGGATGGCGGCGGCGTCCGCCGAACATCCGGTGCGGGCGCTGCTGACCCGACGCGGCCTGCTGGCCGGTACCGGCGCCGGTGGGCTTGCCGCGCTCCTCGCGGCGTGCGGCGGTTCGACGGGTGACGCGGACGCCGCCGACTCCTCGGCGTCCTCGACCGCGGGCGGGAAGCGGGGAGGCACCGTCACCCTGAGCGCTCCGCCGCCGCCGACCGCGCTGGATCCGGTGACGATGTACGACGGCACCGCGATCGCCCTGGTCCAGCTCGTCGCCGACTACCTGATCTGGCTGGACTCCGACTTCCAGCTGCAACCCCGGCTGGCGACCGCGTGGACGTCGTCGGAGGCGGGCCGGACCTGGTCGTTCACCATCCGTCAGGGAGTCCTCTTCTCCGACGGCACACCTTTGGACGCGGCCACGGTGAAGGCGTCGTTCGACCGTCTGCTCGATCCCGCGAACAAGTCCGCGGCGCTGTCGGCGTTCGACACGGTGCTCAAGGCCGGCGGTGTCTCGCTGGCGGGCTCCGACACGGTCGTGTTCCGCCTCGAGCGGCCGTTCTCGGAGTTTCCCTATCTGGTGTCCGCCGGCAACTACAACGCGCTCATCCTGAAGCCGGACTACCAGGTGGGCACGTTCGCCCAGAAGGCGATCGGCACAGGCCCGTTCCTGCTGAACTCCTATGACAGCGGCACGGGCGCGTCGTTCACCCGTAACCCGAGGTACTGGGATTCCGGGAAGCCGTATCTCGACGGCGTCCGGGTGGCTTTCTACAAGGACGAGCAGGCCGATCTGCTCGCGTTGCAGAGCGGTGCCGTCGACGGGCAGATCCTGTCGGATGCCAGCCTGGTGGGCCCGGTCGCGGGCGGCGGCTCCATCGCCGTCGACAAGGTGAACAGCACCGGCCTGACCGCGTTCACGCTGCGCGTCGACAGGCCGCCGTTCACGCGGAAGGAGGTCCGCCAGGCGGTCGCGTACGCCCTGGACCGGCCGGGGGTGCTGACCAGCGTGCGCGACGGGGCCGGTGTCCTGGGCAACGACCATCTCTTCGCGCCCTCGTTCGCCAGCGCGCCGACCGATCTCCAGCAGCGCGCCAGGGACGAGGCGAAGGTCAGGTCGCTGCTGGCCGCCGCGGGCGTGGACAACCTGCGTTTCACCCTCAGCTTCGACCCGCCGAACAGGTCCTACGCGCTGGTCATCCAGGACCAGCTCAAACAGGTCGGCATCACCGTGGACCTCGACCAGCAGACCTCCGGGGCGTTCTACGGGGGCGACCAGACCACCGACACCCCGTGGCTGTTCACAACCGCGAACCTTGTCGGCTGGGCGGGCCGGCCCACGGCGAGCCAGTTCATCATCCCGATGGTGAAGAGCCAGGGGGTGTGGAACGGCTCCAAATACGCCAACCCGGCCGTGGACGCGGCGGCCACCGCCTACGACGCGGCCACCGACCCGGCCGAACGGAAGAAACAGGCGGAAATCATCGCGCGGGCGCTCAACGAGGACGTGCCGGTCATCGTCAGCGTGTGGAACGGCGCGGTCCGCGCCTACCGGACCGACCGGATCAGGGGGCTGCGGGCGCACCCGTCGGCGTTCCTGGACCTGACGACCGTGACCAGGGCCTGATCGGGTGTGGCGCGTTTCCTGGTCAGACGGCTGCTGACGATCCCGGTCACGCTGCTGGCGGTCAGCCTGCTGGTGTTCGTCGCGACCGAGCTGATCCCCGGCGACGTCGCCCGGGTCGTGCTCGGCCCGGAAGCGAGCCAGGCCTCCGTGGACGCGCTGCGCCACCAGCTGCGGCTGGACCAGCCGCTGCCCAGCCGGTACCTGCACTGGCTGGGCGGGTTCGTCACCGGTGACTGGGGACAGTCCTACACGCTCGGGGTGGCGGTCCGGCCACTGACGATGGGCCGGCTGGGCCAGAGCCTGCTGCTGGCCCTGCTCGCCTTCGCGCTGCTCGTGCCGTTCGCGCTGGCGCTCGGCCTCGCCGCGGGGCTGCGGGAGGGGCGCCCGCTCGACCGGGTTCTCAGCGTGACCGGCCTGAGCCTCGGGGCCACACCGGAGTTCGTCACCGGGGTCGTGCTGCTGGTGGTCTTCAGCGTCCAGCTGCACTGGCTGCCCTCCTCGGCCCAGGCGCCCCCGGGAGCGGGGCTGGCGACCCGGGTGGAACATCTGCTGCTGCCGGCGATCTCGCTGGTCCTGCTGTGTGCCGGCTACGTCGCCCGGCACGTGCGGGCCAGCACCGCCGCTACGCTGTCCAGCCCGTTCATCCGGGCGATGCGGGTGCGCGGCCTGCCCGAGGGGCAGCTCGTGCGCAGGCACGTGCTGCGCAACTGCCTGGTCCCGGCGACGAGCGCGCTCGCCGTCCAGCTGCAGTTCCTGCTCGCCGGGCTGGTCACCGTCGAGCTGCTGTTCGGCTACCAGGGCATCGGCGACCTGCTGCTGACGTCCGCGACCAGCAAGGACGTGCCGACCCTGCAGGCCACCGCGATCGTCCTCGGCGCGGTGGGCATGCTCGTCTACGTCGTCGCGGACGTCGTGTACGCGCTGCTCGACCCGCGGATCCGGGTCGGGAAGGTGGCTCACCAGTGAGCCAGGCGAGCCCGGTGGGCCAGGTGAGCCCTGGGATCCCAGGAGGCGCAGGGAGTCCAGGGAGCGTCGTCGACGCCGGGGCGCCGTCGGTCGCCGCCGTGGCCCGCGGGCCACGGGTCGTCCGGCGGCTGGTGCGCCGGCCGTCGTTCGTGGCGGGCGCGGTCCTGCTCCTCGGATGGGCCGTCGTCGCGGCGTTCTGGCCGCATCTCGTCCCCGCCGACCCGATGACCCAGCATCCGGCCGAGCGGTTCCGTCCGCCGGGCTGGGGCCACCTGTTCGGCACCGACCAGTTCGGACGGGACGTGCTGGCGCGGGTGCTGGCCGGTGCCCGTCCCGTGCTGGAGGTCGCTCCGCTGGCGGCCGCGGCCGGGGTGGCCGCCGGCAGCCTGCTCGGGCTGGTGTGCGGCGTCCGGCGGGGCCTGCTGGACGAGATCGTCATGCGGGTCGTCGACGCGCTCGCGGTCTTCCCGAGCCTGGTCGGGGTGGTGGTCGTGGCGGCGCTGGTGGGCAGGTCCACCACCGCCCTGATCGTCGTTATTGGAGTGTTCTTCGTGCCGATTGTTACTCGCAGTGTGCGGGCTGCGGCGCTGGTCGAGCGGGAGAAGCCCTATGTCGAGGCGGCGCGGCTGCGCGGTGAGCCGTTCCCGTCCCTGCTGGGCCGCGAGGTGCTACCCAACGTCGCCGGAACCGTGCTGGTGGAGGCGACGTCCCGGCTCGGTGACGCGGTCTTCGCCGCCGCGACCCTGTCGTTCCTCGGGCTCGGCCAGCCGCCGGGCTCCCCGGAGTGGGGCGCCTCCGTGGCGGACAGCCGGGTCTTCCTCCAGCACGCCTGGTGGACGGTGCTCTTCCCGGCGCTCGCCGTCGCAAGCCTCGTCATCGGCGTCGCCCTGGTCGCGGACAACCTGCGGGAACAGGTGGCGGCGCGGTGAACGGGCCGATGGTCGGCGGCGCGGTGAGCGGGCTGGCGGTCGGTGGCGCGGTCGGCGGCACACCGGCGGGCGTGACCGGGCCGGGCACGCCCGGGGGGCTCGTCGTCGACGGGCTGAGCGTGAGCTACCCGGCGTCGGGCGCGCGGGTGGCCGCCGTGGACGGCGTGAGCCTGCGGGTGCGTCCCGGTGAAAGCTACGGGCTGGTGGGGGAGTCCGGATCCGGCAAGAGCACCCTGGCGGCGGCGCTGGCCGGTGTCCTGCCCGACGGCGGCCGGGTCGAGCACGGCAGCATCCACCTGGACGGCGTCGACGTCGGCGGCCTGCCGGAACGGGACCGGCGCCGGTGGCGGGCGACCGCGTTCGCCATGGTCCACCAGGGTGCCACCAGCAGCCTGGACCCGACGGCCCGCGTCGGCGCGCAGGTGGCCGAGGCCTGCCGGTTGCAGGGGCTGTCGCGTGCCGCGGCCCGCCTGCGGGCGCTGGAGCTGCTGGCGGCGGTGCGCCTGCCCGAGCCGGCCGTGATCGCGCGGCGATGGCCGCACCAGCTGTCGGGCGGGCAGCAGCAGCGGGTTGGCATCGCGGCGGCGCTCGCGTCGCGTCCGCGGCTGCTCGTCCTCGACGAGCCGACCACCGGCCTGGACGCGGCGGTGGCACGCGAGATCCTCGACCTCCTGCAGGCGTTGCGGCGGGAGATCAATGCCGCCGTCGTGCTCATCAGCCACGACCTCGCGCTTGTCGCCCGCCGCTGCGACCGGATGGGGGTCCTCTACGCGGGACGCCTGGTCGAGGAGGGCCGGGCGGCCGAGCTGCTCACCGCGCCGCGGCATCCCTACACCGCCGGCCTGGTCGCGGCGGCCCCCGTGGTCGGGGTCACCCGCCGGGAGCGCAGGCTGCTGGCGGTGCCGGGCCAGCCGCCGGCCCCCAGCGAACGTCCGGGCGGCTGCGCGTTCGCGGACCGCTGCGCGCTCGTCGACCAGACCTGCCGCACCCGGGAGCCGTCGCTCGTCCCCGTCCCCGCCGTCCCCGCCGTCCCTGCTCTCCCTGCTCTCCCTGCCGTCCCCGCCGTCGCTGCCTCCGCTACCGGAGTCCCGCCGGACGGGCTCCCGGAGCGGCGGTTGGACGTGCGCCCGGACGGGCACCTGGTGCGCTGCCACCACAGTGGCCGCGGCCCGACGCCGCGTCTTCCCGAGCAGACCACTGAAGTGGACCGCGCGGGCCCGGGGCTGCGGCCGGGGCTGCTGTCCGTGCGGGGGCTCTCCCGCGGCTACGGCCGGACGCCGGTGCTGGACGGGATCGACCTCGACATCGCCTACGGCGAGGTGCTCGGCCTCGTCGGCGAATCCGGCAGCGGCAAGAGCACCCTCGCCCGGGCGCTGG
Source organism: Protofrankia sp. CiP1_Cm_nod1 (assembly GCF_920888515.1). Taxonomy (GTDB): domain Bacteria; phylum Actinomycetota; class Actinomycetes; order Frankiales; family Frankiaceae; genus Protofrankia. The sequence continues at coordinate 30,074 of NZ_CAKKTM010000454.1, read as the reverse complement.
TGGGTCTCGGGCCCGATGGCCCGGGGGAGCTCCGGCTCGCCGGACACCTCCTGCCGTCCCGGCTGTCACGTCGGTCCGCCGAAGACCGCCGCCGGGTGCAGATGGTCTTCCAGGATCCCGACACCACCCTCAACCCGCGACACTCCGTGTCCACCGTGCTGCGCCGGGCGTTGGTGACGCTGCGCGGATCGGGTACGGTCACCGACCTTGCCGGCCGGGTCCAGCTCGGCCCTCGCCTCCTGCCGCTGCGGACCGCCCGGCTGTCCGGCGGGCAGAAACAGCGGGTGGCCATCGGCCGGGCCTTCGCCGGCGAACCCGAACTGGTCGTCTGCGACGAACCGGTGTCAGCGCTGGACGTGAGCGTCCAGGCCGCTGTGCTGGAGCTGCTGGCGGCCGCGCGGGACACCGGCGGCGTCTCCTACCTGTTCATCTCCCACGACCTGGCCGTCGTGGGCTACCTGGCGGACCGGTTGGCCGTCCTGTACCAGGGGCAGATTGTCGAGGTCGGTCCCACCTCCGCCGTGCTGTCCGGCCCGCACCATCCGTACACCGACAGCCTGACCGGGGACGGTGTGCCGGGCCAGGTGTCTGGCCGTCCGGATTCGGTGGGGCGGGCCGGCTGCCGGTTCGCCTGGACCTGCCCCCACCGGCTGGACGGCCTGTGTGATCGGGTGGCTCCTCCCGTCCGGCTGCTGTCCGGGCCGGTCGGAGCGCCTGCGCACACGGTGCGTTGCCACCTCGAGCCGTCTGATCTGCCCAGGGCTGCGTCGACACCGCTCGCCGGGTCAGGTACGCGGGTTACGCGGGTACTGCCAGCCGCGGCAGGAGAGAGCGTGACGTCCGGACGCCCTGTCGCCGCGGAGACGTCGGCGAGCCCGGCCGGCACCGGCACCGGCACAACGACATCGACAAACGGAAAGGGAGTCCGAACATGAGCGGCACGACATCGACCGGAACATCAACCGGCTCCATCGCGACCGAGACAGGTGAGCGGGATCCTTTCTCGCTGCGGCCGCGCGACCTGCGCCCCGTGCGGACCGAGCCGAACGGCCGGCGGATCCGGGTGCTCTTCAACGGGCAGGTGATCGCGGACAGCACCCGGACGCTGTACGTCTTCGAGACCGGGCACCTGCCGGTGTACTACTTCCCGCGCGCGGACGTCCGGTTCGACCTGCTCACCCCCACCGACCACCACACGCGCTGCCCGCGCAAGGGCGACGCGTCCTACTTCACCATCACCGTCGGTGATCGGAGTGCTGAGAACGCGGTCTGGGCCTACCCGGATCCGATCCCCGAGGCGGCCGAGCTCGCCGACCATGTCGCCTTCTACTGGGACAGGGCCGATGCCTGGTACGAGGAGGACGAGGAGGTCTTCGTCCACCCCCGCGACCCCTACAAGCGTGTCGACGCGCTGCCCTCGTCGCGGCACGTCGAGGTCCGTGTCGGCGGCGAGCTGTTGGCCGACACCCACCATCCGACCCTGCTCTTCGAGACCGGGCTGCCGATCCGTTACTACCTGCCCAAGCTCGACGTGCGATGGGACCGGCTGACACCGGCACCGACCCGCACCCGCTGCCCGTACAAGGGCGAAGCGCGGTACTGGTCTCACGAGAGACCGGACGGTACGCGGATCGACGACATCGCGTGGAGCTACGCCGAATCCATTCCAGAGATCCCGAAGATCGCTGGTCTTGTCGCGTTCTTCAACGAGCGGGTCGACCTGACCGTAGACGGTGTCCGCCAGCCGCGCCCCAGCACGCCCTGGTCCTGACCGGCGTATCGGCCTCGTACTTCACATATCTGTCCGCATCTGCCCGTATCTGTTGTTATTCATCCCACGGTCCGTTCGCGCCTCGCCCTGACAATTCGCTCCCGATCTCGACATCCCGGCACCGCAATCCCCGAGACATCCCCGGAGGGACATCCGCCATGAGCGACACGATTCCCGTCATCGACTTTCAGGCGGCCCTCGCCGAGGACGCCCCCGCCGGCCTGCTGCGGCGGATCCGCGACGCGGCCGAGAGCATCGGACTGATCCAGGTGGTCAACCACGGCGTCCCGCAGGACCTGATCGAGGACTTCGAGCGGCGGATCGGGCGCATCCTGCGGCTGCCCCGCGCCGAGAAGGCCACGCTCGCCAGCCCCACCGGGCATCCCTACCGCGGCTGGCGCCAGTGGCCCGACGACTTCGGCCGCCTGGAGCTCGAGCGGTACTCGATCGCCCAGTTCGACAACCCGGCCGATGCCGCCGCTGCCGGGGTCAGCCGGCGGTGGCTCGGGCTCTACGAGCACGCCAACGTCTGGCCACCGCAGGACCCCGGCCTGCGCGAGGTCACCTTCGCCTACATCGACGCGGCCGTCGGCCTGGCCCGGCGGGCGCTGGGCCTGTACGAGCGGATCCTCGGCCTGCCCGCCGGCGGCTTCCCGCACGACGAGCCCCACTACACCAGCTTTGTCGTCAACGACTACCCGACCTGGACCTACCCGGACACCGCCTCCGACGAGGACAAACTCCTGCTGCTGGAGCACACGGACACCTCGGCCGTGACGATCCTGCACCAGAGCGGCGACTACACCGGGCTGCAGGTGCAGCTACCCGACGGAAGGTGGATCCCGGTGCCTGCCGTGCCCGGCGCGCTGCAGGTGTTCTCGGGGACGATCCTCACCCGCTGGACCAACGGCCGGCTACGTCCCGTCCGCCACCGGGTCGTGGCCGGCGGCACGGTGACCCGACGGTCCATCGGGATCTTCTACCATCCGAGCCTCGACACCGTGCTCGAGCCGCTGCCGGCCTTCGCCGGCGCGGACGGCACCGGCTTCGAACCGGCGGTGCTGGGCGAGCTCACCGAGAACGGGGTCGAGGACTACCTCAGGACCTACGGCCGTCCCGATCAGATAGCGGCCTGGCGGGAGGGCCGGCCGTACGTCTCCGAGCTGGCGGAAACCTCGGCCGGACGCTGAACCGCCCAGCGGGAGGGGCGAACGGATCCGATGATGCGTGTTTCCTGGCCTGTCGGGCCAACGACCTTCCGCCTGTCATGCAACGTCGCGTGGCTAGAATCGCAACAGCTTGTGCGGAGGATATGGACGTTTTCATGATGGTGGGCGGTAGTTGGTGCCGTCCGGGGGTGAACGCCGAGCCGTGATCGTCGATCGTGCGCGGATAGGCGCCGCGCTGCCCGCCTACGAGCTGGGCACCCAGCTCGGTACCGGCGCGTTCGGGCTGGTGATCGAGGGCCGGCACCGCCGGCTGGAGCGGCCCGTGGCCATCAAGGTGCTGGCCGCGGCCCAGGAGGGCGCGGGCACCGATTTCGCCGCCGAGGCGCGGCTGCTCGCCGGTATCGACCACCCGCATGTGGTCCGGGTCTACGACTACGTCGAGACCGTGGACCTGCATCTGATTATCATGGAGCTGCTGGGCGGGGGGACGCTGACCCGCCGCCGGGTGGGCCTGCCGCCCGAGGACGCCTGCGCGGCCGGGCTGGCCGTGGCCACGGCGTTGTCCTGCGCGCACGGCCAGGGGATGCTGCACCGCGACATCAAGACCGACAACATGCTCTTCGACACCACGGGCCTGCTGAAGGTCACCGACTTCGGGATCGCGAAGATCGTCGAAGGGACGGCGGCCACCGCCAGCGCGCTCGTGGGCACCCCCGCCTACATGGCCCCCGAGCAGATCACCGGTGGCCGGCTGGGCCCGGCCACCGACCTGTACGCGCTGGGGGTCGTGCTCTACCACCTGCTGACCGGCGCGGCGCCGTTCGACCCGAAGCTGCCGGTGCGCGCGCTGTGGCAGCAGCACCTCGACGTCGTCCCAGCGTCGCCGACAGGGGTGCCCGCCCCGGTCGCGGAGGTCGTCCTGCGCGCCCTGGCCAAGGATCCGGCCGCCCGCCAGCCCTCCGCCCACGCCTTCGCCCTCGAGCTGGCCCATGCCGCCGCCGACGCCTACGGCCCGGGCTGGACCACCCGCTCCAGCATCCGGCTGCGCCTCGACGACGACATCCGTCAGGCCGCCGGCCACGTGCCGGCACCCGGCGAGCGGGTGCCGCCGACGGCCAGGTATGTACCCACAGCGCCACCGCCACCGGCTGACGCCTTCAGGCCCGCGGGGCCGCCGCCACCGGCAGGTGCCTTCAGGCCCGCGGCGGCCCCGCCACCGGCAGGTGCTTCCGACAAGGCAGACGCTTTCAGGCCCGCGACGCCACCGCCGGCGGCAGATGTCCTCAACAAGCAGGAGACACCCGCGTACCAGGCCCGTGGCCACGAGCCGCGCCTGAGAGCCGGCCGTGGCGCCGATACCGGCGCGGACAGCACAGGTATCGGCGCCGGCTATGGCGCGCAGGGCACGCAGCCGCCCTGGCCGCACCAGGCACAGCCGCCATTGCCAGGCACGTTGCCCTTCCAGCCGCCGGCCGTACCCCCTGGTGATGGCGACCGGGGCCGTAGGCCTCGGCGCCGGCTGCGGTGGGCGGTCGTGACCGCTTTCCTGCTGGCCGCCGTCATCGCCGCGGTCGTTTCCCTGGCCACCCTCACCGGCACCGGTGACGGCGAAGCCTCGCTGGCGAGCGCAGGGGCGGCCGGCTCGCGCGGCCCGATTGTTTCGCCGTCCTCACCAGGATCGTCTGCTTCGTCGTCATCGAGAGGCTCATCGGATTCGTCCGCCTCATCCGCATCATCACCTTTGCCGGTTTCATCGGTTTCGGGCGACGCCGTTTCTGGAGCCGCCGGAGGCGCCAGTCCGTCGGCGCTCTCCGGGACGAGGCCATGGTCCGAGGCGACCGCGGTGCTGACCGCGACGGACGGCGTGGCCACCTCGGTACGGGCCGAAACACTGTCCTACTGCATCTCCGTGGGGCACGGCATCACGCTGTCCAGCGGCCAGGACATCCCGTTCGAGAAAATGAGAAGCATAGAGGTGCTGCGCTCGGACGAGCAGTTCACCCCGAACGGCAAGGCCGACCTGGTCGTCACCCTGCTCACCGGCCAGACGGCGCGGGGTGGCATCGGAACCGGCTGCGATTTCTTCGGCACCAACGACCTGGGCCGTTTCAGCATCTACCCGAACCGCCTGAAGCGAATAGACTTCCAGCGATAGAATCCCGGCCGGGCCGTGGACGCTGTCCGCGGGCTTCCGTACGGGCACGATCCGGACGAGTTCGTCGTTCGGTACGTTTTTCGGCCCGGCTGGCGTACATGGCAACAAACATACGGCGATCTTTTTCGCAGCCTGTCAACGAATGTCGTCACCGGCGTGGCCGCTGATGATTAGCTGACCGTTGCTCCGTGTGTGTCCGGCGGCGGGCGGACGTTGCCCGCGCGATCCGGGGCCGGCCGGGTACGGCTTCGGGGCGGTCGCGATCTTCCTGTGTCCGGTGTCCTGTGCTGCCGCGTCGGGCCGCCGTGTCCGCTGGGCCGGTAACGTTGTACTGGTCATGACCGTGTCCCTCGACGGCCATCCGTGGCCGAGCTCCGGCAGCCGCCGTACGTCTCGGCAGTCCGACCTGTTCGACCGGCTCGTCGAGATTTTCCTGCGTGAGGGGTTCGCGCACTTCACACTTGCTGATCTTGCCGCGCGGCTGCGCTGCTCGAAGTCGAGCCTTTACACGCTGGCGCACAGCAAGGAGCAGCTTGCCGTCGCGGTCGTCGTCCACTTCTTCCGTGCCGCCGCGGCCGAGGTGGAGCGGCGGGTGGCCGAGGTCGTGGATCCGGGTGCGCGGGTCGGCGCTTATCTGGCGGCCGTGGCGGAGGAGCTGAAGCCGGCGTCCGAGGCCTTCCGGCGGGATCTCGCAGCCTTCCCGCCGGCCCGCGACGTCTACGAGCTCAACACGCGGGTCGCGGCGGCGCGGATTCGTACGCTCGTCGCCGAAGGGGTGGCCGGCGGGGCTTTCCGTGATGTGCACGCGTCCTTTGTCGGGCATGTCGCGACCCTTGCGATGGTCGCCATTCAGCAGGGCGAGATCGCGGGTGTCACCGGCCTCTCCGATGCCGACGCCTACGCCGAGCTGGCGAAACTGCTGCTGCACGGGATCGTCCAGGACGCGGATACGGACGCGGATGCGGACGCCGCCGAACAGCCTTGCCTGACCGAACGGCCAGCGGCCTGCCCGGCTGACTGACGGTGTGAACGGAGTGGCGGCCCGCCGGGGCGCGCGTGCCGGGCCGGGGCGAGGAGCTGTCAGGAGCAGGCGAGGTGCCGGCTGATGACCAGCCGCTGGATCTGGTTGGTGCCTTCGAAGATCTGCATGACCTTGGCTTCGCGCATGTACCGTTCGACCGGATAGTCGTGGGTGTAGCCGGCACCGCCGAACACCTGGACGGCGTCCTCGGTGACTTTCATGGCGGCGTCGGTGGCGACCAGTTTGGCGATGCTGGCCTGGCGGGAGAACGGCAGCCCAGCGTCGCGGCGGCGGGCGGCGGCGAGCGTGGTGGCGCGTGCCGACTCCACGGCGGCGGCCATGTCGGCGAGCAGGAAACCGAGCCCCTGGTGCTCGATGATCGGTTTGCCGAAGCTCGTGCGCTGCCGGGCGTAGGCGACCGCGTCGTCGAGGGCGCGCTGGGCCAGGCCGACGGCGGTGGCGGCGATCCCGAGACGGCCGGAGTCCAGCGCGGACAGGGCGATCGACAGCCCCTGCCCGGGCTGTCCGACCAGCCGGTCGGCGGGCAGCCGGACGTCGGAGAAGTTCACGATGGCGGTGGGGGAGCCCCGCAGCCCCATCTTCCGCTCCGGCGGCTGGGCGGTCAGGCCGTCGCTCGTGGCGTCGGCGACGAAGCAGGAGATGCCGCCGGAGCGGTCGTCGGAGGTGCGGGCGAAGACGGTGTAGAAGTCCGCCGCCCCGCCGTGGGTGACCCACGCCTTGGTCCCGGTCAGCAGGAAGCCGCCGTCCGTGGTGGCGGCCGCGCGGGTGCGCATCGCGCTCGGGTCCGAGCCGGCGTGCGTCTCGGACAGGCAGTAGGCGCCCAGCAGGTCGCCATCGAGCAGCCGCGGGAGCAGGGTCGCGCGTTGTTCCGGGCTGCCGGCGATGGCCAGCGGGTAGCAGGACAGCGCGTGCACACTGACGCCGACGGCGACCGCCGCCCACCGGTAGGCGATCTCCTCCAGGACCTGCAGGTACACTTCGAACGGCTGGCCGCCGCCGCCGGCCTCCTCGGGGTAGGGCAGGCTGAGCAGCCCGGCCCGGCCCAGGACGGTGAACGCGTCGCGAGGGAACCGGCCGGCCTCCTCCCACTCGGCCACCCGCGGCTCGAGCTCCTTCTCCGCGATCGTGCTGGCGAGTTCGACCAGTTCGCGCGCCTCGTCCGAGGGCAGCTGACGTTCCGCGGGCATCCGGGCCTCCTGACGACTCGGAGAGTCGATACTCGAAGTCGTACCAGAGTACTGCTTCATTCCTTTTCGGCAGGTGGGCCCGGCTGCCGTGGACTGTCTCCGCCGTCGACGTAGCCGTAGGAGACCGAACCGGAAGCAGCGGCTTCCGCGATCATCTGCTCGGTGCCGGGGCCCGCCGGGGCCCCGCTGTCGATCATCAGGTGGGCGTCCGTCCAGCGGTCGTTCGAGCGGTCGTTCGGCGGATGAATCAACGGCGCCGGTGCCGACGGGGCCGCTCCGGCGTTCTTGCCGTGTGGATGATGCCGGTGCCGCCATGCCATAACACCCACCGCCGCTGACCTGCGGCTACATGTTGCTTTCGTCCGAGTTCTCCAATTCGGGCGTTGTTCTGCGCCGCGTCCCATAAAATCACATGGTTCGCTGTCACGCTCGTCGATGCGAGAAAGGTCAGGATCAGGTGTGGGGGAACTCGCCATTGTCACCGGCGCTTCGCTGGATTCGTCAGGTATCTCTGGGGTGAATTATATCGACCAGGCAGGTGACCGGCATTATGCGTCGTCGGATCCGGTGGCCCGTGGTGCGCACGACAGTCTGCGGCGGACGCCGGTCACCGCGAAGCGACTGACTTCCAACGGGCTGTCGATCCCTTTCGACAGCGATCGTTTCGCGTTGCTGCGTGACAGCACCCCGCTGCTGTCCAATCCGGTTGCGCTCCGGCGCCGGTTCCACGAGGACGGCTATCTGCACCTGCGCGGCGCGCTCGATCCGGACGAGGTCCGCGCGCTGCGGGCCGGCTATTTCTCCCGGTTCGACCCGGTCTACCTGAAGCCCGGGACCGAGCCGGTTCACGGTGTTTTCTCCGGGCAGCTGCCGCCGGGCCTTCCGCCGCACGGCTGGCCGGGCCATCCGGCCCACAGCTTCGTCCGTTCAGCCGCTTTCAGCCGGTTCATAAAGAACCCGCAGCTGCTGCGCCTGGCCGAGACACTGCTGGAGGCCCCCGCGGTTCTGCTGCCGCGGCATATTGTCCGGCATTTCCACCGTGGGTCGCTCACCGCGACCCGCGCCCATGCGGACTTCGACTACCTCGACGCGGGCTCCGACCGCCTGGTGACGATGTGGATACCGTTGGGTGACTGCTCGGTCGAGACCGGCGGCATGGTCTACCTGGAGGGGTCGCACCGGCTCAGCCGCGAGAAGCTGGCGCCCCTGCGTGCGGTGACGGACCGCCCGGGCGATCCCCGGCCGATCAGCCACGACCTCTTCTGGGTCTCCAGCCAGCTGGGCCTGCGATGGATGCACGTCGTCAGCAGGGCCGGCGACATCACCCTGCACAACTCGCACCTCATCCACGCGTCCCTGGACGTCACAGGGGACGTGATGCGGCTGTCCACCGATCTGCGCTTCGCCCGCCGTGGCGACACCATTGACCACCGCTGGACGATCCCCTGGTCGGGCGACGACGGGAACTGAGAGCTCGGCATCCTCCCCCGTGCCGCTCCAGGCGCGGTGGCGCTGCTACAGCGGTCACGAAGCGGCTTAAGGACCGGTACGCGGGCCACCGCGCGGCGGCGTCGGGACCATGGCGAACAGCGATGCTCTACAGCGATGCTCTCACCGGCCCGGGCCCGAGCGTCGGAACAGCGGCCGGCGGCGTATCCGGAGCGGGAATATCCAGCGTGGAGCGCGATTCCACCAGAAGTGCGGAAAAATCTTGCGAAGACCGCTCCTCGCATATCGCTCACATCAGGGCCTGTCCTGCCCACTGGTCGCGGAGATGCCGAACAGTATCCTGATGACGTCAGCACGGACAGGCATGTGCGGTAGGAGACACGGCGTGCAGAATGACCCACGATCGATTTCGTCCACGGGTGACGAGCCGGATTGTGCCAGGGTCACCACCGACACCGGCGAACCGGTGACGATACGTATTCCCGCGGACGGGGTCGAGCTGGTCGGCGATGCCTACGGCGACCCGGCCGCCGCCCCGGTCCTGCTCCTGCACGGCGGCGGCCAGACCCGTCATTCCTGGGGCACGACCGCCCGTATGCTCGCCCGTGACGGCTGGTACGCGCTCACCATCGATCTACGCGGGCACGGCGACAGCGGCTGGTCGCCCGACGGGATCTACCCCCTGAGCCGGTTCGCCGCCGATGTCGTGGCGGCCGTGCGGTGGACGGGGCGGGCGCCCGTGCTCATCGGGGCATCCCTCGGCGGCATTGCCTCGCTGACGGCTCTCAGGCAGCATCCCGATCTCGCGGCTGGTGTCGTCCTGGTCGACGTCTCACCGTTCCTGCAGGCCGCCGGTACGAACCGCATCCGGGAGTTCATGACGGCCAGGCCGGAGGGCTACGGCTCCCTGGACGAGGTCGCCGACGCCGTCGCGGCCTATCTCCCGCAACGGCCCCGGCCGCGCAACATCAGCGGCCTGCGCAAGAACCTCCGCCGGGTCGACGGCCGGTGGTTCTGGCACTGGGATCCCGCTTTTCTGCGTGATACCAGCAATCAGCTGTCCCAGCGCGGGCACGTGGTCATGCCCGGGCTCGAGGAGGCGGCCGTCTCGCTGCGGATCCCGACTCTGCTCGTGCGCGGCGGCAGGTCGGACGTACTGAGCGTCGACGATGCCCGGCGTTTCCTTGAGCTGGTTCCCCACGCCGAATATGTCGACGTGGCCGACGCCCATCACATGGTCGCCGGCGACGACAACTCGGTCTTCGACCAGGCTGTCCGCGACTTCTTCGACCGGCGTGTCCGTTCCCGCCAGCGTCTCGGCCTCGGCACGGCCCCCCGCCCTCGTCGTGACGCGCGGTGAGCGCGCCGTGGGCCTCATGCGGTGAGCGTGCCGTGGGCACCGGGCCACTGCGCGGTGTCAGATGAGCTGTTCGGCCCAGATGCTCTTGCCGGTGCGGTTGTAGCGGGTGCCCCAGTGGTGGGTGAGCTGGGCGATGAGGAACAGGCCGCGGCCGTTCTCGTCGAGGGTGCGGGCGCGGCGCAGGTGGGGGGCGGTGCTGCTGGCGTCGGAGACCTCGCAGATGAGGGCGCCGCGGTCGCGGATGAGGCGCAGGTGGATGGGGCCGGTGGTGTGGCGGATGGCGTTGGTGACCAGTTCGCTGACGACGAGGGTGGTGGTGGGGATGACGTCGGGCAGGTTCCAGGCGGTGAGCTGGCGGATGGTGTGGGCGCGGGCGTGGGCGACGACGGCGGGGTCGGCGGGCAGGTCCCAGGAGGCGACCTGGCCGGCGGTGAGGGTGTGGGTGCGGGCGAGCAGGACGGCGACGTCGTCGTCGGCGGCGGGCCGGTCCGGCAGCAGAGTAGCGAGTATGTGATCACATGTGGTCTCGAGAGTGGGGGCAGGCGTGGACAGGG
>NZ_CAKKTM010000454.1:10140-18879 GCF_920888515.1 Protofrankia sp. CiP1_Cm_nod1 | reverse complement strand
CACCGGTGCCGGTGGGGTCGCGGTCGGTGGTCAGCCGGGTGATGACGTCGTCGAGCCGGGCGAGCAGCTCGTCGGGGGCGGGGTCGGCGTCGGCGAGGGTGCGTACGGCGGTGCGCAGCCGGCCCATGGTGGCGGCGGCGTGGATGCCGTGGCCGACGACGTCGCCGACGACGAGGGCGACGCGGGCGCCGGAGAGCGGGATGACGTCGTACCAGTCGCCGCCGACGCCGGCCTCGGCGCCGGCGGGCAGGTAGCGGGAGGCGACGTCCACGGCGGCGGAGCAGGGGAGGTCATGGGGGAGGAGGCTGTGCTGGAGGGTGAGGGCGGTGGCGCGCTCGCGGGTGTAGCGGCGGGCGTTGTCGAGGCAGACAGCGGTGTGGGTGGCGAGCTCGTCGGCGAGCAGGAGGTCGTCGGAGGTGAAGGGAGCGGGGTGGCGGTGGCGGGTGAGGACAGCGGCGCCGAGAGTGGTGCCCCGGGCCCGTAGCGGGACGATCATGGCGGAGTGGGGGGTGGTGGTGCCGGGGAGCCAGGGGGCCGGGAGCCAGCTGGTGAGGGCGGGATCGGGGAGCGGGTAGATGGCGGGCTGGCCGCTGGTGAGGGCATGGGCGAGAGGAGAGCCGGCGGGGTAGGTGGTGGTACAGCCAAGAGGTGCGGTCGGGCCGCTGGGAAGGGCGGCGGCGTAGCCGATACAGCGCAGGGGGAACGGGGCGCTGAGCGGGCCAGGAACAGGTTCGCTGCCGTGGTAGACGGTGTCGAGGAGAGCGACGCTGATCTGGTCGGCGAAGCGGGGGACGGCGATGTCGGCGAGCTCCTGAGCGGTGCGGGTGAGCTCGAGGGTGCTGCCGATGGCTGTGGTGGCCTCGTTGAGCAGGGTCAGGCGTTGCTGGGCCCAGTACTGCTCGCTGATGTCGATGGCGGCGGTGAACGTGCCGTGGAGCCGGCCGGTGGGGTCGCGGACCGGAGAGGTGCGGACCGCCCAGGCGCGCTTGCGGGTCTCGCCCTGCGCGCGGCTGAAGCTCTCGTGGCGGGCCGGCCGGCCGGTGGCCATCACGTGGCGGAGGTGGTCCCAGGTTGCCTGGTGGGCGGGGTGGGGTAAGGCGTCCACCAGCCGGTGGCCGCGTAGGTCGGTGTCGGCGCTACCGATCATGCGGGCGGTTTCGGTGTTCAGCCGGCGGATCCGCATCTCGGTGTCAGTGATCGACAGACCGATCGGGGCCTGTGTGAACGCCCAGTCGATCAGGAGCCGGTCGTCCACCGGCGGCTCTCCCGCTTCCCGCGGTTCCCCTGGCTCCCGGGGGTCGCACGCCTGCCCGTTATGAGCGGCCGGGTAAGGCGCCTCGAGGGGCACGGGGCCGGCGTGGAGCGCGGCCACATACCACACGGTGACAGCCCCGGCGGCGTCCAGGAGAGGATGAGCGCGGACTCCCAGGGGGAGGATACGGCCATCACGGTGACAAACGGAGATGAGTCCTTGCCAGCTCCGCCCGTGCGTGACGGCGTGCCGGGCCGGCGCCGGCAGCGTGTCGGCGAGCAACGTCCCCACGGCTGTCCCGATGATCTCCGCCGGGGTGTAGCCCAGGAGCTGCTGTGCGCTCTCGCTCCAGCCTGTCACGATCCCGTGCGCGTCCAGCGCGGCTGTCACGCCGTCCCCCGCCAGGCGGCCGCCCGGACACCCCGCCAGCCGGTCGGCCGGTTGGTCATCGGACCAGTCAGCCGGTGTGTCCGTACACGGTCTGTCACCGTTCATCGGATCCCGCCTTCTCGTGAGGCCGGGGGCGAACCGGCATCGTCATACCCTACTTATCTTCTCTTCACCACCTTTTCATTTCCGTTTCCGGGTCTCCTTACCATCCTGGTCCGCGGGTGCGGGCACCCTTGATTCCGTGTGCTGGCCGGCATCATCGGCATGGTTCGGGCGCTTTCGCGCATCGCCCCGCAATACGGCGTTCGACGCTCACGTAATGTGCCCTTATCGCCACCGGGCAGCCGGCCGTTTTCGGAGGACATATCGGGATGCCCGGCGGCGAGGGCGGGCGGCGCTCACCGGAAGCCCGGCGGGGAGGCCGGCCGGGGATCCGTGCGGAAGGGGGATGCTGAGCGCCGGGGCACGGCCACCGTACGCCGCCGGTCATCACCGGCGGCGTACGGCCGGTCCAGATGGTCGTTCCGGGTCAGTTTCCGCTGGTATCGGCATAGCGGCGGGCGGCGGCCAGAGCCGCGCGGACCGCCGCCGCGCCGGCCGGTACCCCCGTCGCCGGGAACCCCTCCTGCCCGCTGCCCGGGCTCCGGTCGAAGTACAAGGCCGCATAGGCGGCTGTGTCGCGCTGGAAACGCCATCCCTCGGAGAGCGGGCCGGCATCGACGGCGTCGTAGCCGACCGCGTCCAGGAACGCGGTCACCGCCGCTTTCGCGCCCGCGTCGTCCCCGGCGATCGGCAGGGCGCTGCGGTCGGGTGCCCCGGCCGGCCGGGCCAGCGACAGCAGATGCCTGAAATAGATGTTGTTGAACGCTTTTACGACCTTGGACGTCGGCAGGTGGTTCTGGAGGAGTTCGCTGGTCGTGGTCGATTCGTCGTCAAGCTCGGGAATCTGCCCGTCCCGTTGCGGGTAGTAGTTGTCGGTGTCGATGACGGTCTTGTTGACGAGCGGTTCGACGGGCACGCTGCGGTAGGCCCGCAGCGGAATTGTCACGACCACCAGGTCCCCGGCTTCCCCGGCCTGGCCGGGGGTTGCGGCGCGGGCGTGCGGGCCCAGCTCGTCGACCAGCTCCTTCAGCGTCTCGGGCCCTCGTGAGTTGCTCAGGACCACGTCATATCCGGCCGTGACGGCCAGCCTGGCCACCGTGCTGCCGATGTTCCCGCTACCGATCAGTCCGATGGTTGTCATATCCGGCCCCAACCACCGGCTCTCCGGTCGATATTCCCGGGAACGGGGTGTCCCGGCGGTCCCTGGTTCGGCATCCGTTGCGGCGTAATCAGGACAAAAGTATGTGGTCGGGATGAAAGTCCTGAAAGCACCGCCGCTGACGCGGCCTCGTGGGCGGTGTGGGCGGTGCGGGCGGCAGCGCCGGGGAGGCGAGGAGGCACCGAGGACGGTAATCCGTCACGGCCGGAGCGGCACCGTGGTGGGCAGGGCATGACGCCGTCCGGCCGAACACGGCGGACGCGGTGATCCGCTGGTGGCCGGTTGCCCTGTCCCGTGCCCTGTCCCGGCCGGCACAACATGGGGAATCCGCTGTCCCGGCCGGGACGGTGCGGGTGGGAAATTATTACCGGCCGGTCCTGGGGGAGTTAGTTCGGGGCTCCGTTTGACAGTCCTTCGGAAACGGCGTTCCCGGCCTGGGAGAAGGCGCTGGAGAAGAGGCCTTCCACTACGCCGGAAATCGCGCCCAGGGCGTTGGAGCCGGCGCCGGCGGGAGAATCTCCGCCGGTGGCGGGATCCGTGCCGGTGGCAGGATCGGCGACGGTTACGGCGGTGTCGGTACCGGTGGGCAGGGCACTGGCGGGAGCGGTGCCCAGGAACACGGCGAAAAGCCCGGTGACAATGGCGACCACGGCACGCCGCAGGGTTCTGGCAGTCATTTTACTCCCAGCGGATACAGGTGACGGATGTTCCTCTTCAAAGGGTAGGCCGGCCGGCAGGGTATCGGAACCCGAAGGCCGCGCACTGTGGCGCCGGCTTCATCACAATGTTCCGCACGGCGCCCATGTACACGGAAGGAGTCAGGATGGCCCGGCCATTGGTCGGCCAGCCGGCCGGGTCGCCGGGCGGGAGAACCGCGTTTCTGGTGGCCGGCCGCGGTGAAAGGGCGGCCGGCGGTATTCCGTTCGCCCGTGCTTTCCGCCCGGGAAACGCCGGGGCCGGGGCCGGGCGCGGTGTGTCGACGGCCACGTTCGCCGGCTCGGCCGGCACGAAACGCCGGGGCCGGGCGCGGGCGGTGTGCCGTCAGCCGCGGCGACGGACGGTCATCGGCAGTCCGTCCCGGGGGCGCAGGGTCACCAGCGGCTCAGGTGTGATCTCCAGGCCCGGGACGGGCTCGAACGTCCAGTGGCGAGCGATCGTCGCGAGCGCGAGCACCCCCTCGGTCCGGGCGAAGCTGTTGCCGATGCACTGGTGCGGGCCGCCGCCGAAGGGGAAGTAGGCGTAGCGGGGCCGGTCGGGGTCGGCCCGGTCCCCGATCCAGCGCTCCGGGTCGAAGCGTTCCGGTTCCGGCCACCATTTCTCGTCGCGGTGGACGACCCACTGGCTCAGCAGCAGCGTCGACCCGGCGGGCAGCGGATAACCACCGACGACGCGGTCCTCCACCAGGTACCGGCTCATCGCCCACACGGGCGGGTAGAGCCGCATCGACTCGTTGAGCACCGCGTCGGTGAACGGCAGGCGGGGCAGGTCCGCGACCGTCGGACACCGGCCGGCCAGCACGCTGTCGAGTTCGGCGCGCAGCGCCGCGGCCACCTCGGGATGCCGGCCGAGGAGGTGAAAGGTCCAGGTCAGCGCGTTGGCGGTGGTCTCGTGGCCGGCGAGCATGATGGTCAGGGCCTCGTCCCGGACCTGGGTGTCGTCCATGCCGTCCCCGGTGTCGGCGTCACGGGCGGACAGCAGCAGCGACAGCAGGTCCTGCCCTTGCGCTCCCTCACGGCGGCGGCGTTCGATGAGGCCGTAGACGACCTGGTCGAGGGCCTGGCGAGAGCTGCGGCGACGCCGGGCCGAGGGCAGCGGCAGCCGTTCCAGCAGCTCGAAACCGGCGTGCAGGGCCTTGCGGGCGGCCACCGTGTTCTCGCTGATGGCGGCCCGGATCACGGCCACGATGTCGCTGTCGGTATCGGCGTCGAACAAGGTCTTCGTGACCATCGCCAGCGTCATTTCGATCATCTCGTCGTGGACGTCGAGACGCTGCCCGTCCCGCCAGCGCGCGGCCCGCGCGTCGGCGATCGCGGCGAACGTCTCGCCGTACTCGAAGATCCGCTGATGGTGGAACAGCGGCTGCATGAGCCGCCGCTGCCTGCGGTGCAGCTCACCGGAGCTGGTCAGCAGGCCCTGCCCGAGCACCATGGTGAGGGGCTGCACCGCGGTGCCACGGGAGCCGGGGCCACGGCGGACGAATCCCCGCCGGTAGGAGCGGTGCGACCCGACCAGCACGTCGGCGATCGCGTCCGGATCCGCCACCAGGAACGCCGAGAGCGGACGGGACGACAGCCGCACGACCGGGCCGTGGGTCTGGCGCAGGCGGACGAGGCCGGCGAGCGGATCGGCACGCAGCAGCTTCCTCGCCGCGCGCAGGCCGCCGGCCGATCCCGGAACAGTGCGCACGCGTACGGGCACGGGCCCTGGCGTGACGGCGGCAGACGGGGTAACGGTCATCGCGGACCCTCCTCGGGAACACGGGCGGGGGCAGGGGGTGCTCGACCAAGCAGGACGACCGGCAGACTGATCTTCACGATAATCGCGATCTAGGCGGTGCGGCGGGAGACAACGGCCACGTCCGTCCGCCGGGACCCGTCCGCTCTGGCGGTTCGGCGGGTACTCGGCCGCCCGGGCGGGCGTCCGGCCGGGAACGCGCCGACGGCGCTGTCCCCACGCGCACCGGAGCAGCCGGCCGGCAGGTCCGGGGTGGTGCCCGCACGCCCGGACCGATCGATCGAACCGATCGATCGGGAGCCTGGTAACCGCCGGGCGTGATGGGCATCGGACAGGAGGAAGCATGCCGGCAGCGCCTGATACGTCAGATGCCTGATACGTCGGATATCTGATACGTCGGATATCTGACATGTCGCCCACGGCACATCACCGTGGAGGGCGTGAAGATCTCCGCGGCGGCGGAGACCGCATCAGTGTTCCTGAGCCCCGGCCGGCCACGGTCGAAGATCTGTCGAATTCGGCCCAACCGGCGTACGGGTGTGACGGCCTCGCACGGCCGGCGCCACTGACAACGGGCTGCGGTGGCCACCGCTTCGAGCCGACCGGACCGGACGCGCGGACGGGGGGATGTCCCGTATCCCCGCGGACACGAGCTCGTGGCGCCATCGGATCAGGTCGAGGGAGCGGGTGGTGGTGAACACGGTGTGGTCCGGTCGCAGCAGCACGGCGTTGGCATGGTGGCGGGTCAGCCAACGGCCGAGCGCCCCGCTCGTGTCATGGATGAGCCTGACATCGTCCGAGGTCGCCGGAAGAGGGGAACTCGGCGGGACGATGCCGACGTAACGGGTGCGCAGCCGGGAGAAGAAGGCCCGGGTGTCCTCGCCGATGCTGGTGGCCCAGCTGAAGGCGAAGATCCAGCCGGTGCAGCGGGCGAGGACGGCGAAGCCGTCTCCCAGCAGGTCGTCCAATGGGATCTCGACAGGTGCGCCGGTGGCGGCGGTGGTGCGGACCAGCGGCTGCGGGCACAGCCGTCCGGCGGGCTGCTGGCGGCCCGGCAACGGCCGCGACGCCGGTCGGACGAGCGGGCCGGGGCGCAGCGGCGGGCTCGCCGAGCGCTCCATCAGCCGTTGGAAGACGGGCAGCCCGGCGGCCTGGACGAACAGGGCCTGGCGCGCCGGGCCCACGACGGTTGTGCCGCTGGTCATCGTCCGGCCGAGCATGACCGCCATGCGGACCAGCTGGCGGGCATGTGGCCGGCGCTCGCTCTGGTAGCTGTCCAGAAGCCGCTCGTCGGCACGGCCGGCCAGGACGAGGCCGAGTTTCCAGGTGAGGTTCGCCGCGTCGCGGACGCCGGCGCACAGCCCCTGGCCGAGGAACGGTGGTGTCTGATGCGCGGCGTCACCGAGGAGGAACACCCGGCCGCGGCGCCAGCGCCGGGCGACGAGCGCGTGGAAGGTGTAGGCGGTCTGGCGTACGACGGTGAGCTGTCGTGGGTCGACGTCGCCGAGCCAGGGCGCGACGAGCTGGTGGATGACCTCGGTCCGGGACAGTTCGTGGGCGGATTCACCGGCCCGGATCTGGAACTCCCAGCGGTAGCGCCGTGAGCCGATCCGCATGTACGTGGCGGCGCGGTACCGGTCACAGACCTGGTGGATGCCGTCCCAGTTCGCCAGCGGCCGCTCGCTGCGCACGTCGACGACCAGCCAGGACTGGGTGAAACGCAGATCCTCCATGGTGGTGCCGACGGTTGCGCGGGTGCTGCCGTTCGCGCCGTCGCAGCCGAGGACGGCGTGGGTCCAGACCTGCTCGAGGCGACCGGAGACGTTGTCCCGGATCGTGACGCGCAGCGGGGCCGGGCCGTGGGTGTGCCCGGTCTCGACGGCGACGGCTTCGGCGCCGCATCGCAGCTCGACGTGCGGGAAACGGGTGAGTCCCCGGCGCAGCACCTCCTCCAGCATGGTCTGGTCGAACATGTTGGCCCCGGGATGGCCCTGCCCGCTGTCGACGGGGTCCCGCTGGAAGCGGGCGAACGGCCGGTGGTCGGCGTTCAGCAGCTGTAGGCCCAGCGCCGGTCTGGTGATGGCCCGTACGTCGTCGGCGAGACCGGCGGACTGCATGATCCGCAACGTTTCGTCGTCGAGATGCACGGCCCGGGGCAGCGGGTAGACGCCGTGGTGGCGCTCGACGACGAGGCAGGCGATGCCCTGCCGGCCGAGGAGATTGGCCGCTGTCGTACCGCTGGGCCCGGCGCCGATGATGACGACGGGAGTTTCTCGGGGGGTGGGCGACGGCATGCCGGGCATCCTTCAGGTGCTGCGGGGCGGGGACGTGCACCGGCCACGGCCGGTACGGCGCGGGAGACCGGGAGACCGGGACCGGGCGGGCGGCATCGCCGTGGCTGTGCCCGGCGCCGCGCCTCGTGTCGCGCGGAGTGCGGCGGACGTCCCAGCACCCCGCGTAGATCATCGGATGTCGGCGGGCCCGGGCAGCGGCGGAGCGGCGGAGTGGCGGCTGCCGGCGGCCTGGCCCGCACAGGCCACCGGCAGCCGCTGGTGGCCTGTGCGGTTGTCGGCGTTCTGCCAGTGGGTTTTCAGCAGGTGTCAGTGGGCTTTCAGCAGGGCGGCGAACAGCGTCAGGCCGGGGCCGAACCCGAGGGCGACCACTACTTTGCCCGGTGGGATCTCGCGGGTCTGCAGCAGCCGCTGGAGGATGATCAGGACGGTCGCGCTCGAGCAGTTGCCGTATTCGCGGAGGATATCGTAGGAAGGGGCGGTCGCTTCCTCGCTGAGCTGGAGCTGGTTCGCGACGACTCGCAGGATGCGCGCGCCGCCGGGGTGGATGGCCCAGCCGTCGACGTCGTCGAGGGTGTAGCCGTGTGTGCTCAGCAGCGTGGTGACGAGACCGGCGACATGGCGTTCGAGCACCTCCGGGACCTGGGGCGACAGCCGCATCCGGAAGCCGTGGTCGGTGACGAGCCAGCCCATGTAGTCACTGACGCTGCTGTCCGTGCTCGCCATCACGTCGACGATTTCGAGCTGGCTGGCAACGGCGCTGGCTGGGCGCTGCTCGGGCGCGACCACGACGGCCGACGCCCCGTCAGCGAACAGCGAGTGCGCGACGATCTGCTCGAAGTCCTCGATGGTGGGGCTGCCCGCGTGCAGGGTGGGTGATTTTGGCTGGGCGTGCAGGCTGGCGAGCTCGACGCAGAGCAGGAGCGCGGGCCTGCCGTGGACGGCGACGTATTCGGCGACGGTGCCGAGGCCTGGGACCGCGGCGTGGCAGCCCATGTGGCCGATGATGACGCGGCGCAGGTTCGCCGGCATGCCCAGTTCGTGGGAGAGCCGGATGTCCAGGCCCGGGGTCACGTAACCGGTGCAGGAGA
>NZ_CAKKTM010000454.1:8118-9679 GCF_920888515.1 Protofrankia sp. CiP1_Cm_nod1 | reverse complement strand
CTCGCGGAAAGCCTCCCACAGGTCGTCCTGGCTGAGCCGCGGCGGGGTGGCCACGGCGGTGCCGACAATGTACGGCCGGGCGAGGCTGCGAACGGCAGGGGTGCCGGCGAGAAAAGTGGACGTACCCGGCAGGTCAATCTGCTCGGTCAGCGTCATCTGGTCCTTCCTTAGGTACGGAGCACATGGTCACGGCTTGCGAGCCGGTATCGGCCCGGCGGCGTGTCCGGAGCCGTCGCGGGCAGGGGCTGCCCAGCTCGCGGTGCCGGGGTTTCGCTTTCTTGCTTCCCGTACATCACTTCCGTGCCGTTCCTGGCCTGTGTCGTTGTGCCGCGATGACACAGGTTTCCGCTCGTCACGGCGTGGGTGTTCCGGATCGTCGGTCGACGCCCAGGATTTCCGGCGTTTCCCTCCTGTCGCCTTGCGATATGTTTCCGGGCCCGGGTGCGGTGGTCTGGAGGAACGGGCCGCCGCTGAATTCGGGTCCGTTGTGCGAGCCTCCCGGCCTCGGCCGCCGCTCCGCCCTTCGAAGCTGGTCCCTCGTACACAGTAACACGAATCAATTACTCTGTGTAACTGGGATTGGCGCTGTTCAGGAGGCGAGAACGGCCGCCGGGCCTCGGGCGGGTAGCGGAGCCCGGACTCGTGCCAGGACAGGTCGCGGCCGGCTGTCTCCGCCTGCTTTCGGGGCCTTCCGGACGTGAATGGTTCATACGGCTGGTTCTCGAACGGATCTCCTGAAGCCCGGTCATCGGCCGCCGGCGGCTTTCGGCCGGTGGTCAGTGGGCTTTCAGCAGGGCGGCGAACAGCGTCAGGCCGGGGCCGAACCCGAGGGCGACCACTACTTTGCCCGGTCGGATCTCGCGGGTCCGCAGCAGCCGCTGGAGAACCATCAGCACGGTGGGGCTGGCACAGTTGCCGTATTCGCGGAGGATGTCGTAGGAGGGGGCGGCCGCTTCCTCGCTGAGCTGGAGCCGGTCCGCGATGACCCGCAGGATGCGCGCGCCGCCGGGGTGGATGGCCCAGCCGTCGACGTCGTCGAGGGTGTGGCCGTGCGCGGAGAGGAGGCTGGTGACGAGGTCGGTGACGTGGCGTTCGAGCACCTCCGGGACCTGGGGCGACAGCCGCATCCGGAAGCCGTGGTCGGTGACGAGCAGGCCCATGTGGTCGCTGACGCTGCCATCGGTGAGGGCCGTGACGTCAAGGACTTCCAGATTCGCCGTGCCGCCTGCCGGAAATGTCCGTCCGGAAGGCGCGACCACCACGGCGGCGGCGCCGTCGGCGAACAATGAATGCGCGACGATCTGCTCGAGGTCGTCCCGTGTCGGGCTGCCCGCGTGCAGGGTGGGTGATTTTGGCTGGGCGTGCAGGCTGGCGAGCTCGACGCAGAGCAGGAGCGCGGGCCTGCCGTGGACGGCGACGTATTCGGCGACGGTGCCGAGGCCTGGGACCGCGGCGTGGCAGCCCATGTGGCCGATGATGACGCGGCGCAGGTTCGCCGGCATGCCCAGTTCGTGGGAGAGCCGGATGTCCAGCCCGGGGGTGACATGCCCGGTGGATGACG
>NZ_CAKKTM010000454.1:0-7862 GCF_920888515.1 Protofrankia sp. CiP1_Cm_nod1 | reverse complement strand
GTCGCGGAAGAATTCCCACAGGTCGTCCTGGGCGACTCGTGGCGGGGTGGCCACGGCGGTGCCGACAAGGTACGGCCGGGTGCGGCCGCGAACGGTGGCGGTGTCAGCGAGAAGGGCGGCTCGGCTCGGTCGGCCAGCTCGCTCCGTCAGTGTTGTCATGTGGTCCTTTCTGGAGTGCGGAGCATTCGGTCGCTGCCAGGCGCCGGTCCCGGTCACGGTCGATGTCGGCCTGGCGTGTCTGTATACGGATAAATCGGTTTGTGGAGATTTCCGCCCGGTCGCCGCTGACTGATCGAATGCCATGTTCGCGGGCGCTCCCGCTCGGTGAACCGGGGATTTTCGGTCTCCGGCGGCGCAAAGGAGGCACGGTCACGTCGGGAGGCACGGTCACGTCGTCTTTGATCCCCGGTCATGCCACCTGGGGGCCCCGCTGCCCACCACGGTGCGGGAGACCGGCCGGATCGCCGGCCGCGTCGGCCTGCATCCGCTGGACGCGCCCCGATCGGCGGCCGCGCGCCGGCCGGCTGTCCTGGACACGCGGCAGCCGGCCGCCCAACGCTTCGTCCGTGGCCGGCGGTGTGCTCTCGTGGCCACCGCGGGAGTCCGCGGCCCGATTCGCCGGTTCCGGCCCGCTGCCCCCTGACCCCAGCGCATCTCCGCTCCTTGAACTGATAAGCGCCAAATCAACCGCTCACTGGATCCAATCTCTTACTCAGGGTAACAGTTGCTGACAACTTTACGCGATGGCTACTAGGAGTCGTGTTAGAACTACCTGGAGTGACTACCGAGTAATCAACGGCTGTCTTCCGGGTACCTTCCTGGAAGCTGTCGCCTATCTGACAGTGGACGGCGATGTCGCGTTCCCGTTGTGTCCGGGACTGTCCGCTCGGCAGGCTGCTACTCGCGGCATTTGTTCGGATGCGGGAAGAAGGTTCACGTCGGGCCCGGATGGATGCCCGTACGAGAAGGCTCGCCGCTCCGAGCCGTTGACGGTGCGCTGCGGGGCGGGGTGGTGCGAGGAGCCGGGCGGTGCGGGGTGAGGCGGGGCGGGGCGGGGTGGGGCGGGGCGGGGCGAGGAGCCGGGCAGCCCGCCTCCGGACGCGGCTTTCAGCCGGGCTGGCCCTCTGATCGCGCGTCGTGGCGCTCCTGCGCGGCGCTGACCAGCCGGGCGTGGTCCCGAATCCAGATGAACAGGTGTTGGAGAGGCTGGGTCAGCCCCTCGCCGAGCGGGGTGAGGCTGTAGCTGACCCTGGGCGGGGACGAGGGCTCCACCGCGCGTTCGACCAGACCGTCCCGGACAAGGGTGCGCAGGGTCTGGGAGAGCATCTTCTCGCTGATTCCTTCGATCTTCGTCCGCAGCTCGTGGAACCGGAGCGGGCCGGTGGCCAGCCCGGTGAGGACCAGTACGCCCCAGCGGCTGGTGACATGGTCGAGCACCACGCGAGCGGGGCAGTCACTGCGGAACGCGTCGTCGGCCGCGTCGTCCGGGAGGCTCTCGGGGGGCTGCGGACGCACTGGCACGCCGCAAAGCATACTCGGGTATCGCTTCTTACTAAAAGTAAGCCCCTATACTCTGGTTACTGGAGGGGCGGTAGCGGGGGCCCGTGCCGGAGTCCTGGGATGGAGGCGCGATGAGTGGATCACGCGAGGTGGCGCTGGTCACCGGTGGAGGCCGTGGCATCGGCGCGGCGACAGCCCGTGAGCTGGGCCGTCGCGGCTACCATGTAGTGATCAATTTCCGGGGCAACGCCGATGCCGCCCGCGCGGTTGCCCTCGAGATCGAAGCCGTGGGGGCGACGGCCGAGTGCGTCCAGGCCGATGTCTGTGATCCTGCTCAGGTCGAGCGGATGGTCGACGGCGTCCTGGCTGACCGGGGCCACATCGACGTGCTGGTCTGCAACGCCAACACCGTCGCCCCACCGTTCGGCCCGCTCGCGTCCCTGGCGTGGAAGGACTTTATCGACAAGGTCAGCGGTGAGCTCGCCGGGGCCTTCTTCGTCACCCAGCGTGTACTGGCCGCGATGCGCCACCGTGGCGGCCGGATCGTGTACGTCTCCAGCAGCGCCGCCGACTATGTCGGGTCCGGCAGGCTCTCCCACTCGACGGCGAAGTCGGCGCTGAACACCTTCAGCCGCCATGTCGCCGCGGAAGCGGCGGCACACGGGGTCACGGTCAACACGGTCGCCCCGGGCGCGGTTCGCACCGAGGCGACCGCGGCGATCTTCACGCCCGAGCGCGAGAAGCATCTCGCAGCCCACTCGGTCCTGGGACGCGTGCTCGAGCCCGAGGACATCGCCGTGGTGATCGCGCAGACCGTTGACGCGGGTATGCGCGGCGTCACGGGAGCGCTGATCCGCGTCGACGCCGGCTTCGGCGTGCTGGTCGGCGGGCCGTCGTCCACCGCGTGACGTCCGCGGGAGCTGTCTTCCCGGAGAAGCCGGGCGCGGAAGCGTGCTTCGGGACGCGTTCTTCAGGCGGCCGAGCCGCCAGGTGGCCGGACAGTCTTCGCGCGGCCGCACGACAGGGTACGACCGGGCCTGTTCCGGCCACGGTCCCGCTTGTCCGCTCCGGGTGGTATCCGTCCGGCCGCCGTTTTCCGGTCACCCGGCCATTTCCCCGGTCACCGGAAGCATTTCTGGGCATTCCGCTCTGCTTTCCGGCCGGCTTGCCCGGCAGGCGCCGGGTCCCGGGCGTGCCCCGGTTCCGGCCGGAAACTTTCTCGGCACGCCTGGGATTATCCTGAGCCTGACCTCGATGTCGAGCGGAGAGGAACTTGATGGCCACACTCAACGAGGACGCCCGGAATCTGCTGAGCCGGCCGGTGCATGCCTGGGTGACCACCCTGCGTCCGGACGGGGCGCCGCACAGCACGGTCGTCTGGGTCGACGCGGACGGCGACGAGATCATTTTCAACACGGCGGTCGGCCGGGCCAAGGAACGGCACCTGCGTAAGGATCCACGGATCTCGATCGGTGTGCTCGACCCGGACGACGCCTACCACCTGGTCAGCGTCTCGGGGACGGCCCGTCTCGAGGCCGACGGCGCCGACGCCGTCATCGACCGGCTCGCGAAGAAGTATCTCGGCGTCGACAGCTATCCTTTCCGCCGGCCGGACGAACAGCGGATCACGGTCCGGGTGGAGCCACGGCACATCATCCACAACACCGGCCGATGACGGCCGCGGGCCGGGCGTACGGCTTCGACATCGTCCCCTAACTAACCGGCCGGGAGAGGCCTTTCGGATGTTTTCCGGACGCGCCGTCACGAACGCGTCCGGAAACATCTGCCCGGCGGGAAGTGAAATCCGGAAATTGGCCGGGCCCGGTGAACTGTTTTCCGGGGCCACCGGCCCGGCCCGTTCGGCCGCGGTGCGGCCGGCGCACGGATTCACGGCTGTTCAGGTGTGATTCCGGGGTGGGCCTGGCAGGGGCTGCGCCAACGGCCGGACGGCCTGCTGCCGGCCGCGCGTCGTCGGGCCATACGCCGCGGATGTCACGTGCCCTGGGATCACGTGCCCTGGGATCACGTGCCCTGGGGCCATGTGTCGCGGGGACGGCGCTCGCTCCGGAGGAACTTCGCGTGGCTGCTTTTAGTGATCATACGTTTGTTGTGCGTCAGGAAATGCCGGCCTGATGCTCGGGAAGGCGGCTGGTGCCCGGGAGAGGGGTGATGCCCGGGAGAGGGGTGACGGTTCGATTTGACACCCGAACCGGAAACCGTTTCCATTACGTGGTCGTCGTCCCCAGGATGGAGCCGTCCCACGTATGTCCCGGATTCGTTCGTCCGCAGGCGTCGTCAACGTCCACCGCGTTGTCGGTCTCGCGCTGCTCGCGCTGCTCGCCCTGTTCGTCGCCGGCTGTGGCTCCGGCGATGACGACGGGCCCGCGTCGGCGGCGCCGCCGGGCAAGCTGCGGGTGGTGGCGACGACCACCCAGGTCGCCGACTTCGTACGGGCGGTGGGCGGTGACCGGGTCCAGGTGACCCAGATTCTGCGGCCCAACGTCGACCCGCACGACTACGAGCCCTCACCGGCCGACGTCAAGGCGGTCGGCGAGGCCGACGTGCTGGTGGCCAACGGTGTCGGCCTGGAGAAGTGGCTCGACGAGACGATCTCCTCCGCGGGCTTCGAGGGCACCCGGGTCGACGCCAGCCAGGGTGTGAGGATCCGCCCGGGCAGCGATGAGGAGGAGAAGGACGGGGATCCGCACATCTGGCACAACCCGCTCAACGTCAAGATCATGACTGCCAACATCGAGCGGGCGTTCGCCGCCGCGGACCCGGCTGGGGCCGCCGCCTACCAGGCCAACCGTACCGCCTACGACGGCAGGCTCGACGCGCTCGACGCCGACATCAGGCGGCAGATCGACGCACTGCCTCCCGCCAGCCGCAAGCTGGTGACCAATCATGACGCGTTCGGCTATTACATCGACCGGTACCAGCTGACCTTCGTCGGGTCGATCATCCCGAGTTTCGACACGTCGGCGGAGCTGTCCGGCCGCGACATCAACAATCTTGTGGAGAAGATCAGAACTACCGGGGCCAGGGCGGTTTTCTCCGAGTCGTCGTTGCCGCCGAACACGGCTGAGACGATCGGCCGGGAGGCCGGCGTCAAGGTGGTGGCGGGTGAGGGCTCCCTGTACGGCGACACCCTCGGCCCGCAGGGCTCGGACGGTGCGACCTACCTGCGGATGGAGGAGCACAACACCAGGACAATCGTCGATGCGCTGCAATGATGCGTCGACACGGGCATTGGCAGGGGAGCTGACACGGGGCTGACATGGGGGTCTGGCACGGGGGCCTGGCAGGGGGGCGAGGTGGGACCTGACGCGGGCCTGAGGATCCTGAGGCGGGCTGGAGCGGGGCCGCTGAAGAACGGGGCTGCTGAAGTTGTGAACCGCGACAGGCCGCCAGGGCCTGCGGCGAGGCATGGTCCGCCAGGGCCTGCGGCGAGGCATGGTCCGCCAGGGCCTGCGGTGAGGCATGGTCCGCCAGGGCCTGCGGTGAGGCATGGTCCGCCAGGGCCTGCGGTGAGGCATGGTGAAGTGAAGCAACAGGTGGTCGGCTCCCAGGTCGACGGCGGTGCCGACGTCGACGCTGGTACAGCTCCCGTGGACGCCGACGACGGTCTCTCCCCCGTAGTGGTCTTCGACCGCGCAAGCGTCGCCTACGGCCGGGTGCCCGTCCTCGAGGACGTGGACGGGGTGGTGGGCGCGGGGCACATGGTCGCCCTCATCGGCCCGAACGGGGGCGGCAAGTCGACCCTGATCAAGGCGATCCTCGGGCTCGTCCCGGTCGTCCGCGGCCGCATCCAGGTGCTCGGGCGGACACCGGTCCGGGCCCGTCAGGACGTCGCCTATGTCCCGCAGGCCGACACCCTGGATCCGGACTTCCCGGTCTCGGTCGGCCAGGTCGTGCTGATGGGCCGCTACCGCCAGATCGGCTGGGTACGCCGGCCGCGCCGGCCCGACCGGCTGATCGCCGCCGAGGCGCTGGCCGCGGTGGGGCTCGCCCACCGCGGTGGTGACCGTTTCGGCACCCTGTCCGGCGGCCAGCGGCAGCGGGTGCTGCTTGCCCGGGCGATGACCCAGCGGCCCAGGCTGCTGCTGCTGGACGAGCCGTTCAACGGGGTGGACACGCTCTCCCAGCAGGCGCTGCTGTCAGCGATCGACGGTCTGCGCGCGGCCGGCACCACCGTTGTCATCAGCACCCACGACCTGTCCCTGGCGCACCTGGCCTGCGACGACGTCTGCCTGGTCAACCGGCACCAGTTCGGTTTCGGCCCGACCGCGGCGACGCTCACCCCCGAGCGGCTGCGGGCGGCCTACGGCAGCGCCGCGCTCGAGCTGCGGGGCGAAGGTGTCATCGTTGCCCAGCCGTGAGCCACCCGTCCACGGGTCAGTACCTCGGATGCCTTCGGTATCACCCCAAATAGGGGTAAACCGGGTGGCTTACGTATCAGCCGGCATGAGCCGTACCTGGGCGGGCCACCCGTTCCCGAGCCGTCCGCCGGCGGGAGGGCCGCTGGCAAGAGGGCCGGCGGCGGCTGCACCGGCAGGCGGCGTCCCGGCAGGCGGCGTCCCGGCAGGGGATCCGCGGTGCTGAGCCGGTTGCTGCTGGATCCGTTCGCGCTGCCGTTCATGCGGCGGGCGCTGGTCGAGGTGCTGCTGCTCGGTGCGCTCGCGGGGGGCGTCGGGGTGTTCGTGGTGCTGCGCCGGCTGGCCTTTCTCGCGGACGCGCTCAGCCACGCCGTCTTCCCCGGGGTCGTCATCGGCTACCTGGTGTCGGGGCAGTCGGGGATCGTCCCGGGGGCACTGGTCTTCGCGGTCCTGGCGGTGGTGCTGTTCACCGTCGCCGCGGCCAGGGCGCGGGTGGGCCAGGACGCCGCGCTCGCGATCCTGCTGACCTCGTTCTTCGGGCTGGGGGTCGTGCTCGTGTCGCGGCAGCGGTCCTACACCGCCGACCTGACGACGTTCCTGTTCGGCCGGGTGCTCACCGTCGACTCCACCCAGATCACGCAGACGGCGGTGGTGGCCGTGGTGGTCGGCCTGGTGCTGTACGCGCTGCGCAAGGAACTGCTGCTGCGGACGTTCGACCAGCAGACCGCGCGGGCCATGGGCTACCGCGTGGTGCTGCTCGACCTCGTCCTGAACCTGATGATCGCTCTGGTCGTCGTCGCCGCGGTCAAGGCTGTCGGGACGATTCTGAGCATCGCGCTCCTGGTCGTTCCGGCGGCCGCCGCCCGGCTGCTCTCCGACCGGCTGCTGGTCGTGACCGGGCTCGCGGTCCTCTTCGGCGTGCTCGGCGGCTGGCTGGGGCTCGCGGCCAGCTACGAGGCGTCGATCAACCACGGGGTGCGGCTCGCCTCGGGCGCCACGATCGTGCTCGCGCTGGTCGTGTTCTACCTGCTCGCGCTGGGCGTCGGCCCGCTCGTCCGGCGCCGCTGGCGGCGGGGCGCGCGGCTGCCGGACGAGGTCGCGGACGTCGACGGGCTCCCGGCCGACCGGCCTGCCCGGCAGGCCCACGTGGGCGGAGGCGTCCGGTAGATGGCCGCCCTGGACCTGCTGTCGGATTCCTACACTCGCCGTGCCCTGGTCGAGGCGGTGCTCGTCGGCGCGCTGTGCGGCGCGGTCGGCGTGCACGTGGTGCTGCGGCGGCTGAGCTTCTTCACGATGGCCATGACGCACGCCACCTTCCCGGGGGTGGTGCTCGCGGCGATCCTGGGGATCAATCTCTACCTCGGGTCAGGGGTCTTCGGCTTCCTGGTGGTTCTTGCCGTGGCCGCGCTGTCCGCCCGCGGTGACAGCACGAGCGTCACCGGCGTCGTGCTGTCGGGCAGCTTCGCCCTCGGGGTGCTGCTGTTGTCGGCCCAGTCGGGGTTCACCAGGGACCTCACCGCCTATCTGGTCGGATCCATCCTCACCGTGCAGGCCGACGACCTGGTGACCTCCGGGATCGTCGCGGCCGTCGTGCTGGTGGTTCTCGCGCTGCTGTCCAAGGAGCTTGTCTTCGGGGCCTTCGACCGGGACGCGACCGTCGCGGCCGGCTATCCGGCCGGCCGGCTCGATGTCGTCCTCCTGCTGCTGGTCGAGGCGACGATCGTGACCTCGGTGCCGGCGGTGGGGACGATCCTGTCGGTCGCGCTGATCGTGGCGCCGGCGGCGACGGCCAGGCTGTGGTGCGACACCGTGCGGGGCATGACCGTGCTCTCGGTCTCCCTCGGGGCCGCCAGCGGCGTTATCGGCCTGGCGGTCAGCCGGCAGTGGTCCGTGGCGGCCGGTGGCGCGATCGTGCTCACCGCATCGGGGGTCTTCGCGTTGTCGGCGCTGCTCGCGCCCGCCGTCGGGACGCCGTCCCGCCGCCGC
>NZ_CAKKTM010000453.1:11511-41984 GCF_920888515.1 Protofrankia sp. CiP1_Cm_nod1 | reverse complement strand
CCCGAGGGGGGACCCGGCCGGCCGGGGGCGCCGCGGGCGAGGCGAGCCCGCTGCCCGGGCCCGGTGGCGCGCCCGCGCACGGCGGTACGCCGGGCCCGTTGGCCAGCGGCGGGATCAGCGGTTGACGATCAGCAGTTGACGAACTCCGGCTGCTGGTTGAGTACCTGGCTCTCGTTGGAGATGAATCGTCGGTGCTGCTCCCCACCGACCGCCTCCGGCCGGAACGCGGCCAGGCGGTGACAGTTCTGGAAGGCGAGGGCCACGCCGAAGCGCTTCTCCAGCGCGGCCCGGATGGCGGTGCTCGCCATCGCCCGCAGCAGCTGCCCCTGCGCCGCGTCGTCCGGCGGTGGGACGAGGTTGTCCGCGAAGTCGCGATCGCTGCCGGGCAGCCTGCCCGCGAGCCGTTCGACGAGCTCGTAGGCGTACGGCAGCGAGTCGCGCACGCAGGCGAGGAAGGCGTCGTCCGGGACGTGGCCGCGTTCGGCCTGGGCGAGCAGGTCGGGGGAGACGGTCAGGGACACGGAACCTCCTGGGCGCTCGGGGTGGTTCATCCGAGCGGAACTGTCCCCGATCTGGAAACCGTTGTCAATACGGATTGCATCGAGGCGGTCGCGGGCTGGCCGTCCCGGCGCCCGTCTCGATGCCAGGATGCAGGGCCGTCGTGCGCGTGAGGGTGCCGCGCGGGCGCCGGGGATGCCGCGCGGGCGTCGGGGATGCCCGGCCCGCCGGCGCCGCCAGCGATCGGCGGTGCCGGCGGGCCGGTGAGCCTGACGATCATCCGATCAGTGACATGAGCCCGCGGCCGTCCACCCAGGTGCCGGTGGCGTCGACGAACCTTCCGTCCGACCACCGCAGGATGCGTACCGCCGTGTTGCAGACCGCCGGGAACGCCTTTATCAGGGTGCCGTCACAGGTGAACGGATGGGCCATCACGTTCGGATGGTCCCGGGCCGCCCTGAACGCGTCCCGCAGATCTCCGGAGGTCGTCTGTGTGATCTCGGCGAGCAGTGACCGTACCGCGAGAACGGTCGAGAAAGACGCCTGTGACAACGGCGAGCGCGATGCTTCCGGTACATTATCACGGAATGCTTTGGCATCCTTGTCATCACCGGTCGAGTCGAGCGGAAGATAGCTGGAGGCGAAGTTCATGTTACTGGTGGCCTGGCCGCCGGCACGTGCCACCGCGGCCGTCGCACAGGAGCCGACGAAGTATATCGGTGCTTTCACCTGAAGGCTGCCGGCGGCCTGGGCTATACGGGCACACGACTGGGCCGGGAAAACAACGACGATCGCGTCCGGGTTCCCGGACGCGACCTGGCTGACCGCCGGGGCGAAGTCCGCCGTGTCCACTTTCTCCGATACCAGCTGGATCTCCGAGACTCCTTTCTTCTGCAGGATGCTCCTGGATCCCTGAATGGCGGCGGTCAGCAGCCCGGGCAGGTCCGCGTACAGGGCGTGAACCTTTGTGACATGCCTGGTGGTGGTCAGGTACTCGGTGATCCCGAGCAGTTCCGTGAGCGTGCCACCGGTCAGCGAGAAGGAGTTGGGCGAGCTCAGCTCCCCGCTCAGCTGGGGTGATCCGCTGACATAGGGAATGCCGGCCTGCTGGTAGAGCGACATGGCCGCCTCGGTGCTCAGATCCACCCCGCCGACCACGGCCACGGGGCCCGCGGCTATGAGCCGGTTGGCACAGTCCTGGGACGACTCCGGTGAGCCATTTGTTGCACAGGGGACGAGTTCGAGCGGCCGGCCGTGAACCCCGCCAAGCACGGCGTTGGCGTAGGCGACGGCCCTCTCGGCAGCTATTCGTGTCTCGGGAAACGACCCGAGCGGGGTGTTCTCCATGGAGACGAAGCCGATCTTGACAGGTGGCCCGTTCAGGTGGTTTGCGGCCTGACCTGGGCTGTTGGAGCCGCTGCCGCGCTGGCTGGTGCACCCGGCGAGGACGGCCAACGTGACTGCGGCTGCTGCGACGACACGGCGGGACAGCGTCATATTGCCAGAAGTTACACTGCCTTAGCCCACAAGGCACCGTGTTGGTCCGCAACGGGCTGCCCTGTCGATTGGAGAGCGCTGTGTCCACGTATGTCGCGGCACTGATCCTGGGTCTGGGCGCGGGCGCGGTGTATGCGGCGCTGGGGCTTGGGCTGGTGCTGATACACCGCGCCTCGGGGGTGGTCAATGTCGCGCACGCCGCGTTCGCAATGTACGCCACCTACCAGTATGCGGAACTGCGGGACGTGGGGGACATCGTCCTGCCCGTCGTGGGTCTTCCGCCCCGTATTCATCTGACCGACCGCCCCACCTTCGCGCTGGCGTTGGCCGTGTCGCTGGCCATGGCCGCGCTCCTCGGCCTGCTTGTGTACTTTCTCATATTCAGGCCGCTCCGGCACGCCCCGCCAGCCCTGTCCCTGGTCGCCTCGGTCGGCCTCATGATCGCCCTCCAGGCGCTGGCGGTACTGCAGTTCGGGTCGGACAACAGGTTCATCGATTCCGTACTTCCGCAGAAATCTTTCTCCGCGTTCGGAGTGGCCCTTCCGGTCGACCGTCCGCTGCTCGCGGTACTGGTCACGGGCATTGGCATGATCATGTGGGCGGTGTCCCGCTGGACGCTGTTCGGGCTCGCCACCAAGGCGGTCGCCGAATCCGACGAGGCGGTGGAACAGTTCGGTTACCGCCCGGAGGCGGTCGCCGCGGTGAGCTGGGTCGTGGCGTCCGTACTCGGCGCGCTCGCCGGGATACTCGTCGCCCCGATCAGCGTGTTGAGCCCGTCCACCTACACTCTTTTCATTGTTCCCGCGCTCGCGGCGGCGCTGCTCGGTGGGCTGTCGTCGTTCGGCGCCACCATTGTCGGCGCGCTGCTGCTCGGCATGCTCCAGTCGGTTCTCCTGCCTCTGCAGCACGACGTCCCATGGCTCAACCAGCCCGGTCTGCGGACGCTGTTCCCGTTGCTCGTCCTCATCGTCGTCGCGGTCACCCGCGGCCAGCTCATACCCGGGCGGGCCAGGGCCGTGGCAGCGGTCGCGCGGCTGCCGCGCGCGGAGCCGACCGGACGTCCGTTGCGCGATCTCGCCGTCCTCGTGCCGGCCGGAACGCTCACGCTGCTCGTTCTCAGCGGCCCCTACCGGCTGGGCCTGGAACGCAGCCTGGCTGCCGCCGTGGTGTGCCTGTCCTTCGTCGTGCTGACCGGGTTCGCCGGCCAGCTCTCCCTCGCGCAGATGTCGCTGGCCGGGGTGGCCGGGTTCCTGCTGGCCCGGCTGCAGGGCGGTCTGGGCGTGCCGTTCCCGCTCGCGCCGCTGCTCGCCACCGCGGCGGCCACCGTCGCGGGCCTGGTGCTCGGGGCGTTGTCGCGGCGGATCCGAGGGGTCGATCTGGCCATCGTCACGCTCACCGCCGGGGTCGCCTTCCAGGAGATCGTTTTTGTGAACCCGTTGATTACCGGTGGGCTTGCCGGCTCGGTCGTCCCGCCGCCGGAGCTCTTCGGCCTCGACCTCGGGGTGGCCGGGAAGGGCTTCCCACGGCTGGGGTACGGGCTGCTCTGCCTTGGCGTGTTCGCGCTGTGCGGCTTCGGGGTGGCCCGGCTGCGCGGGTCCACGTCGGGCCTGCGCATGCTCGCGGTCCGCTCCAACGAGCGGGCGGCATCGGCCATGGGCGTCGACGCCGCCCGGACCAAGCTGCTCGCGTCCGCCGTCTCCGCCGGGATCGCCGGTCTCGGCGGATGCCTCATCGGTTACGGCCAGGGCAGGCTGTCGTTCGACTCCTTCGGGGTGTTCGCGTCCCTGTTCTTCCTGGCGATCGCGTCGGTCGGCGGGGTGATGAGCGTGCGCGGGGCGATGCTGGGCGGCCTGCTGGCCCCCGGCGGTGTGGTGTTCACGGTGCTGGACAACTTCGGCCATCTCGCGCGCTACCAGTCGTTGCTGTGCGG
Source organism: Protofrankia sp. CiP1_Cm_nod1 (assembly GCF_920888515.1). Classification (GTDB taxonomy): domain Bacteria; phylum Actinomycetota; class Actinomycetes; order Frankiales; family Frankiaceae; genus Protofrankia. The sequence goes on along the minus strand of NZ_CAKKTM010000453.1, from coordinate 38,059 downwards.
TGTCGCCCTGGTCGTCCTGGTGGTGGTGCGTCCGGAAGGGCTTGCCTACGATCCACGACAATCGAAGCCGGCCCGGCGGCTGGCCCGACATGCCGAGGTGGCCCGGTGACCATACGTCTGGACGTCGACGGGCTGTGCGTCCGCTACGGGAAGGTCGAGGTCGTCCACGACGTGTCGTTCGCGCTGCGTGCTGGTCGGGTGACCGGCCTCATCGGGCCGAACGGCGCCGGGAAGACCACCCTGATAGACGCGATCACGGGATTCACCCCGTCCAGCGCCGGCCGGATCATCCTGGACGGGACGGTGCTGAACACACTGCCACCGCACGAACGGTTCCGCCGGGGCCTGGCCCGCACCTTCCAGTCCCTGGAACTGTTCGAGGATCTCTCCGTCGCCGAGAACCTGGCGGTCGCCGGGCCGGAACCCGCCTGGACGCTGGAGCTGGGCGCGGTCGCGGAGCAACTGCCGGCCATGCTCAACCACGACGAACGGCTCGCCGTCGGCCTCGGCCGGGCGCTGGCCGCGGGTGGCCAGGTGCTGCTGGTGGACGAGCCGGCGGCCGGCCTGGACTCGGCCGCCCGATCCGTCCTCACCGGCCGGATACGACGGCTGGCCGAACGTGGCTGCGCGATCCTGCTCGTCGACCATGACATCAAACTGGTCTTCGAGGCCTGCGACGACGTCGTGGTGCTCAGCGGCGGCCGGATGGTCGCGCACGGCCCGCCGGCGGAGATCCGCGAGCGCGCCGAGGTCCGTGAGATCTACCTCGGCGCTCCGCCGGCCAGCACGGTACGGCTGCCCACGCAGGCCCGGCCGGAGCGGGCACTTCTCGTCGAGAAGGTCGTCAGCGGGTACGCGGGTGTTCCCGTGCTGCACGACCTTTCGCTTGAGGTCCGGGCCGGCGAGGTCGTCGCCCTGCTGGGGCCCAACGGCGGTGGCAAGACGACCCTGGTCCGCACGGTGACCGGGACGATCGCGCCGTTGGGCGGCCGGATAACCGTGCTCGGGCAGCCGGTGCGGCGGGCGCACCCGGCCAGGCTCGCCCGCCGCGGCCTGGCGGTGGTGCCGCAGGGCGGCACGCCGCTGCGCGGCCTGACGGTCCGCCAGATCCTGCGGCTGGCTGTCGGCCGCCGGCCCGGTGACCAGATCGAGAAGACGCTGGAGAGCTTCCCCACCCTGCGCCCCCTGCTCGACCGTGGCAGCGGCGAGCTCTCCGGGGGCGAACGGCAGCAGCTCGCGCTGGCCAGCGCCGTCGCCCGCCGGCCGCGGCTGCTGCTGGTCGACGAGTTCTCCGCCGGCCTGGCGACCGATCTCGCGCTCAGCCTGCTGGCCGTCCTGCGCCGGCTGGCGGACGAGCACGGCACCGGCATTCTGCTGATCGAGCAGCATGTGTCGCTCGCCCTCGCCGCGGCGGACCGCGGGTACATCCTCGACCGGGGCCGGATAGCCTTCAGCGACACCGCGGCGGCTCTCGCCGCCGATCCCGACCTGATCAATGGAAGCTATTTCGGGATGGGTTAGGGCGTGGGTGGACGTGAACGGACAGCGGCATGAATGACCACGATCCGGCGGCTGGGACGGCCACGCCGGCCGGGACGGCCGGGACGGCCCGTCCGGGCAGCGTGCTCGCGGTGATGGCCCATCCCGACGACGCGGAGCTGTGGGCCGGCGGCACCCTTGCCCTGCACGCCCGGGCGGCCGAGGTCACCGTCGCCGTCCCGCGCAACACCGCCGACCGGATGGCCGAGGCCGCCGCGGGAGCGCGCATTCTCGGCGCGTGCCTGCGCGTCCTCGACCCCGAACGGCTCGCCGTCGAGCTCCAGGAGCTGTTGGTCGAGCTCTCTCCCGAGATAGTGGTGACCCATCCGCCGGCCGACGTCCACCCGCGCCACCGGCGGGTCGCGGCGGCCGTGCTCGAGGCCCTGCCGCGGGCGGTGCTCGCCACCGGCTGCCCGCGCCGGCTCTACACCTGCGACAGCTACAACTCCCTGACCATGGACGGCCCGGTGCGGGCCACCACGATCGTCGATGTCACGGCCACCTTCGACGTCAAGCTCCGGGCACTGCGTGCGCACGGTGGCACCCAGCCGATCAGCGAGGAGTTCGCTCCCATGGCCGAGAACCTCGGCCGGCTGTGGGGCGCTCGGATCGGGGCCGCCTACGCCGAGGGCTTCGTGGCCCTGCCTGTCCTGGGGCGGCTGCCCGGTGTGACCCGTCTCTGACGGCTTGCTGACGCCGGAAAAATCGATCTTGTTTGATAGATCTTCCGTTTGGCTGATCTCCGCCGGCGCGAGCCGGTATTCGGGCGATCAGTACCCACTGGGCCCGGTCCGAGGGCGGGGCTGAATCGATCATGTTTCTTCCGTGATGGGCCCACGGGGCCGGCTGCCTGGCTGGGCCGGTGGCGGGGAGCGCGTGAATACCGGCGTGGGCGGAATACCCACCGCATACCCACCGCACGCCGGTCGTCCGGCCGGGTGGACAAACCCGGGCGGTCCGCCCGGGCGTGACCTGGCTATCAGTTTCCCGGCCCGGTGGCCGGGCAGAAAGGCCCTGAAGATCCGGATTCTTCTGCCGCTGTCTTACCGGCTGCCCTGTTCGTGGCGTGGTCCAGATGTGCCCCGCGGGTGGGCATTTGGCGGGACACTTCGGGTATATTTAACTCTCCGTAATCGTCATTACTGTAAGGATTGGATTCGTCGCCCACAGGAGTCGCCGATGAAGATCGTATATGTGATCCTCGTGTGTTCTCCGAAAGATTGGATCTTGAAAATTTGGCCTGGGTTGGGCTAGGTTGATCTATTGATGTGACGAGTATCACAGTGTTGACAATGACCTTGAAGATCATTTAATTGTGCCGAATCGGTCTTTCAGGGCAAAAGGGAAAGAGGCAGCCGGGACGGTGGTGTCGTCCCGACTGCCTCCGAGGCCCTCGGTGCCCTGTCCGGCGCCGGAACGTAGAGCCGGTTCCTGTCACGGAAACCGAATATGATGTCGCCTTCAGTAATCAGGCGGTCCGGGTCCGCCGGCTCCGTCCGGCCGGCGGAGCCGGTCCGAACCGGAGCCTCCGACCTGGAAGGATCATGGCTGTGTGGCCTGTGGAGCTGCCCGCGGGCCGGTCAGGCTGAGCCGACAGCGGTCAGCGCGACGCGGGCGTGATCCGTGAGATCGGCGGCTCCGGGGTATCCGGTAAGTTCGATCTCACGGCACAGCGTCGCCACATCTCTGCCGGCCATACCGGAGTCGAGAAGGGCCGCCTGTTCGACGGCCTGGTGCCCGAGCTGAACCGCTGCTTCGGCATCTCCGGCCCGCACGTGCGCGACACCCAACCTGGTCATGGCTTCCACCCGGGCGCGCGGGAAATCACCGGCCAGGCCCTCGGCTGCGGCATCCAGGTAGGGAATCGCGGCGGCCCCGTCGCCACTGGACAACAACGCCTCACCGGCGAACAGTGAAATACAGGGCGGCACGCACCAGTAAATATGCGGCGGATCCTCTGCCGGCTGAGACTGATTGATGAGATGAACCGCGTCCTCGGCAGTTCTTGCGGCCGAGGCGCTTTCACCCGCCCGGCCGTACGCGAGAGCGAGCGCGCCGGAGATGGCTGCTTTCTCGGTGGCGGTCATCGCGGTGCGGGCGCCGGCCTGGGCCGAGCGGAGCATGGTGATGGCGTCGTTCGGGTCGCCGTACCAGGACGCCTGCTCGGCCATGCAGCGCAGGATGTTGGCCCCCAGCGCCGGCTGCCCGGCCTCCCCAGCGGCCCGTAGCGCCACCATCCACAGGCGCTGGGCGCCCCCGTGGTAGCCGCTGTCGAACGCGGCCCAGCCCGCCAGCCGGGCGAGCTCCGCGGCGACGGCGTACAGCCGCGCCTCGTGGGCGTGGCCGTACAGCGCGGTCCGCAGGACGCGCACGGCGACCCGCAGCTCCGCCATGGACAGCTCGTATATGTCATCTCCTCCGAGAACGTCATCCATTCGGCGAAGCGTTTCGACCCGCCGCTCGAAGCCGGCGACGAGCGAGTCGCTCACACGCTTTCCCTCGAGTGTCGCGGCGAGCCCGGCTGAATCGGTCATGAGCCAGTGGTGCGCGACCGATGTCAGTGCCACGCCGGACACACTCAGAAACTTCCGCCTTTCCATGTTGGCGGTCACCTCCTCGAACCCGACGTTCAATCCGTCAGGTCTCCACAGAAGGTCGAGATCGGCGTCTGCCCATCGAGCCTCCCCATCGTCAACTGAATTGGCCAGGAGTGCCAGGGCCCCGCTTTCGGGCCCGGTGTAGTCGCACGCCCAGCCTAGGGCAACGACATTCGTGCAGTAATAGCGAGCAAGGAGATCACAGTGTTCCCAGCTTGGGCGCTTGCCGCCCTCGTACTCCGAGAGGCGCTGTGCGGTCAACGCATCCCACGGTCTACCGATGTCCTCGGCGAGACTCTTGATCTCTTCCGCTGCCCGCGCCAGAGACAGGCCGCGGATCTGGCGTGCATGCTGCAACGGACCGATGGTAACCCTTCGAGGAGGCATCTGACCTTCTCCCATTTGGCCGTCATGTCAAGGCATGTACTCGGAACGTAGCCAACCCCCCCACCGGAGTCTAAGGACCCGCGGTCATCTGTGGTGAGTCGTTGTTCCTGGTTGGCCCGCGGGGGAGCACCTTGATTTTTCCCGGATTCCGCCCCCGCGGGTATTCGTCGGCCCCGTATGCGGCCCCGGCCGGAACCCCGCCACGGTGGGACTCGGGCACACGCGGAGTATCCGGACGGTGATCGTGCGGATCCGTGAACTGGCCGGTAGCTGTACCACCGGGCCCTGAATTCCACCATCCCGAACGAATCAGGAGCGCCGGCTGTTGTCCTCCAGGCCTTATTTCCGGGTTCCGCGGGCCTCCGTGGGTACTATTCCCGGATCTCGCGTTCGGAAACATTGTGAGTAGACAGCAACATGGGCCGGCCATACGCTTCTGCTCGATTTAGTCTTCATCTCGACGCGACCACAGGACGGTGTCGTATGGGTAGCAGAGTTCTTGTGCTGGACGCCGACGGCGAGTTGCGCGGCCAGTTCGAGGACGTGAACTCCGCATACATGTGGAGCCGGGTCCAAGCGCAGGAGCCGCAGTCCGCGGAGGATTTGGAAGTCTGGCGCCAGCGCAGCGCCTGCCGGGACGAGGACCCGGAGCTGTTCTTCCCCGTCGGTACCACCGGGCCGGCCCTGCGGCAGCTGGAGGAGGCCAAGGCCGTCTGCCGCCGCTGTCTGGTGATCCGGGAATGCCTCAACTGGGCGCTTGGCACCGGGCAGGACGCGGGGGTGTGGGGCGGCCTGGACGAGGACGAGCGCCGTGCGCTGCGCCGCCAGCTGGTCAACCCGCCGGCGCCACGGGTACCACGGTGAGCACGCCGACGTTGCAGCGCATCGCAGCCCCGGTGCCGATGGCCGCCGCGATGGCCGCGGCGATGGCCGACTGGCAGCACACCGCGGCCCGGCTATGGATAGCCGCACGTGAATATGCCGAGGCTGTGACCTCGGAAAGCGATGTCATGACGTCGCTCGCCCGGTTGATCGCCGACGGCGCGCCGGACGAGGAGATCGACCAGGCCCGTGCCCTGCTCACGCATCTGAGGGCTGTGCGCGCCGCCGTCGGCCGGCGGCTGGGCCTGACCGAACTGTCGGACGAGCTGGCTCGGGCCGGCCGGGAGCTGCTGTCCGCCGCCCCGTCGGCGGGGGAGTGCGCGATCCCACGGCCTCGGCGGGGCGCGGTCTGATGATCCGACTCGCAGGGGCGGCGACAATGATCGTCGACCGTCCTCGAGGCGCGGGCCGCGGCCCGCGGGGAACGGTCCGCCGCGGTCCCGGCGTACCGGGACGCCCACCCCGTGGCGGGAACGCCGGCGGGTTTACCGGAAATGCGGGAACTGTTACCGCGACGAAATATTCACTGCTCGTCCGGGCTGGTTGCGGCCGCCCCTTCCGGGCCGGCGCGAATCCGACCGGGAATCGTAACGACATAACGCCACGTGGATCTCCGTGCCGCACGCCGGCCACCTCGGCCGCGACCCGGTGGAGAAGGGCGGGCGCCCACCGCCCGCCGGTTGCGCCCGGCCGGTTCGGGGCCGGCTCGCGCGGCCGGTGACCATGTGGTGAAAAAAGCTCCCCAGGTGACCGCCGACAATGGCCGTGGCCCCTGGGTGAGACCCCGGCGCGGGTCATCTGGCGCTCCCCTCCGCGGATGGATGACCCGCGCCGGCCGGTACAGCCGACCAACTCACCAGATCGGATACCACTGTTTTCCCGCTCCGCCCGTGACCCCGGAGGAGAACATGGCGGGGTGGTGATCCGACTCCTTCGGAGCGCCCGCGGGCAGGATGTCACGAAATGACACTCCTGCCCGCGGGCGCTCCTCATCCTGCGTTGCGGGATTCTTGCCGCCGCCGCGAGTGCCGCCCGAGTGTGAACGACGCGACAGGTAATCCAACCTACTTGCGCACGAGTGACACGAGTGAAGGGAGCCGGCTGTGACGAACTGGCACGTGCGGTCCTACGACACCAACGATCACACTGCGACGGTCCATTTGCTTGAGGAGGTCAGAGCCGACGCGGAAGGACCGTCCTTTGACCTGACCGACACGATTCTCGCGCTGCGGGAGGGCACCCCCGCGGTCGTTGCCGTCACACCTGACCAGTTCGTGGGCGTCGCGGTCGCGAAATACGAGCGCGGGCACGCCCAGGTGGTCGCGCTGGCGATTTCGCCGGCCTGGCGCTACCGGGGGATCGGATCCGCCCTCCTCCAGGCGCTGGAGAACCAGCTGCTGCACGCCGGGCACCGCCGCATCACGACACTGCTCGCGCCGGGGCAGTTCGGTGAGCTGGCCTTCCGTAACCGGGGATTCGCCAAGACCGGACTCACGCTCTACGAGAAGTACGAACCGCTGCGTCCGGCGGACGTCACGACCGTGGAACGCTGGGGCGGCACCCTGCTGACCGCGGCCGAGTGGCATGGGCTGGCCGGTATGGCCGACGGCAAGAGGCTGGTGGAACAACGCCTGCTGCTGCCCATCAAGGAAAACGAACTGGCCGAGACGTACGGGGTCGTCACCCCGACGGCCATGCTCCTGTTCGGGCCACCGGGCACCGGTAAGACATCGTTCGCCCGGGCGGTGGCGGCACGTCTGGAGTGGCCGTTCGTGGAGCTGCTGCCGTCCCGGCTGGTCGCGGCGGGCGACGGCAACCTCGCCGCGGAGCTGCGCACGGCCATCACCGAGCTCATGCAGGTCGAACGGGTGGTGGTCTTCATCGACGAGGTCGACGAGATCGCCCAGTCCCGGGACGCGGTGGGGCCGGAGAGCCAGTCCGTGGTCAACGAGCTGCTGAAGGCGATCCCCCAGTTCCGCAACACCCCGGGGCGGCTGCTGATCTGCGCGACGAACTCGATCGCGGCGCTCGACCCGGCGTTCGTCCGCCCGGGCCGCTTCGACCTCATCCTCCCGGTCGGGCCGCCGGACGCGCCCGGACGCCGCCTGCTGCTCGACCGCTTCCTCGAACGGATCGACAACAAGCAGGTCGACATCGAACCGGTGGTCGCGGCGACGGAGCTGTTCACACCGGCCGATCTCGCGTCCATGGTCCAGCGGGCGGTGGCGGCGGCCTTCCTCCGCGCGGTCGACGAAGGGGAGCGGCTGCCGGTGAGCACCGAGGACCTGCTCGCCGCGGCCCGCTCGTCACGGCCCACCATAAGCGCGGAGGAGCTCGAGCGCTTCCGCGCCGACGCAAAGATCTTTGCTCGTAGCTGAAGCAGTGTCTGCCTCCACACCGTGTTCCCCCCGCTGACGGTCTGCCCAGGCCGGAGAGCACCCGAGGGAAACCATGGTCGCGTGCTCTCCGGTCGACTGTTGCCGATCTTTCTTTGAGGTCCTCTCCGGTGGCAGACGTGGGTGTGCCCGCCTCGCTGGCCGCCCGGCCGTCGGCCCTATGCGGATCGGGAAGCCGCGACGATCCGCGGGGCGGCGGCCGGCGCAGGCCCGGCTCCGTTGTCGGTGGCGGGCCGGTATCGGCCACCTGTCGGGTTCACATCATTCGTCTGCATTGCCACCGATGGTGCACAGTTGATGTTCCCGTGTCTACTGCGGCCCAGCAGTGTTGTGTTGGGCATGTCTTGTTGGCGACTGCAACCTGTAGCGCAAGCGTCGATGATCTCCTGTGCATGGCTGGATCATGGTGGTGTCGCCGCTCGCCCGGCGGTGGGCGGCGGGGTGCGGCCCGGCCCGCGTCCCTGCCGCGTGGCGCGGCTGGCCCGTGGCCGTATCGTGGTGATCGGCGTTTCCTTGTTCGTTGGTTGTGGTCATGATGGGGACAATGCGGACAGTGCGGACAGACGGAAACGCGGTCACGGCGACCGACAGCGGCCCGTTGGGCCCGTTGGGCCTGCTGGTCGTGCTGGTCGTCGCCGACATCGTCGTCCCGCGGATCAACCTCACCGGCTTCTACGGGCTGGTGCCGCTGCTCGCCTCGGCCACCGGGGCGCCGGTCGTCACCGTGATCGTGGGGCTTGCCGCGGTGGCCGCGGGCGTGGTGTCAGGAGTCTGGGAGGACTTCGGTAGCGGGCAGCACGTCACATCCTGTGTCCTGGTCGCCATCCAGGCCGGTGTCGCCGGCTACGTCGCGGTGACGCGGCTGCGCAGGGAGAAGGAACTGGGACGCGTCCGCGCCGTGGCCGACGTGGCCCAGCGGGCGCTGCTGCCGGCCGTCCCAGGGGCGGTTGACGGGATCGCGTTCGCCGCCCGCTACCTCTCCGCGGCGGCCGAGACCCTTGTCGGCGGCGACCTGTACGAGGTGGTGACGACGCCCACCGGCACCCGGATGATCATCGGGGACGTGAAGGGCAAGGGGCTGCCGGCGGTCCGGCTGACCACGGTCGTCCTCGGCGCGTTCCGGGAGGCCGCCGTCGTCTACCCGGAGATCGAACGGGTCGCCGAGGCCTGCGCCCGGGCGGTCTGCCGGGAGGCGGGGCCCGAGGACTTCGTCACCGTCCTGATCGTCGACGTCCATCCGGACGGGATGCTGCGAATGATCTCGGCGGGGCACCCGCCGCCCGTGCTCCTGTCCGGGGGCTCCGCCCGCCCGGTACAGATCATCGAGCCCAGCCCTCCGCTCGGTATCGCCGAGCACTTCACGGTGACCACCAGCAGGTGGGATTCTGGTGACCGGCTGCTGCTGTTCACCGACGGCCTGATCGAGGCGCGCAACAGCGACCGGGCCTTCTTCCGCCTGGACGACCACCTTGCCGCGCTTGCGGCCGTCACCCTCGACGCCGCGCTGGACCGGCTCGTCTCCCACGTGCACGGCCATGTCGGCGGCAACCTGCACGACGACCTCGCCCTGCTCATCGCCGAACGGCTGCCCGTGCTGACGGCCCGGCCGGTCGAACGTGCCGGAACCCCGCACGACCGGACCGCCGGACTGGTGTAGGCGGGTACGGGCGGGCGTGCTCCGCGCTGGCGGCGGCCCCGGGGCCCCGGCCGGCCCAGGTCGTCCACTTACACGCCCTCCGTCTTTTTTGTCACTTCCTGTTTCGCGCGTCGTTAGTCATCTCACTCCTGGCTCGTGCGGGCACCGTTGCCGGGACGGCCCGGCTGTGGGCCGGCGCTGACCGCGACCTGCTGCCAGGCCGCCGCCCAGCCGCCAGCGGCCGCCGGCAGCCGGCCCGGGTACCGTTCCCACGTGTATCCACCCGGTAAAGGACGGGTTTCATCCGCCGTCCGTTGTTACGTGGTTTGTGGTCTCCCGTATCGGCATCGGGAGCTCGGCCGGTACGCTTTGACGCGAGTGGGCGAGAAAGGAGATCTGACGGTCGTGGTGCGTCTCACTCGAGAATATCTGCTTTGTGTCGGAAATTCGGCTGGTGCGGCGGCTGGTCTGCCGGCCGGCCGGCTGCCGGCAGACCAGCCGCCACCCGGGGGCCCGCTCCCGGGGTCGCCGAGGGCGTGTTACTGATGGACGATGTCCCGGATGCTTCGGTCAGGGTGCTGGGGCCCTGCCGGATCGAGTCGCCGCTGGCGCCGCTGATCGACAACAAGCGGACGACCCAGCACTACGTCGACGAGGACGACCGCGTACTGCTCGACGACACGCTGTCGATGGTTTCCCGGCGCAACGTGTCACTGGACGACCTGCCCGGCTTCGAGCCGGCCGGGGCGCGACGGAAGATCTTTTTTGACCCGTCGAAGACTCGGGTCGGAATCGTGACCTGCGGGGGGCTCTGTCCCGGCCTCAACGACGTCATCCGAGGCCTGGTCCTGGAACTGACCTCCCACTACGGCGTCACCCGGATCTTCGGTTTCCGCAACGGCTACCAGGGGTTCATCGCCCGGTACGCCCACAGCGTGCTGGACCTGACCCCGGAGCTTGTCAGCACCATCAACGAGAACGGCGGAACGATCCTCGGCACGTCCCGGGGCCAGCAGGACCCGGAGGAGATCGTCGACTGCCTGGAGCGGATGAGCATCACCATCCTGTTCGTGGTCGGCGGCGACGGCTCGCTGCGTGGCGCGCTCGAGATCGGCCGGGTCGCCCGCGAGCGCGGGGACAAGATTGCCGTTGTCGGCGTGCCGAAGACGATTGACAACGACGTGCCGTACATCGACCAGAGTTTCGGTTTTCAGACCGCCTTCTCGAAGGCGTCGGAATCGATCCGGGCGGCGCACGTCGAGGCGACGTCGTCGCCCAACGGTATCGGGGTCGTCAAACTCATGGGCCGGCACTCGGGTTTTCTGGCATGTTACGCGTCCCTGGCGAACAGCGACGCGGACGTCGTGCTCGTCCCCGAGGTGCCCTTCAGGTTCGAGGGCGAGGGCGGTCTCCTGCGTTTCCTGCACAGGCGCGTCGAGGAGCGGGGGCACGCGGTCGTCGTCGTCGCGGAAGGCGCCGGCCAGGACCTCCTCGCCCAGGAGGAGCCCCACACGCCCCAGGGCAGCGACGCCTCGGGCAACGTGAAGCTGCGGGACGTGGGCAAGTTCCTCACCCGGCGGATCACGGACCACTTCAGCGCCGCGAAGACGGAGGTCAACCTCAAGTACATCGACCCGAGCTATGTGATCCGCGGCGTGCCGGCCAACCCCTATGACAGTGTGTACTGCATCCGGCTCTCGCATGCCGCGGTGCACGCGGCGATGTCCGGCCGCACCGAAGTGATCGTCGGGCGGTGGCGCCGCCGGTTCGTGCACGTCCCGATCACGATGGCCATCAGCCACCGCAGCCAGGTCGATCCGGCCGGTGACCTCTGGCTGTCGGTTCTGGAGGCGACCGGCCAGCCGGTCCGGTTCTGCTGACCGGCGGCAACCGGCCCGTCCTAAGATGGCTCCGGACGAGAATCCGCCACCCGGCCGGGCCGCCTGGACGGCCGGGAACCCGGGCCCGCGGCAGCGCGAGGTCCCGCGAGGTCCCGCGAGGACCACTGTCGCGCTGCCAGCGGCCCGGACCGGCGGGCGTGTGGGCGGGCCGTGATCGCGGCGACGGTGATTTGTCATCGCGGTGGAGCGGTCGGCGTAAAATCAGCCCGTGCCTGCGTACCAGTACCGTTGCCGTACGTGCGAGACCAGTTTCGAGGTGCGACGCGGCATCACCGAACCGGCCGCCGCCGACAATCCATGTCCGCACGGCCATATCGACACCACTCGGCTGTTCACCGCCGTCGCTGTCAGCCGCGCGGGGTCGGCGTCGGCCCCGCCGCTGCCTGTTCCGTCCGGCGGTGGCGCCTGCTGCGGCGGCGCCTGCTGTAGCTGATCATCGGACGATCCCAGAAGAGCTCTCGTTGTGTATGTGACGTGAACTTGTTGTCATAACTGAGATCTTCATGCCATGATCGGAATTTTCTGTCTTCCTTGATGGGCGGAACTTGTTTAGTCTTACTAAGCAAGTTTTCGATGCGAGGCATCGCCGACGTTCGAGGAGGGGCGCCAGGTGCGGGATACGGATCATGCAGAGCCGACCACGGCGGACGACCGCGACACGGCACGACCGTCCGCCGTGGTCGACGAGCCCACCGCGCCGGGCCGGCACTACAAGTGGATCGCGCTGTCCAACACCACGTTGGGCATCCTCATGGCCACGATCAACTCCTCGATCGTCCTGATCGCCCTGCCGGACATCTTCCGTGGTATCAACATCAACCCGTTGCAGCCGGGCAACACCAGCTATCTGCTGTGGATGATGCTGGGCTTCCTGATCGTCACAGCCGTCCTGGTGGTGACCTTCGGGCGCCTCGGGGACATGTACGGGCGCGTCCGCATGTACAACATGGGTTTCGCGATTTTCGCCGTCTCTTCCGTCCTGCTGGCCCTCACCTGGATGGATGGCAGCGCGGCGGCCCTGTGGCTCATCGGCTGGCGGATCGTGCAGGGCGTGGGCGGGGCGTTCATCTTCGCCAACTCCACCGCGATCCTCACCGACGCCTTCCCGGTCCAGCAGCGGGGGCTGGCGCTGGGCATCAACGTGGTGGCCGGCATCGCCGGTACGTTCATCGGGCTCCTGCTCGGCGGCGTGCTCGCCCCCATCAACTGGCACTACGTCTTTCTGGTATCGGTGCCGTTCGGCGTGTTCGGGACCTTCTGGGCCTACGCCAAGCTCCGGGACAACGGGGTGCGGCAACGCACCGCGATGGACTGGTGGGGAAACGCGACGTTCGCCGGCGGGCTGATCACGCTGCTGATCGGGATCACCTACGGCATCCAGCCCTACGGCGGGCACACCATGGGCTGGACCAGCCCCTGGGTGCTCGGTGCGATGACCGGCGGGCTGGCGGTCCTGGTCGTGTTCGCGGTCATCGAGTCGAGGGTCGCCGAGCCCCTGTTCGATGTGCGGCTGTTCCGCATCCGTTCGTTCACCGCCGGCAACATCGCTTCCCTGCTGGCGTCGCTCGGGCGCGGGGGGCTGCAGTTCGTGCTCATCATCTGGCTGCAGGGGATCTGGCTGCCACAGCACGGCTACAGCTTTGCCGAGACGCCGCTGTGGGCGGGTATCTACATGATCCCGTTGACGATCGGCTTCCTGGTGGCCGCGCCGGTGGCGGGAACGCTCTCCGACCGGTTCGGCGCCCGTATGTTCACGGTCGGCGGTCTTGTCACCGTCATTGCCAGCTTCGTGCTTTTCATGATCATACCGGTGAACTTCTCCTATCCGTCGTTCGCGCTGATTCTGTTCGTCAACGGCATCGGTACCGGCCTGTTCTCCTCGCCGAACCGGGCCGATGTCATGAACGGGCTGCCGGCGAACAAGCGGGGGGTCGGCGCCGGTATGACGGCGACCTTCCAGAACTCCGCCATCGTGCTGTCCATCGGCCTGGTGTTCACACTCATCGTCATCGGTCTCTCCCGGACCCTGCCGTCGACGATGCTCAATGGCCTGCTGGCGCAGGGCGTACCGGACGCGACCGCGCGCACGGTGGCCGGCCTCCCGCCGATCGGCGTCCTGTTCTCGGCATTTCTCGGCTACAACCCGATGGAGCAGCTGCTCACACCGCAGACACTGGCGGCGCTGCCGGACGGTGGTGCCCACGTGACCGGGCACGCCTTTTTCCCGAACCTGATTTCCGGGCCGTTCGCGGACGGCCTCGTCGCCGTGTTCGTGTTCTCGATCGCGACACTGGTGATCGCCGCGGTCGCGTCCTTCGCCGCCGGAACCGGTCAGCCGACGGCACCCGTGTCGGGCGCCGCGCCGGTGGGCGCCGAACCTGTCGGCGCCGGGCCGGTGAGCGCCGAGCCGGTGGATGCCGAGCCGGTGGATGCCGAGCCGGTGGATGCCGAGCCGGTGAACGCCGAACCGGTGAACGCACGGCGGAAGCGGGGCGGGGAGCCGGGGACGGGGCTGATCCCCACCCATCGTCTCGGGAAAGCGGAGTCATCCGGCTATACCGGGTGACGGCCCGGAGCCGGGGGCGTTCCAGCGGCTCCTGCCAGGCAGCTACGCGATGTTCGTCCCGACCTTCGGGCGGGTCTGCGGGACGGAGTGCTGCCAGTCCGCGAGCAACGTCCGGATGCCGGTGACCAGCAGCAGCGGCTGGTCGAGCATGAGATGGTGCCCGGCGAGCGGGATCTCGATGACCGGCGCGACCCGGCCGAGCAGTTCGTACATCTCGGTACCGATGTCCGGGGTTATCAGACCGTGTTCGGCCCGGAACAGCGCGACCCGGCAGCGCACCTCCTTGAGGATCTGCGGGGACGGCCGGCGGCCGCGGAAGATCCCTGGATCGAACTTCCAGGTCCAGCCCCCCTCGACGGCGCCCATGGACGACCGTGCCACATGGTTGACGACGTAGGGCAGCATGTTGGGCTGATCGGGCACGGTCCGGAAGCGGGCCAGCGCCTCGGTCACGGTCGGGTAGACCCGCAGCGGCCCGAACGCCGTGCGCTCGCGGGCGGCCCTTTCCTCGGGGGTGACGTCGGCGACGGGGGCGTCGAGGATGACGATCCCGCTGATCCGCTCCGGGTAGCTGGCGGCGGCCATGATCGATGCCCAGCCGCCCATGCTGTGGCCGATCACGATCGGGCTGCCGGCCAGCTGAGCGTGTTCGGCGACGCCGACTATCTCGGCGGCCCAGTTCTGGAGACTGTAATCGTCACGGCGCCCACTGTCGCCATGGCCGGACATGTCGATGGCGACAACTCGGTATTCGCTGTCAATCAACGGCGCTATGTGGTCCCACCAGCCGGCATGCGCGGAGCCTCCGTGCACGAGGACGATTCCCGGCCGGTCCGGCTCCCCCCAGCATCGGTAACTGATCCGGCATCCCTCGACCTCCGTCGCATACTGTTCGGGCCGCCGCTCGAGTGCGGTCCGGAACCAGCCGGGAGTTTCGATGTTCATGCTCTGTCTGCCATGTTGGTCTGCCGTTCCGGTTATGCGGTGCTGGACGGTGTCGTAATCCAGTCTGGCCGGAATCCTGTCATCGGACGGACCGGGACGGTCCCGATGGCTGGAATCGTCGGATGCGCTCACCTGGCGTGACTGGCAGGGTGGACGGGGTGGTGCCGGCCGAAAGCCGGCACCGATCCGGGATCCGGCCGAGTTCTCCCGGTTTGTGTTCGTCGATATCCGTACGGCACACCGGGGATGCTCTCATGGCTGAATAGCAGCCTTCCTGTGTTGGGTGCCGCATGGTGCTCCCGTGCGATATGGGAACACTGTCGAGCGATATGGTCCCATATTGTGTGGCCTGCCGGCACCGGCCGGCTCACCTGGCTGGGCGGTGTGCGGCGGCGGGTTCACGTCAGGGCCGGCGTCAATACCGACGTCAACCGCTCTGCTCCGGAGCGCAGCGCCGAGCGGGCGTCTCCCACTGCCGGCCTCCGGTCGTCGATCCGGCGCGAGCCGGTGACGCTCGGCCGAGGCCGCCGCCGGTCACTCCCGGCTGGTCGAGACGAATGCCTGGACGGTCCCGGCCGAAAGGACGCCGAGCGGCTGGCCGTCGTCCTCGACCGTGATGGTCGTCTCCGCTGGTATGTCACGCAGTGCCCGATTGACCGCGTCGGTGAGGAAGTCGCGCCAGTCGAGGAAGATCTCCGGCTGGAAGGTGTCGATCACATCCACCAGCGGGCGGGCGGGGTCGGAAAGCCTGTCAAGATCTCCGACAGTGATGATCGATGATCGAGCAAGATCTTTTTCCAGATGAACGAGCCGGGCGTAGCGGACATGTGCGTCACGCATTTCGCGGGCTGCCTCGCCGCCGGTCATCGTGTCCTGGAGCTCGATACAGGGCTCCACCTTGTCGACAAGTTCCACGACACCGGCGAGGCTTCTGACAATCTTGTTCCGTGTCACCTTGTGGCTCCTTCGAGCGCGTCGCGGGCCGGCGGATTCGCGGCACCCCGAGCCCGCGGTCCCGGCGTCCGGGCCCTCCGGGCCTCTCGGATCCGTCGAGCTTTGAAGATCTTCGGGAATTTTCGGATCATCCGCTCCCGCGGCCGGGCCGCCGAGCGCCGAAAATGATCGCGCTGTCCCCGGCCTGGTGCGAGATCCGCTGGAGGCCAGGTCCGGCGCCAGATCACGAGAGCCCCTTCGTGTCCGCTGTGCCCATGGATATCCCGATCGGACTCGTATCCGTAACGAACGGGTCCGTGGCGGTGTCACGGTGCTGGGACGGGACTCGAGACGGGACCAAAGTCCTGGCCGTTCCTGCTCCCCTTATGGGCGCCTTCCCGATACTCTTGCTGTGCGTCCCGGCAGAGCGGTGAGTGATCTGCGTTCCCCCCGTACGTCAGATCATGTCTACCCTCTGCCGGGGCCTTTCATGCTGCCCGCGACCTGCCCTCATGTCTGGTCGGGCCTGATCGGCGGCCACGTGGCGGGCGCATCGGATGCCGCTCGTCCGCGCGAGCCGCGACGGCGGTGGATCCCCCCGAACGGCCAGTCCTTGGTGTCGATTGTGTCGACCTCGCCGACTCTGCCGGATATGAAGGTCTTGCCAGTCTTGCCAGTCTTGCCAGTCTTGCTGGTCTTGTCGGCCTCGTGAACACGTCCAGCGGCCGGGTGTTTCTTCCGAAGATCGATATTACTGTCCGTTTATGTAAACGTGACAGGAGGTAGTCTCCGGTCGTCGGCGAGCCGTAAAATGCGCCTGTCAGCTGATCGCAAGACCATGGTCGTGTTGTTGTGATTCGTACTCGCGGCCGTTGTGGCCGGTTTGTGGGATCGTCCAGGTGACTTGTCCCACTGTGGCCGGACGAGTATCTGTCGGACGGGTATTGGACGGCAATGAGATCTATTATTTAATGGATACGCTAAAACGTAAACCGGGTGCTCGGTGGTCATTCCTGGGCCGGGCGGGCGGCTCTCCGCCGGACGGCCGTGAAAAGGATCAGGGGAGGATGCCCGAGAGCAGGATGATCCTGACAGCCGCACGGTGGGTGAACCGGTAGCGTCGCTGTCCACCGTGCCCGGACCGGCAGGTGGTGACTTGACAGGACGCGGGACTTTGAAGGGGTGCAGATGCAGGTTCCATCAGCGCGGATCGTCTTCCCGGAGGCCGATCGCGCGGAGATTGCGTCGTCGGTGTCGGAGATACTGGCCAGTGGGGCGCTGACGCTCGGCGCGTATACGAGGGAGTTCGAGGCCGCCTTTGCCGCGGCCCACGGCGCCCCTTTTGGCATTGCTGTCAGTAGTGGCACCGCGGCGCTTGAGATTATTCTCCGGGCGCTGGACGTGGCAGGTTCGGACGTCATTATACCCACGAACACCTTCGCGGCCACCGGTTTCGCCGTCCTGCGGGCCGGCGCGGACCTGGTTTTCGCGGACGTGGACCCCGGCACGTTCGCGCTCAGCGCGGCCACCGTGGCCGCTGTACTCACACCGCGTACCCGGGCGGTCGTTCTGGTGCACATAGGCGGCCTGATCACTGCGGAAGCCGACGCTATTCGGGCGCTGTGTGACGAACGGGGCATTTTTCTGGTCGAGGACGCGGCGCACGCCCACGGGGCGAGTCATGACGGCCGCCCCGCGGGGTCCTTCGGCGTGGCCGCGGCGTTCTCGTTCTACCCGACCAAAGTCATAACCAGCGGCGAGGGCGGGATGATACTCACCGCCGACGAGCGCGTGCGGGACGACGCGGTGATATTCCGGGACCAGGGGAAAGCCGGTTTCCTCGGCAACGTCCACATCAAACAGGGCTACGCCTGGCGGCTGAGTGAGCTGCACGCCGTGACCGGACTGGTGCATCTGCGCCGGTTGTCCGAATTCCTTGAGGTCCGCCGCCGGGCCGCCGCCCGGTACGACGCGGGACTCGACCAGATCGACGGGATCGAGCCGGTCCGGGTGCCGGCCGGCGGGTACGGCAACTTCTACAAATATCTGGCCCTGCCGCGTCCGGGCATTGAACGGGCCCGGCTGAAAAAGGAGCTCAAGGAGCGCTACGGCGTGTCACTGTCGGGCGAGGTGTACGAGGCACCCCTGCACCAGCAGCCGGCCTTCGCGTCGTATGCCGGCGGCAACCTGCCGGTCGCCGAGGATCTGTGTGCCCGTCACGTGTGCCTCCCGGTCCACTCGGACATGACCGGGGCCGAGGTGGATCATGTGCTTGCGTCGCTCGCCTCCGCTCTCGAGGCCCTGGCGGTACAGCTCTGACCAGGTGATCATCGTTCGTAGCAGTTCTCGGGCAATTGCACCGGGCGACCCGGCCCGCAACCGACAATTCTGGACGGATGACCATGCGTATAGCCGTCACCGGCGGCTCCGGCTTCATCGGGGCCCATGTAGTGGACCGGCTCGCCGATGCCGGCCATGACGTGATTTCACTCGATCTACAGACGCACAAGACTGATCCACGAGCCGACCGCAGAGCACTCGACGTTCTGGACCTGCCCGCCGTCACCAGTGCGTTCGACGGCTGCGATGTGGTTTTCCACCTCGCCGGCATGTCCAATGTCGACCACGCCTTCGCCGACCCGATCCGGACCGTGCGGCTCAATGTCGAGGGCACGGCGAACGTCTGCGAGGCGGCGCGCGTCGCCGGTGTGCGCCGGGTGCTGTTCGCCAGCACCGTCTGGGTCTACGGCGCGGCCGGCGGTGACCCGGACGACCCGCACCCGCTGACCGAGGACGTCGAGTTCGCGCTGGCCCGCGCCGGCCATGTCTACACCTCCACCAAAATAGCGGCGGAGCTGCTGCTCCACAGCTATCAGCAGACCTATGGTGTGGACTTCACAATTCTGCGCTACGGCATTCCCTACGGCCCCGGCATGCGCGACGAACTCGTCCTGGCCCGGTTTCTCCGGAAGGCGCTCGACGGGGAGCCGCTCACGATCGCCGGCGACGGCCGGCAGTTCCGTAACTACGTGTTCGTCCGTGACCTGGCCGACGCGCACGTGCTCGCCATGGCCGACTCCGCACGGAACGCGACGATCGCGCTCGAAGGCGACGAACGGGTCAGCGTGCTGGCGATGGCGCAGGCGGTCCGTGACCATGTCCCCGGCGTCCGGATCGAGCACGTGCCGGCGCGGCCGGGTGACTTCCGGGGGCGGCCGGTGTCGAACGCGGCGGCCGAGGCGCTGCTGGGCTGGCGTCCCACCACCCGGTTCGCCGACGGGGTCCGGCAGTATGTCGAGTGGTATCTGGCCGACCGGCGGCCCACCCGTGACCAGGTGGTCCCGGTACCACCCCGCCAGGCGGCCGACGGCGTCGGCGTCCCGGCATCGTCCGAGTAAGTCATGATCGACGATATGGCCGATGGCCCCACGGGTGGCCCGGTGACGGTCCCGGCCCGGCAGCCCCAGCACGCTGGGAAGCGGGCGTTGCTGCTGTCGGGCTCGCTCGGGATGGGCCACGATGTCATGGCGCAGGCCTGCGCGCACTCGCTGGCCCTGCGTGGGTTCTCCACCCGCACGCTGGACTCCCTGCGCATGATGGGCGGCCGTGCCGGGGCCATGGGGGAGGCCGTGTTCCGGGGGATGCTGGCCGTGCCGGGACTCTACGACGCGGTGCATTTTTCGCAGATGCGGCCGGGCGGCCCGTTGGCGCGGGTGATCGAGGCGGTCGCGTCCCGGTTCCTCGTCCCCAGGCTGGCGTCGACGCTGCGTGAGCAGCCGGTCGAGCTGCTTCTGTCGATCTTCGCGACCGGGGCCGCGGCGGCGAGCCGGATCAAGCCCGAGCATCCTGACATGATCACGGCGGTGTTCTGTACGGATGTCTGCGTCCACCGGCTCTGGGTGCACGACAACACCGATCTGTACCTGGTCACCTCGGCCACGGCAGCGCGGTTCGTCCGCCGGTTCCATCCCCAGGCGCGGATCGCCGTCGTCCCGACGCCGGTGCGCCAGCCCTTCTACGACCCACCGACGCAGGTGGCGGCCCGGGCTGCTCTCGGCATCCCCGCCGACGCGCGCTGCGTACTGCTGATGTCGGGCTCCTGGGGCCTCGGCCCGTTGGTCGACGGTGCCCGGGCGCTGGCCGAGGCCGGTGTGTGGGTGATCGCGGTGGCCGGGCGCAACACCTCGCTCGAGGCCCGGCTGCGGGGACTGGCGCGCACGCGCCAGCAGGTCATCCCGTTCGGCTTCACCGACCGTATCCCCGAGCTGATGGCAGCGAGCGATCTTGTGGTCACCTCGTCGGGGGACACCTGCAGCGAGGCCCGCGTGATCGGGCGCGATCTCCTGCTGCTCGACGTCGTGCCTGGTCACGGCCGGGACAACCTCCAGCTCGAACTCGACCGGGGCCGGGCGGACGTGACCTCCGCGGACACCGCGTCCCTGCGCCGGTCGGTGCTTGCCGCGCTGGACCGCACCAAGCCGCCCTCGGTCCGCGTGGTCGGTACGCCGGACGCCTGGGAGCAGGCGTTCGGCGCCGCGCTCAGTCAGGTCGAGCTCGGTAATGGCTGGTAGGACTGGTAGGAGACAGCCCGTACGGGCGTGGCGTGGCAGCGGAGGTGGGATGGTGGGAGACGTGGGACGCAGCGGTGGCGCACGTACGCACCTCGGCCGGATTCCGGGCGGCGCGTGAACGACGCGCTTGCCGTCGGCGCGCCGATCGCGGTCGTGTCAGCGGCCTTCTACGGGATGGCCCCCATGATCCAGGCTGTCGCGGCGCGGCAGGCACCGCCTGGCGGCGGGCTCGGGCTCGGGCTGTTGCTCCGTCTCACCGTGCGCCCGCTGTGGCTGCTCGGGCTCGCGGTCGAGGCCGGGTCGTTCCTGCTGGAGGTGCTGGCCCTGTCGGTGGCCCCGGTGGCCCTTGTCGCGCCGCTGATGGCGGGCGACATGGTGGTCTTCGCGCTGCTGGCCCGGCGGTTCCTCGGGGAGCGGATCAGCCGGGCCGGCTGGCGCGGGATGGCGTCCATGGTCGCCGGAATCGTCCTGCTCACCTTTGCCTTCAGCCGCGGCGCCGAACTCGGTGACCCGGCGAGCAATCATGATATGGGGCTGTTCCTGGCCTGCGGGCTGACGTTCACGGCCGTGGGCGCCTGGCTGGCGAACCAGGCGGGCAGGGCGGAGCGGGTTGCCCGGGCGGCCCTGCTGTTCGGGCTGTCCGCGGGGGCCTGTTACGCGATCGCGACGTTGGCGACCCGTCAGATCGGCCTCTACCTGGACGATCATGAGCTGGCCCGCCTGCTGGCCACCCCGACCCCGTACGTCCTGATCGTTTTCTCCGTGCTCGCCCTGGGCCTGGAGCAGCGGGGACTGCAGGGGCGGGCGGCGGTGATCGCCTTCCCGGTGACCAGCGGGGTATCGGCCTTCCTGCCGGTGATGCTCGGGCTGACCCTGTTCGACGAGTCGGCACCCGAAGGACCGCGGATGGTGGCCTTCGTCGCCTCCCTGGTACTGGTCGCGGCCGGGATTCTCGGTCTGGGCAGGGACCGGGTGGCAGGCGGCGCGCACGAGCGGGAGCCCCAGCACGAGTCGCACTCCGAACGGCCGCAGTGACTCCGAACGGCCGCAGTGGCGGTGTAGAGAACTCCACTCGTCACAGCGGGTCGCTGATGCCGTCCGCCGGGCGGGGCGGAAGAAGAACGAGACCGCTCTGGCGGGTGCGTTCTTCCCCGGCCTGCCGACGGATCGGATCGGCTCGGCTCGGCTGGACCTGCTGACCGGGACCTTGGCCGGTTGGCGGTCGTGCGTACGGCGGTCAGATCAGACGTGGAACCTTTCCAGCGCCTTGCGGACACGGGAGTTCGCCTGAGCAAAGCTGATCTTTCCGTCGACGTATGCGGCGAGGGCGGTGCGGCGCACCCGCTCGACACGCGGATCCTCCAGCGGGGTGCTGAGCAGGTTAGTCGTGACAGTGGCCACGCTGATCACCTCCCGTTGCGCGGAAACAACAGCGACGAAAAGACCGCCTGACAGCGTCAGGCGTGCAATGAATCCAGAGAAGGGCTCGCGCTCCATGACGATCGTCGTCCGGAGCGCCGCGTGATCGACTACCTACGTCCCGCCGACGCGTGACCGTGGCAACCAATCGGATCTGCAGGCCGGGCGGGAGGGAAGCCTGAGACGCCCCGACCCTGGGGCTTCCGCCCAGTCGATGGCGTTCATGGCACCTGCGCTCCTCCACGGCAACAGCGGGTGTGGATACCCGCCAGCAGGGTCGGGATGACGTCTGCCTGCGTCCGTCGTCAAGACCAACGCTGGAAGAACCACAACCCGACCGGACAGCTACAAGAGTGCGCCGTTGTGAGCCCGATCGCAAGACCCTTTCTGTCAGGTCATCGATCGCATCCTGACAGTGACCATTGTCGCGGCTCGTCGGCCGACCGCTGCGGTTGGCGCCGTCGCGAACACGAAGAGCGCCTGGGCGTGCTGCCCTGGGCGGCCGGCGGCCGGCGGCCGGATGGCCGCCGAGGCGCCACAGCGGCTGGCGCCGGGCGGCCACCTGCTGGTCGAGACCAGCGAGCGCCAGGCGGCGCGGACCGTCGAAGCCGTCGTCCGCAACGGGCTGCTCCCACAGGTGGTCACGTCCGACGAACTGAACGCCACCGTCGTCATCGGGACGAAGCCCATCCGGTAGGAGGGCCCCGCACCACGGCCTGCCGGCCGCCCTCCGTCCGGCCGGCAGGCCGTGGTCCCGCATGAGATGAGAGCTCGGGGCCGGGTGCGGACGGTGGGGCGCTGGGCCTTCACCCGACCAGAAAGAGAAAAACAGGAAGAGGAAACAGAAAGAAGAAAGAGGAAAGGTGAAAAGGAACAGGTGAAGATCAGCTCTGCTGTTCCGCCGGAGCGGGACGCAGAACCGCGCCCAGCGGGTGCGGCTCGTCGCCGGCCACGTCCCACAGGACGAGCGCCGCTCGGTCGATACCGTCGACGGTCCGTACGTCCGCGCCTGTTGGCCCGGGTTCCGCGAGATCGTCGGGACGGATCCGGCTGGGCGCGGCTATGTAGTCACCATCGGTGAAGGGCCGGAGGTCGGCGCCGAACGGTGTCGTTTCCGCTTCCTGCCCGGGTGAAATCCTGGCCATAGCGTCACAGCTCCTTTGTCACAGCGTCTGGATGGCGACGATTTCGGCTGTGCCGCCGGGGCCGCTGCTGTTGGTCACCCGGACACGTACCGGCCGGCCGGAAGCCTTGGCGGCGGTGGCGATTGTCAGTACTTCTGATTCGGTCGAGTCCGGCGCGGTGTAGATCCGCCGCCATCCGACATGGCCGATCGTGTAGCGGTACTCGATCCAGGCCGTGCTGCCTCCCGCGAAGACGTTCAGGACGTATGCGTCGTAGTCGATCCACTGGCTTTGGTCCCAACCAGAACGCGGCACGATCGGCCTCCCCCTGTGCGTGGCCCGAGGCGGTGACTTCGGGGCTCGGTTATCAAGGGTATTTTTGTGTCGCCGCTGTGCTATCTCCCATCCGACACAGTCCACTAACCGACCCGGCGGTCCGGTCCCCTCGCCGCCCCGCGTCGAAAGCCGTCGCCATCTCGTCGGGACGCCCGCGGCCGGTCGGGAGCCCTACGATCGGTTTTTGCGGTCGGGGTAGGAAGACCGTGGAAGTCCCGGCAAGTTCTGAGGCTCTTCACAGCGTTTTCCCAGCTTTCACGGTCATCATCCGTGTCCATGAGCTTCACGTGGTATCCGGCTGGCGGGACACGGACGCGCGGGCCGGCCCGCGTCGGCACGGCGGCGCCCACGCGGCAGCCAGATCCTCCCCGCCCGCCGGGAGACCAGGCCGTGCCGGGTGCGGCCCACGGCCGGCACGTGCCGCCGCGCCGCTCCCCGCGCTGGTCCCCGCGGCTCGCCGTACGGCTCGCCCTGGTGGTGTGGGGAGCCGTGGTCGTGGCCCTGTGGTGGTTCGACACCGCCGCGTCCAGCGTGCGCGGCGCCGGGCCGGCCATGACCGCGGCCGGCCGGGTCAGCGGCCTGCTGGCGGCCTACCTGGTGCTCGTGCAGCTCCTGCTCATGGCACGGATCCCCGTTCTCGAACGTGCGGTCGGGCTCGACCGGCTGGCGGCCTGGCACCGTGGGCTGGGCACGAACGTCGTGCTGCTCATCGTCGTCCACGTCCTGCTCACGGTGTGGGGCTACGGCCTGACCACGCATCATCAGCCGCTGTCCGAGCTCGTCACGGTGGTCACCACCTATCCGGAGATGTGGAAGGCGACCATCGGCACCCTGCTGTTCGTGGCCGTCGGAGTGGCCAGCGCCCGCGCGGTCCGGCGGCGCGTCTCCTACGAGGCCTGGTACCTGCTGCACCTCACCGCCTACCTTGCCGTGCTCCTGGCGTACTCCCACCAGACGGCGACCGGCGCGGACTTCGTCGGCCATCCGGTCAACCGGCTGCTGTGGCAGGGGATGTACCTCGCGGTCGCCGGCTGCCTGGTCGTCTGGCGGCTGGTCCTGCCGGCCGTGGCCGTCGGCCGGCACCGGATGGCGGTGGAGCGGGTGGTCCACGAGGCGCCCGGGGTCGTCTCGGTCTGGATCCGCGGCCGTGACCTGCATCGTCTCGGTGCGGTGGCGGGGCAGTTCCTGCTGTGGCGGTTCGCCGCCCGCGGGCATCTCGTCAGCGCGCACCCCTATTCGCTGTCCGCCCCGCCGCGACCGGACCGGCTGCGCATCACGGTCAAGGCCACCGGCGACCACTCCCGCGCGATCGCCCACCTGCGGCCGGGCACCCCGGTCGTGGCCGAAGGCCCGTTCGGGCACTTCACCGCCGAGCACGCCAGCCGGGGCAGGACACTGCTCGTCGGCGGCGGCAGCGGGATCGGACCGGTCCGGGCGCTCACGGAGGAGCTGCTCGCCCGTGGCGACGACGTCGTGGTGGTGCACCGGGTCAGCCGGGCGAGTGATCTCGCGCTGTGGCAGGAGTTCGAGCGGCTGGCCGGCAGCGGGCGGCTGGTCGGCAGCGGGCGGCTGGTCGTCCACCGCGTGGTCGGTTCCCGGCGCGACCTCGGATACGACCCGCTGGCGGCGCGTTTCCTCGTCGCGGCCGTGCCGGACGTCGCCGAACGGGACGTCTTCGTCTGCGGCCCCGCCGGGATGACACACGCGGTCGTCCGGGCGCTGCGCGGCCTCGGGCTGTCCGGCAAGCAGATCCACACTGAGGAGTTCACGCTGAGATGAACGAGAACGCCGGAAAATCCCACCGGGCGCGGCTCGGCCTTGCCGCGCTGCTGGCGACCGTCGGCCTGGTGGTCGGCGCGAAGGCCGCGACCGGGCCCGGCGAGCGGCCCGTGGCGCTCGCCGTCGCGCCGGCCACGGCCGGTACGGGCCAGCGGCCCGCTACGGCGGGAGGTGTCCCGGCTCCGGATCCGGCGGATGAGGCCTCCGGATCCGCTGGTTCGGACGGGCACGACGGGTCCGCCGCCGACGACAGCGGCCGGCCCGCGGGATCCGGATCGGGCGGGGCGGGCGGCGCGACATCCGTCCCGTCGAGCCCCGCCGCCGGCGGCTCGTCGGGCACGGCCACCACCCGGACGGTGACGGGGGACGCCGTGCGCACCCGCTACGGCTTCGTGCAGGTCCAGGTCGTCCTGAGCGGAAAGACGATCACTGATGTGGTGGCCCTGCGGCTGCCGGACCGGGAGCGGCGCGATATCGAGATCAACAACTGGGCGGTGCCGATCCTGCGCCAGGAGGTGCTCGACGTCCAGAGCGCCCGGATCGACACCGTCTCCGGGGCCTCCTACACCAGCGACGGTTACGCGCAGTCCGTCCAGTCCGCCCTGGACCGGGCCGGTGCCTAGCCGGCCGGGCCGGGTCCACGCCGAACCGGTGATGGGCACGGTCGTCAGCATCGACATCCGCCGTCCGCGCGGCGCGGCGGAGCTGGGCCCCTCGGAACTGGACGCGGCGATCGCGGCGGCGGCCGCGGTGCTGCACCGGGCGGACGAGGACTTCAGCACCTTCCTGCCGGGCTCCTGGGTCTCCCGGCTGCGGCGCGGCGAGATCGGCCTCGACGACTGCCCGGAGCACGTCCGCGAGGTGTACCGGCTGGCCGACGCCTGCCGGGAGCGGACCGGCGGCAGCTTCGACCCGGCCTGGCGGGCGGACGGCACCCTGGATCCGACCGGCCTGGTCAAGGGCTGGGCGGCGGACGCGGCGTCCCGGGCGCTGACCGACGCCGGCGCCCCGGACCACTGCGTCAACGCGGCCGGGGACCTGCTGGTCCGGGGAGCCTCGGGGACGGGCCGGCCCTGGCGGGCCGGGATCGCCGACCCCTTCGAGCGGGCCCGGCTCGTCGCGGTGGTCGAGGGCACGGATCTCGCCGTCGCCACGTCGGGCGTCTCGGAGCGGGGCGAGCACGTCGTCGACCCGCGTACCGGGACTCCGGCGAGCGCGCTGGCCTCGGTCACCGTCGTCGGGGCGGACGCCTACGCCACGGCCGCCCTGGCGGACGCCTACGCCACGGCCGCCCTGGCCGCCGGCCACGCCGCGCCGGCCCTGCTCGCCGATCTCGCCCGGCAGGGATGGGCCTGGCTGACGGTCGACGCCACCGGCCGGCTGGCCTGTTCGGCCGGCTTCCCCGGCCAGGTTGCCGCCGCCGCGTCCGCGCCGTCCAACAGGGCTTCCCTATCGGATACACACCGTTCGGGGCAGCTTTCCTCCGCACCTGTCCGGTCCGCTCCCGGCGCTGTCGGGCCTGGATGACCGGCCCGAC
>NZ_CAKKTM010000453.1:0-11075 GCF_920888515.1 Protofrankia sp. CiP1_Cm_nod1 | reverse complement strand
GCGGGAGATGCGGGATACGGGTGAGACTGGGTGGATGGAGCATCCGCTCAGGGTCCTCGTCGTGGACGACGAGGAGGCGATCACCGATCTTGTCGCCATGGCGCTGCGTTACGAGGGTTTCGACGTGCGCGACGGTGTGCGTCAGGGGATGGCGGACAGCGCCTGGTTGACCGCCACGGTGTCGAACCGCTCCGGGGCGAACTCGACGGCGTTGTCGACGCCCAGCCATTCCAGCTTCTCGTCGTGCTCGGGGTGGTCGGGATCCTTCAGCACCTGTAGCAGTTCGGCGTATCCCCAGATGCCGCCGCAGTCCTCCGGTGGGGCGGCGCGGCGCCCGCCGGTGCAGCGGGGATAGCGCACCGTCGGATCCGGGCTGAGGACCTTCTCCAGCAGGATGTCGTGTTCCCAGCTGTCACCGAAGTCGTAGGTATAAAAAATCTTGTCGTTCGCGGTGGGCACGACCTGTTCCAGCGTCACCGCGGCCTCGGCGCGGTAGCCCGGATCCGCGTCGGGGCTGCTGAAACTGCCATACTGGGTCTCGAAGACGTGAAGATGGGTGTCGTACCAGCCGAACGCGGCCTGGATGACGGTGTGCAGCCGGTCGAGCCGGATGTCGGCAGGCACCTCCAGCCGTCGCCAGATCGGCGGTTTCGTGCCACGCAGAACGACCTTGATCTGATAGACCGGCGCTGGCCCGGCCGCCTTCTTCCGTTTCGCCGGCAGCGCCGCCGACGGCGCGACGTCGGACGGGGCCAGTTCGAAGCCGCCAGGGATCAGCAGCCGCGTCAGGTCGGGGCCGATGTCGTCCTCGTCGTCGGTGGGATGCGGCGCGGGTGGTCTGCCGGGCTCCGGCAGAGTCGCCAGCCGGGCCCGTAGCAGCATCGCCAGCGCCGGATAGGCCGGGCTGTCGTCCTCGTCGTCGAGGAATTCGGCCAGGTTGAGAGCGACGTCGCCCGCGTCGTGTACCGCCCGCGCGGCGAGGGCGTTCTCGGCCTGCCAGCGGAACTCCTCCGGGCTGAGGTTCTCGGCCCTGATCCGGACGCCCTCGGAGCTGGCAGCGGCATGCAGCGTTTCGACCGCTTCGGGCAGCTTGTCGGCGTCGAGGAAGAGAACGTCGGCGGCGGCGCCGCAGTCGTTGCGGTCAACGTTGATGATGACGGCGTGCCCCCGCCCCGCCCGATGGAACGAGCAGACCAGTATCGAGGCCGTTTCCTGGTCGTCATCCAGGCGTTGGAAGCCATCGGCGGTCACCGGTGCCTGCAGCTCGTCCGCCCATACCGGGCGGGTGATGCCGGCCTCGGCCAGGCGGTCGGCGGCGTCGTTCGCGGCCGCGCCGAGACGGCCCGGCGAGACGGAGCCGATCGCCAGCAGCGTCGCCAGCGCCTCCACGGCGCCCGTGGACTCCAACGCCGGGACGAGCCCTTGCGTAAACGCCTCCTCGGCGTCCTCGCCGATCAGGTCGCTGGCTGAGACCAGCGTCGCGCCAAGGACTTCCGCCTCCATCGGATCGTCGATGGTGAGCAGGAGCTCCCCGTTCGTGGTCAGCTCACCGACGACCATCCCCAGCCCGTCGGCGCCCGAGCACGCCGGGCAGTCACACGTGCCCTGCGTGTCCGGCACACGTGACACGGCGGTGGGGCGTGACCTGGTCCTGTTGTTCCTGGTGGGGGGTTTCCGCCCGCTCCTACGGCCACGACTGCTGGGGCTCATGCGGTAAGTCTGCTCCCATCCGCCGCGTCCGGCTCACCCGGTTATCGCTCCGTCCACCGAGCGGGCGCGTCCTGGTCGGACAGCGGCTGTCTCCTCATCCGGCCTGGCTGTCGACGATGCCGGGACGCGGGGAACGGCGGAGGCGGGATCAAAGCCCGCGAACCCCAGCCCGATGACGAAGCCCGCGACCTCCTCGAGCTGGCGGCTCGACGGAGCCTGGTCGACGGCCCCATGAAGGCGCTCGGCGACTGGACACTCCAGCACGGCGACGAACTGCTGGACGCTCAGGAACACGCGCCGGAATTCTGACCCAACAGGGCTGACAGCCGACCACCGGACAATTCAGCGGACATGAGGCCGACGTCGCGGCCATCAGGGTTCTGCCCGCCGGCTCGGGGCAGGACCGCCGGAGCGTGGTTGCTCGCCGCCCTGGGCGGGACCGCCTGCCGATTCGTGCTCCGGGACCGGCGGAATCGACGTCGCGCCGCCGCGAGCTCTTCTTGCCGCCGGTGGTTCCGCTGCTGCCATTTCCGGTCAGAGTGTGCTGAATCCGCGTTGCAGCCGGGCCAGGGCGTCGTCGATCGCAACGACCGGGTCCTGATGCGGCGAGGACGGCGCGGGTCGCCTGGACGTGTCGAGCTGGCTGATCATCATGATGCCGATGATGGCGCCGGTGACCGCGACGACGTCGGGGTCGTCCGCCTTGCGTCCGGCCCGTTCCGCCACGGCCACGGTGAACTCGTGCGTGGCGGAGGTGAGGTGATCCAGGTGCGCCGCGCGGACCTCGGGTATCGCGGCGATGAGCTCGGTGCGGTGCTGCTCCAGGGCACGCTGGTCGGGACTCAGGGTGGCGTAGCCGGCGCGCAGCGCCTCGCGGAAGGCCGTGATGACGCCCTCGCCTGCCGGGCGGGCGCGGAAGTGGGCCAGCAGGTCGTAGTCGGCGGCGTCCCACAGGACCATGTCGGGCTTGGTCGGGAAGTGCCGGAAGCAGGTCCGCGCCGCGACCCCGACCTCTTCGGCGATCATACTGACCGTGGTCTCGGCGTATCCTCGCTCGGCGAAAAGCCGCAGCGCGGCCGCCTGGATCGCCTGCTTGAGCGCGATGGTCTGCGTCTGGCTCCACGATGGCCGCTCCCGCGACAATTACTCGCTCCCTTCGACAACGGTGTCAGCGCGTGCTGCGTCGATCATTGCCTCGCCACCCGCCTGGCTGACCGGCGGCGGCTGCGACGCGGCGGCGGTAGCCGTGGCGAGGACCGTACCGATCCCGGCGCCGGTGATCGAGGTCCAGGCGGACACGAACCCGAAACCGTTGCCCGTGCTCGTCGCGGACCCGAGTATCAGGCCGGCGCCCAGCACCGCGAAGCCGCCGACGAGCACCACCTTCGCGCCGATCGTCTTCGTGAGTGGCTCGGCACCGGTCGCGCCGACGGCGAGCCCGCCGAGCAGCGGGAGGAGCCGCAGGCCGGAGCCGATGGAGTCCACGCCGAGCACGGCCTGGAAATACTGCGGCAGGGTGAACAGCACCCCGATCATCGCCAACGAGCACAGGAAGGCCAGGACCGTGCCCCAGACGTACTCGGGGATGCGGAACAGGCCGATGTCGACCAGCGGCTCCCGCGCCCGAGCCGACACCGGCGCCGCGGGCAGGCCGCGGGTGAGGCGACGCTGCCAGAGCGCAAAAACGATCAGCAGCAGGGTGCCGGCCAGCAGCGCGGCGCTCACGACCGCCGAACCCCAACCACGGGTGCCCGCCTCGGCGCACCCGTAGACCAGCCCGGCCAGTCCGCCACCGAACAGAGTCATCCCCACGAGATCGAGCCGGCCCCGGTCTGACCCGCGGGACTCTGGCACCAGCGCCACCACCGCGACCAGCGCGATGACCACGACCGGCACGTTGATGAGGAAGACCCAGCCCCACCAGAACCGGTCGAGCAGCCAGCCGCCCAGAATCGGTCCGGTCGGCAGGGCCAGGAAGTTCACGCCCGCCCACACGCCGACCGCCCGGGAACGCTCGTCCTCGGCGAACATCACCGTGACTGCCGACATGGCCATCACCACGATGCCGGCCCCGGCGATTCCGCCCGCTGCGCGCGCGGCGATGAACATGGCCGCCGAGCCCGACCAGGCAGCCCAGGCCGAGGCGGCCCCGAAGGCGGCGAGAGAGGCGATCATCACCCGGCGCCGCCCGTACCGGTCGCCCAGCGACCCCAGCGGCAGCATCGCCACGGCCCAGGTCAGCAGATACGCCGAGGAAGAACCACACCAGATCTGTGGCCGAGGCATGCAGCTTCACCGCAAGCGTCGGCAACGCCACCGCCAGCACCGTCCCGTCCACGCCGACGGCGAAGACGGCCACCGCGACGCCGGCCAGCGCCAACCACTTCCGATCCATCCCGGCCCTCTTTTGTCACTCAATGTATATCTGTCAGTGGATGACACTAGCGCGGCGAATGACAGTCAGGCAGAGAATGACAGATAATCATCTCATCATGATCGCGACAGTCTGACCGGCGGCTTGCCGGCCGCCGCGGCACGGTCGGCTACGGTGATGACGTGGGACTGCACCTCGGTCAGCTCGACGAGGCCGACAGGCTGCTGACGAACGACCCGTTGGCGCTACTCATAGGCATGGTGCTGGACCGGCAAATTCGGTAAACAAGGAGCGGACCGGGACGTCGCCTCGAGATCCGTGTGTCGTCGACAACGGAAAGTGGCAGCGGTCTGGGTGGGTGCGTCGTGGGAACGAAGGTCGGGTCGCGGTGAGACATTGAGGCCGAATCATCCCGCCAACACCGCGGGCCGGGCTGCCGGAGCGAAGCACCACAATGGGCGACCGCGTCAGCATTTGACGGGCCAGAGCGTGCACCGGTATCGTGGCCAATACTTTCTCCCCTCCGTCCTCCGGGACTGGCGGGGCTTTTTTCTGGATCGGCTATGTCATGTCCCCGCGAGTCGCTGTCTTCCCCGGGACTGGCGGGACCGGAGTCAGTTCGGGATGGCTTCGTCGCACTGTGCCGCCCCTCGATCAGGCCGGCCGGCTTCAAGAAACGGCGTGGAACTCATACCGGCTCGCTCGTGAGGCGATACGCGGCATTAGGGTCGCTGTAGGTGGCGGTTGTTCTGGCGACCAGTCCCTCGGCGATCAGCTTGGTCAGCTCGTAACTAACCTGCCGATCGCCCAAGGAAAGGCGGGCGGCGATCTCCGCGCGGGTCAGTGGCGACTCGACGGCCAGGAGTTCCAGAACACGTTGTTTCCGTGTGATGGATTTACGAGTATCCCTGTTGCGGCCGGTCCTCACGTGTTGGTGACGCGGCTCGTGTTCAGGGAGTTCAGAGAAAAGTGTCGGGTGTGGATTCTCGGCCGCGTCGTCAAGGACGTACCTTGCCCATCGGCGCTGGTTGACCATTCTGACCACACCTCGTTGGACAAGATCCCCCAGCTCTCGACGAGCGACCTTGCTGTCTACCGCGAGTTCGATTCGGTACTCGTCGCTCGTCAGCGCCCGGCCAGTCCGAAGTACCGCGAGGGCCATCTCCTGTGTTGGAGAGACGCCCGGCTGCCCGAGCGAGTACAGCCAGGCCCGGGTGCTCTCGTCGAGCAAGGCCCTGTTTGGCATGATGACTCGAAAGTCGCTTATGTTGTCCTTGAACCTGGGCGGTACGAGCCCAGCCTGACGCAGGCTGTTCAGAACTGTGGGGATACCGGTCGCCCGCCCCTCGCACAGGGCCCTTCGATCGCGGTGGAAACGAACATTTTCGAGGATGTCGACGAGCGCCCGGTTACGAGCAGATGCGATGCTCTCGTCTCCCAGCCGGTCGATGGTGACGGGCCCGAAGAGCCCACCGGGCGAAATTACCTCGAGGCGATCGGGGTACATCTCGACATGGATGCGTGTCCCCCGGGACATCGGACTGTAGTCGCGGTGTGCTACAGCGTTGACCAAGATCTCACGAAGTGCCTCCAGTGGATACTCCCAGCGATCTTCCCTGCCAATCCCCGTCACTATTCCGCGCCGGCTCATTCGGGCGTTCAGGACGTCAAAAACTTCTGCGAGAAGAATCGGTGCTGGTCCTTCAAGAATCTTGTCATCGAGGAATCGCTGTCCGTCTGGACCGGGCTCGCCCTTGCGTGGTGTAGGGTACGTGGTCACCGTGATCGCGCATCCGCGCAGTGAGTCAAAACCCTGTGGATCCCGGCCCAGCGCGAGCAGTCCACCCAGGGACGGCACGAGCTTCTTTTCACTCAGTGCACTTCTTACCAGCACTCCGCACCGGCTAAGTAGATCTTCGTCTTCCCGGCGGGCCAAGGTCGGTCGGGACCGGCGAAGGTCCCGTAGATAGTCCGCGACGAGTTCGTCGTGCAGATCGGCTCTGCTTGCTTCTTCGACGGGTTCCTTGTCGAAAGTCGGCTGGCCTCGGTTGATCAACAGTTGGCTTACTTCGTACGACGTCAGTCGATGATCCCCGTCCGAGATGCGGATGTACGAGCCGTTAGGCTGCCCTTTGCCCCGGAGATAACAGGGCTTGTCCGCCGGGTTGAGCTCCGGCACCTCGGCGACGACAAGGGTCCTGTCCTCGAGCTCCGGCAGGCTGATCAGAGGCATGAGCGGCGGAACGAGGCCGTCCCGACACAGCCCCGCGATGTCGGCGGCGAGCTTCGCGGCATGCGCGCACCCAGTCGCCGCGAATCCGCGCGCCTCGTCGAGGCCCAAGATCAGGGTGCCGCCGCCCGGCGTATTCGCGAATGCGCAAAGTGTCTGTATGGTCTCACCCGGCAACTTGTCGGTTGACGCCAGCTTGACCTCAAGACCTGTGTCATCCCGGCCGATTCGGCGAAGCGAGACAACGATCTCGGCCAGTCCGTCCGCATCCATGCCATCGCCTCCCGAGAGCCTGACGCGAGCCTAGCACGATGTTGTAAGGCTACCGAAATCTTGTTAGGCTTCGTTAGGTACGCTACGCGTCGATACTCGGATGCTGAGGTGGAGTCGGGACGTCCGCCCGTGTTGACCTTGGGCGGGTAGGTGAACCGGCGACCGTGGCCCACCATGTGCACGATCGAAGGCTCTGGCTGGCCGTCGAAGGGAAATCGACGATGGGACTGCATCTGAGTCAGCTCGCCGAGGCCGACGAGCTGCTGAACCGCCGTTGCGGGCGAGACAGTGTTCGCCAGCCGGCGGCTGGCAAACGGCTTCGGTGATCCCTTCGACGAGCTGGCCCGCTACACGGCGCGCAGTGCGTCACCCCCCTTCGCCGCGCTCCTGACGATCGCGGTGTGCGCCATGCTCGGCGGCGCCCGCTCGTTCGCGGCGATCGGGGAATGGACCGCCGACCTCCCCGCGGATGCCCGCGCCGGTCTCGGGATCGCCGGGCGGATCCCAGGCCCGGTGACGATCTGGCGGGTGCTGGTACGGGTGGACCCGGCGGCGTCGGAAGCCGCGATCAGAGCCTGGATCCGGGCCCGCCTCGACGCCGTCGACACCGCCGGGCACCAGCCGCCACGGCGCCACCGCCGTGCGCGCCAGGTCCTCGAGCGGCCCGCGGTTTTCCGCGGGTCATTGGCACGTACCAGGTCAACCGATACCCAGAAGCCGTCCTTGTTGACGAAGACCGTGTAGTCCTCGATGTATGCCGCGTCGCCCATACCCGACAGCGGCTGGAGTTCGTGGCCGATGCCGCGCTCGGCGGTGAGATGGTTCTCTGCCGTTTCCCCGACGAAGACATCCACCGGATCGGCTCGGGATGGTGCCGGAGTAGCTCAATCGTTGAGGACGCAGTGACGGTCGTCGTGCGGAAGTGGTCGTGAGTGTGTCCTGCGCTCCCCGCGCTTGACGGGGTGCCCGCCGGCCGTTCAGCTCACAGGCATTTCTCCCCGCCGTCTTCCGGGGCTGGTGGGGATTTTTCTGAATCAGCCACATCATGTCCCCGCGAGTTGCAGTCTTCCCTGGGCCGACCTGCGCGCGGCGGGCGACGTCGCGCAGCGACGTCTGCACTCCCTGCTCCGCCAGCACGGCTCGCGCCGTGACGAGGATGTGGTCGTAGTTGCGGCGTGCGTCGGCGCGCCGCTCGCGGTGACCGGGCGGACTCGGCTGAGCGGTCATCTCACGCGCCCTCCCTGGCAATCGGAGCAGTGTTCCGTCTAATATTCGGAGCACTGCTCCGGACGTTGCTCCATCCGTCGGACTCCAGGGAAGGTGACCCGCCATGAAGTCCGTTCGCGTATATCGCACCGGTCCGCCCCGCGTGCTCCAGCTTGATGATGTGGACCGTCCCGAGCCCGGCCCGGGCGAGGTTCTCGTCCGGGTGCACGCCGCGGGCGTGAACCCGCCGGACTGGTACGCGCGGTCGGGCTTCAGCCTCATACCCGAGTCGATGCGGCCCGCGGTCCAGTTCCCGTTCACCCCTGGGACGGACGTGTCCGGTGTTGTCGTGGGGACCGGACCCGGCGTCACCGAGTGGGCCGAGGGCGACGAGGTCTTCGGCCTGCTCCGCTTCCCGACGACGGTGGGCGCGGCGAAAGGTTACGCCGAGTACACCACCGCGCCGGTCGGTGACCTCGCGCGCAGGCCGGCCGGAATCGACCACGTTCACGCGGCGGCGGTCCCGATGGCGGGCCTGACCGCCTGGCAGTACGTCGTCGACCACGCTGCCGTGACCCCCGGGAGCACCGTGCTGGTCAACGGTGCCGCCGGCGGCGTCGGGCACTTCCTCGTCCAGCTTGCCCGCGATCTCGGCGCCCGGGTCATCGCCGTCGCGTCCACCCGTCACGAGGACTTCCTGCGCGGGCTGGGGGCCGACGAGTACATCGACTACACGACGACCGACGTCGCGGACGCGGCAAAGGGCGTCGACCACCTGTTCGACACCGTCGGCGGCCCGCTCGGCCACCGTCTCACCCCGGCGATCAGGGACGGAGGAGTGCTCAGCCCGGTCTTCTTCGGCGACTACCGCGAGGAGGACCTGGCCCGGCGGGGCATCCGGCTCCTGGGCGGCCAGGTCCGCTCCGACGGCCGCCAGCTCGCCGAACTGGCCGGACTGCTCGACTCCGGTGCCGTCCGGGTCGCCGTCGACAGTGTCCACCGGCTCGCCGAGGCGTGGCGCGCGCACGAACGAGCCGAGCAGGGCCACATCCAGGGAAAGATCGTCCTCAGCGTCACCAGCGGATAGCTTCACCAGCGGATGAGGCGACCGGCGGATGAGCGGCCGGGCGCCGTCGGGTGCCACAGCCAGGACAGCGGCGAACGGCCGCCTGGCGGTGAGTGTCTACTCGTCGCCAGGCGGTAGGACCCCCTTGTCGGCGGCGAGCCGACAGGATGTCAGAAAGCCGAACATGCCGGTACCGTCCTTGCGCAGGAAGAAGTCCACCATCCCGGTGTTGAACTCGTGGCGGCGCGCGGCCGGGACGCTGATGGCATCCATTCCCCGGGACATGAGATGACCATTCATCATGTAGCGCGCGGTACGCTTGTTGCCGTCGTAGTAAAATTGTTGCAGCGAGCCGAAGAGAAAATAGGCGACGGCCTGCTCGAACTCGTCGTCGATTTCGGTGGAGAGGAAC
Source organism: Protofrankia sp. CiP1_Cm_nod1 (assembly GCF_920888515.1). Classification (GTDB taxonomy): domain Bacteria; phylum Actinomycetota; class Actinomycetes; order Frankiales; family Frankiaceae; genus Protofrankia. The sequence goes on along the minus strand of NZ_CAKKTM010000453.1, from coordinate 1,804 downwards.
TCCAGCCCCTGAGAGAAGATGCGGCGCAGGTTCCCGCCGCCGTGCTCGGTGGCGGGCGGTAGGTAACGGCCGTGTTCTCCGAGGCTGACGCCAGGGGTGAGGGTCTCGCTGCCCTCACCGCGGAAATGGCCTGACTCCAGCGCCTCGTCTCGAGCGAGCAGGAACTGGAGCCTGTCGGAGACCTCCTTGGACAACCGGAAATCGTGCGTCCTGACGAGCCGGCCGAGCTCGCTCGCCGCCTCGGCGAGGTTCAGGATCTGACGTTCGTCGCTGATCTTCCGTCCGCCGACGGTGATCCCGTCCAGCAGCGTCTGGACCTCGGGGTAGGTGAACGGGTTGCCCTCGAGCACCGCCGCGTCCCACACGTACTCCGGCAGCGACCGCTGGAACCGCCAGACGGCGCGCTCGACCGAGAACCGCGGAATATCCCGGCTCACCATGGACCGATCCCAGGTGAATCCGAGGGCGCCCAGCATCGCCCCGCTCGTCGCCACGAATCGCACCTCCTCGGACCGTACGTGCTCGGACCGTACGTGACCCGCACGTGCCGCGAACCATGCCGTGATCCAACGATACGGCGACCACCGGGATCCCGGAGTGTCCGTCAGGCCGACCTGCCGGAGCTGGCCGGGCCACACGTCGAGTCCTCGGCGATGACGTGGAGCCGGTCAGCCGGCACGCTGACCGGCGGGCCGCCCGAGCCGGCTACTTTCAGGGCCGTGAGCCTTGCGCTTTAACCAGATCGAGGCAGCGGACGAGCTGCTGACGAACGATCCGTTGGCGCTGCTGATCGGGATGCTTCTTGACCAGCGGGTTTCGGAAGGATGGAGTGGGACGGGACGGTCCGCGTCTTCCTGGTAACGCATCGTTTGATCGGCGCGCGGCGCTTCGATAGGACAATCGAGGAGCCGGGGGTAGGCGGGGCGGATCGTCCCGTGGGGGGTACCATGGAGGAAAATTTTGCCTCCATGGTGGAAGTGGTTGCGGTGGCGCTGAACATCAAGAACGACGAGGCGCAGCGGCTTGGCCGTGAGCTGGCTGACCTGACCGGTGAGAGCATCGCGACGGCGGTGACCACGGCCATTCGCGAACGTCTCGACCGTATGCGGGCCGGCCCAGAAGCGGGCGAGCAGCGAGTTGAGCGGATTGTCGCTCTTGGCCGCCAGATAGCGGGTGCGGTTGCTGGGAGCAGGTTCGGCATCGACGACCTCTACGATGATCGTGGGCTGCCGGCGTGATCGTGGATTCGTCCGCCCTCGTTGCTATCATCCGAGCCGAGCCTGACGCGGCTGCTTACGCGGCGGCTCTTGTCTCGGCGGACACCGCCATGTCTGCCGTGAACTACGTGGAGGCGGCGGTCGTCGTCGACTCGGCTCGTGACCCTGTTGCGAGCCGCCGGTTCGACGAACTGGTAAGAGTGGCGGACATCGAGGTGGTGGCGGTGACGGCCGAGCACGCGACGCTCGCCCGGCAGGCCTACCGAGACTTCGGCAGGGGGAGCGGTAGTCCCGCCCGGTTGAACTTCGGTGACTGTTTCGCCTATGCGCTTGCGGCTGAACGACGGGAACCGCTGTTGTTCAAGGGCGAGGACTTCATCCATACGGATCTGGTCGCCGCCGACCTTCCCGACGAGCACGGACTGCGCTGAATTCGGCTCCGTTGCGCCCACCGGTGTCGGTGCGACGCGGCGACTCGGCCTCAGATCAGGGAAGGTGGGATGCTCGGCCACCTGCGAGACCCGTGGTCAGGCGGAGGCTACGGTAGCGACGTGGGACTTCACCTGAGCCAGGTTGCCGAGGCCGAC
>NZ_CAKKTM010000452.1 GCF_920888515.1 Protofrankia sp. CiP1_Cm_nod1 | reverse complement strand
GGAAACCAGCTCGACGTCCGCGGCCCCGGCTACGGCATCAACATCGACAAACCCACCACGACCCACAACATCGTCTCCTGCACCAACACCGTCACCGCCGCCAGCAAAGGCGTATCCAACGTGACCTGCACACGTTAGAGCACCGGTCAAGTAACGCGGATCCCATCCACGACCATCCACACAGATCATGATTCAGGCGACTTTGTCGCCATGTACGCTTTTTGGCCGCAAAAGCGTACACAACGACAAACTCACGCCGATCTTCTCCGGTGACCGGCGTCCATCGAAGCGTGCCGCCGTTCGCGGGATACGTGGGGATACGTATGGTTACCTGACCGGCGCTCCAGGACGGATGTTCGATCGCGCGGCAGCCGGCCAATCAGCCCTCCCGGCCGCCGCGGTGTGAGGTTCAGTCCATCGTCTCCGGCGACACCCGCCGGAGACGCTTCTCCTCGACCGTACGGCTCGCGGTCATCGTCCTTTGAGGTCGAGAACGTAGTCCAGGACCTCCCAGGTGTTCGCGCCGACGGTGCCACCGATCTCGGGCACCTTGAAGAAATCCTGGAAGTCGCGGACGGCCTGTTCTGTCAACGGACCGAAATCCCCGTCCGGAGCCAGCCGGTCGGGATGCTCTCCTTCCCGGCCGCTCACGATGTTCAGTGCGTTCTGCAGGGTCTGGACGGGGTTCATGGGATCCGGGAACGCGCCGGTGGGAGCATGGTCCTTCGCACCCCTGGCCAGCTTCGGGTAACGGATGAACCTGTTTCCGGCCGGGAACAGGTCGGTGAAGTCCACCCCCAGCCAGACCACCTTGTCGTCCACGCCGTACGTCCTGCTGACAACCTCGTCCTGGTTGCCGACGTTCCCCTCGACCGTCGTTATCGTCCGGCCGGACCGTTCGATGCACCAGCCGGCATGCGTCTTCACGGGGATCGACCCGGTCCGCGTCAGGGTCCAGTCGAAGGCCACCATCATGCCCGGCTGAATCGCGTCCGGCGTCCGTTTCCTCCCGTTTCTGGACGCCCAGACGGCCAGATCGACGACCCCGGCAGTCTTGTACGGGAGGGTCACGCCAGCATAGCCGGCCACCACGTAGCAGAACATGATGCACCAGGGCTGGCCGTCCGCACCGAATTCACGGCCGTACTTGGTGAAGTTGTTGCGTCCGCTGGGCCGATAGATGGCTTCCTCGTGCCGGCAGACGTCGATAAGATCCTGTAAGGTGGCCATGCGGACGTCTCCTTCCGGGATACACACCGGCGGACGAGCCCTCGGCCCGGACGCCGTACCCGGGAGCAAGCGCCGGGAAGAAACCCGGATGCCGATGAGGTCCGCCGCATCGGAGCGTAGCCCGTCAGATCGGGCCGTCCCGCCGGTGACGGAAGGCCGCCATTATCTTGACAACCTGCCAGGCAGGTGCACGAACGCCGTCCGGACAATTCCCATATCCGCACGGCGGACGACCGGGCGGATATGGGAATCGCATACGTTCCACATATCTTCTCCTCGCCTGCCCCGCGGGGCACCGCGGCCATGCCACCCGGCCCCGCTCTCCTGTCGCGTCGCCTTCACCATGTCACCGTCACGTCACCGTCACGTCACCGTCACTGCCACGCTGTCGCGGGCATGCCGGCACCCTGGACAGGCCATATCGCCCCGCCGACCGCCTACCGCCGACCCGCCGTCACGACACGAACGACAACCGACGGCAGGAGACAGCGACCGGCCACAGCAGGACGGCCACGGGAGGAATTGTGAACAACAGGCATGATGCGTCGATGAGCGGCCAACTCACCGGCGCGATCGCGCTACCCGACGGAACCATGGTGCGCGGCCGCGGCCGGCGCGAGCCCCTGCCGTCCGGGCCGCTGCCCACCTACGGCCTCTATCTCGCGTCGCGCCACCGGCTCCCCCGGCCCCACGGGCCCCGCTGGCATCCCGGCTGGCCCGCGGGCTGGATCGACTGGCCTGACTTCCGCGCCCCTCGGGACGACGGGACGGCCGCCGCCATGATCTGCCACGCCTACCTGCTCGCCCACGGCGGGCAACGGGTCGAGGTCGCCTGCGGCGGCGGCACCGGCCGCACCGGAACCGTCCTTGCCTGCATGGCCGTCCTCGCCGGCCACCCCGCCGCCGATGCCGTCGGTTGGGCCCGGCGGCACTACCGGCCGCGGGCGGTCGAAACCCCCGGCCAGCGACGCTGGATCCGATGGTTCGCCGCCCACCACCCCGAGATCCAGACCAGCCGGGATCCCGGCGGGAACCGGTAGCGTCGCCGACACCGCGGATGGCCGGACGCCTTACGCCGTCCGCGCCGTCCGTTCCTCAGCCAGCTCCCGAAACGATCTACGAAGCCCCGCGCGCGATGGCCACCACATTGTCGGACGGTGGCCCGCGGCGGGATCGTCGTCGGCCCGGCATTCCTGCCAGCACGCTCGTCAGCCCGAGCGCGGCTACCGACACCCGCCCGCCGGGCACCGCCAGCGGGGTCGCCGCGACGAAGCCGTTCCGTTCACAGGTGGAATTTCCGCAGGCCAGCCGGTTCTTGCGCCACGTCACCCGCATCGGGGCCACAACCAGATGGCGCACCGTGTGCCCGACGCTCTCCTTCACCCGGCCCGACGGCGCCCCGCAGTCCGGGCAGCACTCCGCCACCCCCGGCGCGGTCGACACGTGCACCGAGAACGAGCCGTCCGCTTCCTGTTCCACCTGCTCGATCTCGAAGCCGGACAGTCCCAGCAACCCGGCCGACCCACGACCCGTACTCTCGAATACGGCGCACCCGCATCCTGGCGATCAAGTCCCTCAGCAAGACACGACCTTCCCAGACGGGCGGATGTGTCCCTTTTCTCGAACCTCAATACAGTCGCACACTGTCACCACGGCCGGTCACTGAACGTTGACGCTCAAACACAGCCTCCAGTCAGCTGCGT
>NZ_CAKKTM010000451.1 GCF_920888515.1 Protofrankia sp. CiP1_Cm_nod1 | reverse complement strand
CTGGTATGGATGGCCGTTGCCCGGCTCGAAGTACCAGGCCTTACCGCCGGTTGGGTCCTGAAGCAGTTCCCGGTACTCGTCGAGGTCCGACACGCAGGCGAAGCGCAGGGTGGGCTGGACTCCCCGGCTGTGGTACTCCCGGCGCACCGTCGCCACGAACATCGCGCCGTCGCCGGCGGTTGGACCCTTCTCCCACGGGGTCAGGCTGACCGAGATGCGCTCGTCGAAGTGCCGTTCGCCAGTGCGCAGCACCTGGGTACGAAGATCGCTGTAGACGTCGTCGGCCAAGGCTTGGTCGCCGAGCTGGATGGCCAGGGTGTTGCGGACAACCCGGTCAAGGGTCTGCGGCGAGGCCACGTTGACCAGGGCATCGGGCGCGAAGGCGAAGCCGTCGATCACGGCGTCGCGGATGGCCGAAGCCTCTTCCTTCAGGACCTTGCGCAGGCGTTCGTTGGCCCGTTCGTCAGCGTCCCGCTCGTTGATGTACTCGAAGGCAACGACGATCAGGCCGCTGGCGAAGAGGGTGGAGCCGAGGTCGGCAAGTAACGGCAACTCCAGCCAGGACCAGGACCGGAGGGCCACCGGATCGTATTTCAGGATCATCAGGGCAACGCCGACGAACATGAAGCTGACGGCCAGCAGGGTCAGCTTGGTTTTGTAGAGGCGTTGCAACGGGCTTTGCATAATTATGAGTTAATTATACCAAACTCTGATTTCATTAAGCTACTATTCGGATACTCGGAGCTACGTATACTCGGACGACGCGAAGCCCCGAGCCGGGCGGTCCGGCTCGGGGCTTCGCCGTAGGTCGCACTCCCAGCGTCAGCCGCCGGTACCGCCACCGCCGCCTTCGCCACCGCGCCTGGTGAGCTGAGCCGTCATGGTTGCCTCCTTTGAGTTCACGGGGTGCGTCAGGACGATCTGGCGAGGCGGCTTGACGGCCAGCCTTGCCAGTCCGGTCGCGGCCGGTTGAGCCGCAACAGGTGGCAGCCTAGACGCAAGGTCATGGGACGTAAATGCATGGGATGTATCGTCTCTGGATTCAGAGGTTCTAGGCGTATGTGCTTGGGTCGCCATGGTGACCCCACCGATCTCGGCAGCGACGCAGGCCTTCGGCGCGCGGGTCCGGACCCGCCGGCAGGAGCTTGGCCAGAGCCAGGAGCAGCTTGCCGACGAGGCCGGCCTGCACTGGAGCTTCGTGGGCCAGGTGGAACGCGGTCGGCGGAACATCTCGCTGCACAACATCCTGAAGCTGGCGACGGGGCTGAAGATCGATCCGGGCGAGCTGGTGCGGGGGTTGAGGCCGCCGGCGGAGGAGTGACGATCTTTAATGGTTGATGGCGGAGCTGACATCCGCCGGTCGCTGGGTACGTCGTGGTGATGAGGTACGGACAGGGGGGCGGGCTGGACGCGGCTCTGTTGACGGTGCGGATGCGGGCGGCCGAGCGGTTCGCCGCCGGTGACAAGACCATCGGCACCGCCCTGTTGGACGCGGTCGGTAGCGAGGTCTACCGCCTTCAGGGCGACGTTGCGCACGGACACCATAGGGTCAAGGGCTGTACTCGACCGACCCCCGACCGGGTGCGGCCGGATGACCGCACCGTTGAAGATCCGTTATCCCCGGTCAGCCCGGGCGAGAATTCAATGTCGGCGCCAGCGAGGTGGCCCTTGGCACAGGAGGTTCCGCCAGGAGATCCAGGGGCGCTCGTGATTCGTTGAGCTATGAGATCTTCCAGAGGGTCGCCTCGGTAATGAAGTCGAGTGTGTCGCCGCGAGCCACGACATTGATGATCTTTACCATCGCCAGGTTGTCGTCAGTGGTGAGGGTGCAGAGCACCGTGTTCTTGGGGAGCATCGTCGCTAGATCCTTTCCGACAATCCGCGACTGCAGAACGTTGGTCTCGGCCCCCGACTTGCACGCCTGCGGCGTCGTGCCGTCGCTCTTGCCGGTGGGTGTCAGAAATGTCAACAGAGAGCCTGACTCTCCCGTCACTTCCACCGCGTCGGCATATTCGATCTCGGACGCATTTTGGTCCCCGCTTGCGTAGCCGGGTCTGGGCGTGATCTTCGGAATGTCCAGGTTCACATCGCTGTACTGCCGGGAGCTTGGCGCACGGATGATGAGTGACTTGCTCTCGAAGATCACGGTGTAGTGGTCCGTGGCGGTGGCGGTCTGGGACGTGGTTTCGGCTGCCGCATCGGTGGGGCCGGCGCTTGGCGCCTGGGACTGGCTCGTCGTTAGGGCGTTCCTGCTCGTGCTGCCGCCCGTCGCCTCAGGACTCTTGTTTTCGCCTCCCGCCAGCTTCCAGGTGGCGGCCACCGCCACGATGACGGCCAACACGGTGGCGCTGAGGAGCAGCGGCGTCCTCCGCCCCCGGGTTGGAGCCGGCTTCGGGGCCGATTGCCCTGCCGGAGCCGATCCGTGTTGTGGCTGCTGTGTCGGGTGCTGGGATGGTTGCGGGATGTAAGTCGTCTCGTATCCGGGGCCTGCGGCTGCAGGCGGAACCTCGGGCTCGGGCAGATGGAGGGAGGCCTGCTCACGGCGCGTGATCTCCGTAGCCAACGGGTCGGGGAGCCACCCGGCGAAGTCCCGCAGCGGCCAACCGTAGGCCGCTTCGCACAGCTCGGCCAGCTCGGCGGGCGTGGGCCGCAAGGCCGGGTCGGCGGCCAGGCAGCGCTCCAGGATCGATCGCAGCGGTTCCGGGTAGCCACTCAGGTCCGGGGGACGGAATTCGGTATTGGCGATCTTAGTGCCGAGGGTGTACGCGGCACCTTCGCCGTAGGGATGGCGGTTGGTCGCCGTGACTGCCGCGATCAGACCCAACGAGAAGATGTCGGTGGCGGGCGTGAGGGGCTGCCCGTTGGCGTGTTCGGGTGACATGTACTGGGGAGTACCGACGACCCCACCGCTGCGGGTGAGCTGGGTGGCGTCGGCGGCCCGCGCGATACCGAAGTCGATTACCCAGGGCCCTTGGGAGCCGAGCAGGATGTTGCCTGGCTTCAGATCGCGGTGGATCACTCCGGCCGCGTGCACCGCGCGCAACGCTTCTGCCGCGCAGCCGGTGAGTTGCAGAGCTGTGGGTAACGGCAGTGGCCCGTACGCAGCGAGCGCCTGGTCGAGTGACAGACCCGGCACGTAGATGGTGGCAAGCCACGGCAAGGTCCCGGTTGTGTCGTGGTCGACAACCGGGACGATGTGATACCCCTGCACCCGGCGTGCTGACCGGATCTCCTGCTCGAAGCGGCGGCGGAACTCCGCGTCCTGCGCGTACTCGCGGCGGATCACCTTTAGGGCGACCGGCTGGTTGCCGCGGGTACGCGAGAGGTAGACGGAGCCCATACCACCCTCGCCGATCTTGGCGAGCAGTCGGTAACCAGCTACTTCGCGCGGGTCGTCGAGGCCCAGCGGACTCAGGTAGCTTCTGGCGTCGGTCGTGCTGATGCGATCATCCTCCCCCGTGACATCTCCGAGGGGAGATGGTATCGGTGACCGATGCAGAAGCAGGAACCACCCTGAACCGGCAGTGGTCGATCTCGTTCGAGGTTCGGGTTTACTACCGATTCCGGTAACTACCTACAGGACATGATCCAACACCCGGCCATACCCAACACTCAGCCATACGGGGGCTTGATGGAACGTAACCTGGCGACCTCAGCGGACCAGGCCGACTACCTGGTTGACCTCTCCAACGTCGTGCGTCAGCAGTCGATCGGAGGACCGGGGCTACGATCGCTGCGTCGACTCCACCTCGTGGTGCAAGCATTGGCGAAGCTCACTGGGGATCCCAACGTCCTCGTCTATCTGATTGCCGACACCAGCCTGTTGAGCGGCCACCGGGAGTTCACAAGTCAGGCGGACGTCCGCCGGCTTCGCCGCTGGGTCACCGACGGCCTGGTCGAGGAGGTCGATGATGCCGACGAGCGGGTTCTCGAAATTGCCGGCATGACCGGTCTTCAGGTCATCAGCAGTGACCATTATGTCGACCACCGCCTCGAGCACACCTGGATTCAGGGGAACACCTGGCAGTTCCTCAAACCCGAGCCCGGATCGGGCGGCATCGTCACATTGGTCTTGATGGACATGGGTGTCCGTACACCAGCCGAGATCTCCCGCCGTATGGAACTCTCCGCTCTTAAGAAGCAGGGTCTGCTGGATGGCTCCCAGACCCCCCTGATCGACGTACTCAAGCGAACCTGGCGCTGCCCGGAAGCCCGTTGTTCGCTCTATGATATCCGCCGTGGCGATCGGGTGTTTCTGCCCCGCATGCGACAGGGCGTGCCCACATGTGAGGTGCACGGCACGCCCCTGCTAGACGACGGTCCGCGCCCAGGCGCCGCGCAGCTCAAAGCCGTTGTCAACGGTGCTTGCGTAGGCCGCTACACCCTGAACGAGGACTCCGAGACTCGCGTAGGACGTAACCCTGCTCCGTCCGGCATCTCCCTGTACAACCTGCTGGATTCGACGGCCGCACCGAGGGTCAGCCGCGAGCACGTGGTCGTCTCGGTCAAAAAGGGCATGGTTCTGATCCGTGACATCAGCAGATACGGCACCCGGATGCGGACCGCCGGCAAGCGGGGGCGGCTGGGACCCTGGGAACCATTACCTCCGCAGGTTGACCGGCGCTTTCATCCCGGTGACGAGGTCGAACTTGCTCCCGGTGTGATCATCACTCGCAGTGGCCGACGTTTCCCTCCCGAACTTGCCGACGCCTGGCGGACCCCGACCCCTCAAACCTCTCTCCCGCCGGGCGCCGCCGCAACCACTCGGTTGAATTAACCTCGGGCTCCACCTCGCTGGCCGCACCGCCTGGTCAAGCGGCGGCGACCCCCACAAGGGTTCACGGTGCTACATTTACCTGTCGATCGCCGACAAGCAGCAGGAGCTCGGGTCCGTCCGACCAACTGTCCACGGCTGCGTGCCTGAAGGGATTCGGCGAAGACCGTGCTCCTGCTCTTGCGGTGGACGGGCCACTGTGTATCGGGTGCCTCTCTGCGCACAATTGCGAGGAACCGCAACCTGCTGCCGTGCCAGCCACCGCCGGATGGTGGGCACAGCGCTCGGTGCGAGTGTGTCAAACGCAGCCGAAGACTTCAGTCGGGCGGCGCGGTGAGCAGGCACGCTGAAATCTTGGAGTTCGCCAGCATGAACGCCGATTGTGCAATGGATCTTTCGGTTAGACAACGACCAGGCAGCACACGCTGCGGCCGAGGCGGCCGTGGCCCGTCTCGCCGCCCTTGACCGGGTATCGCCGCGCAGCCGACCGGCTACAACACCCCTGCCTGCCACACCCCCAACGCCGCCGCCTGCTCGTCGAAGGCGCGCACCACCGGGCTGTCCTTCCACAGCTCCAACTGCCGCCGTACACCCCGCAGTTGTGTCGCCAGCCGGGCCGATCGGTTACGGACGGCCAGCTCGCCGGCCCATCCCAGGGTCCGGGCCCCCTCCTCAACCTCACCCTGCCGGATGTAAGCGGTCGCCAGGTCGACCGTCGTCATGGCCAGGTTGCGCACCGACACCGCCGGATCCATGGCCGCCAGCGACGGCCCGATGACGGCCACTGCCTCAGCGGGACGCCCCAGCCTCAGCAAGCACTGACCACGGATGCCGGCCAGGAAAGCCTCGTCGTACCAGTCAACGAGCGATGGCACCCGGTCAGCGGCGGCCAGAGCGGTTTCGGCACGGTGCAGTTCCTGCATGGCGGCGTCGTAGTCGCCGGCCGCCGCAAAGGCCCGGGCAGCGATGTCACCGGCGTTGGCCCGCAGGACGTGGTCCGGCGTGCGCCAGGCCCAGGCCACAGCCGCCGAAGCGTGGTCGACGGCCAGGCGGGGCCGGTCCTGCCAGATGGCGGTCTGGGCGAGGTTGCACAGGATCAGCGCGCCGAGCTCGGTGTTGCGGGCGGCGTGGGCGGCCGTCCGGCCTTCCTCGAAATGCGGCACGGCGGCATCGAAGTCGCCGAGGTCGAAGATGAACCAGCCGGTGGCCCGGCAGAGCCCGGCGTAGACCGACAGCAACCGGGGACGAAGATCGGACGGGCAGTCTTCGAGCAGATGCCGGGCCAGCTGGCGCTGGTCCAACACCGTCTGGATCGCGGCCTGCGGCCCCAGAGCGGCGTCCTGGCCCAGGGCGCGGCGCAGGACCTCCTCGATGTGGCCGATAATCACGGCGTCGACCCGCGACGGGTTGCCCAGCGCGCCCAGCAGCCGATCCGGTTCCAGCGACAGGGGCTCGGGCAGCAAGGGGACGGCCGCCGCAGTCGCGGCCCACCCGACGGACAGCAGGAACTGGCGGCGTTTCACGGTGTCGGCCCAGGCTTGCAGGACCCGCACCAGGCCGTCATGGGCGAGCGGATCCGGCCGGACGGCCGGTTCCCGGCCGTCCGTGGCTGGTGCTGGCGGCTCGTTCCAGGGCTCCCCCAATGCGGCGGCAACCACTTCCTCTGGCAAGTGTAGGTTGCGCAGCGTATTCGCAAGCCCCGAATGTTCGGCTGCCACGGCCATCGGGACGTTCGTAGCGGCTGGCAGGACGTCGCGGCCGGTTATTCGGCGCGGATCCCTGCCGCCGTGCCAGTCCTCGGCCAAGCGGCCATGAGTGCTGGTGGCTGCTGGCCCATCCGTCTCCCGGCGCCGATCCGGCAACCTGAACCACAACAACGTCTCGGGGATACGTAAGACCTCGGCCCAGCGGATGAGCTTGACAAGATCAGTGATCGGTGCGCCGCTCTCGATGCGGCTGAGCTGGGTCTGGGTGAGGCCCATCCAGCCGGCCACGGTGGCCTGGGTGAGCGACGGGTGGTGGTAGGGGTGGCTGCGGTAGGCGGCGATCACCCGGCCCATGTGCCAGGCATGCAGGGCGTCGCGTAGCTGCTCGGACGACTCCCAGAAATCCGGCGGCACGTCCGGCGCCCGGATGATCCGGTCCCGGACGGCTCGCTGGCAGGGGGCACACAGCACGCCGTGGTTGTCACGCGCCAGCCGGGCACCGCAGCGGCAGTAGCGGCGCCGAGTTGCGGCGTGGTCCATGGGCCTGGTTCCCGTCCGGATGGAAATAGATCATCTGTTCTGGCAGCGCAGTGTATCCGTCACTTTGCGTGCCAACCATCCCCGGCAATATGCGTCCGGCGCATGATCCGGAAACCCGCTGCCCCTTGGGCGGGAAGACCTGGTCCGCCACGGTGTGCCCCAGGCGCCCGGGGCCGGGTCGAGCCCGTCGTTCCCTCCGCTCCCCGGCCTCGGGCGTCAGCCACGGACCGGAATCGTGAAGATCGGCTGACGGGAGGACGCTGGTGGGATGGGTGAGCGGAGGCTGCGAGTCGTGGCCGGAACCGCCGGGCGGGCTGCCGTTGCGCAGCATCGAGCTAGGGCTGCAAGGCGCGCTGGAACGGATGGAGGCGGTTGAAGCCGGCCTCGGCCGTTGCGCCGGCAATTGGCCGGGCGGGCCTTTGGAGCACGCCGCCCTGCTGGAACGCGCCGAGGCGGTCAGCGGGGAGCTGCGGTGGTTGCGGGAGCGGCTGGCGAAGCTGGCGGGCCGGATGGAGCGGGCGAAACAAACCGATGGTCATCGCAGCCGGAGCAGCACACACGATCACGAACCGGCCGACGATACAGCTTCCCTCACCCGACGATCATGCATGAAGCCGTGGCCAGGAACGGCGGCCCGGTGGGCTGAGCGGCCTGGCGGGAGCTGTGGCCGTTTCGAGGGGCCGGTGTGATGGAGGAGCGCTTCTCGCGACCGGCCAGGCCGCGACACGACGAGGACTCGGCAGCGCGTCCTGCGATGTACGGTTACATCAGCCTGCAGCACGACGACGAAGACGAGACTGCGGCACTGCGTGACCGGCTGACGGTGTACGCCGAAGCCGAGGGCTTGGCGCTGGTGGAGATCTACATCGATCGGAACGTCAGGCCGGGACAGATCATCCGGCCGGGGTTGACGGTGTTGCTGGACGCGGTGCTGCGCACCGAGGGGTGCGGGGTGTTGGTACCGACGGTGAATCATTTGTCACCGGCGTCTGCGGTGCGGCGGGCGGTCGAGGTGGAGATCGAACTGCTCGGGGGCCGGCTGATGGTGGTGGAGCCGGAGGGCGAGGTGCCGGATGTCGGTGGCCTGGTTCCTCCACCGCAACAGTTGGATCAGTGTGGTGCCCGCCAAGAGAAATGATCGATTCTGGCCGTCCAGGCTGGGTTTCCCTACCGGCGGACGTGCTCTGCCGGGGAGGGCAATTCCGGGAGCAGATCGACCAGCCCGGCCCACACCTGCCTGGCGCTGACCGGCACCAGTCGGACCGTCACCTGAAGGTCGATGTCCTCGGCGCGCAGCGGCTCGGCCGGCGCTTCCCGCCGCCAGAACCCGGCCGGGCCGGCGTCAATAACGACCAGCGAGCGCAGCTGGAGATCTTCGGGGGCTTCCGGCGGTACCGCCGGCCTGCCACCCCAGCTGGCCGTCACCCGCCAGGACAGCTTGTACCCGGACAGGACCGCGGCGAGCTGGGTGGTGTCGGCCTCGGAGATCGGCGGCTGATGCCGGCGGCCGGCTTCGCGGATGACGGTGACGGCCTCGGGCCGGTCAGCGGTACCCACGGCGTCCAGGGCCGTGAACGCCCGGTCGATCACTACCTCAAGGGCGTGGTGTGGTGCGGCCGCTGCGAACGGCGGCTGATCATCGCCCGGGCCCAGGGCCGCCACGGCGGGCAGTATTTTTACTACTTCTGCCGCGGACGGCAGGAGCGTACCTGCGATCTGCCCTACATCGTGGTGGAGCGGATCGAGGAGGCCGTGCTCCGGCACTACTGCCAGGTGCGCATCCCGGCCGAGGTCGGCGACCGGCTGCGGACAGCCATGGACCAGACCGTCGCCAGTGGCGCGGACAACACCCGGCAGCTGCGGGCGCAGTACGCCAAGCGCCTCAAGGAGCTGGATGCCCGGGAGGACCGCTATCTCGACTTGGTGGACGATCCGGACTGGCCGCGGGAGAAAGTCAGCGGGCGGATGCGGGCCATCCGCGACGAACGGGCCAGTTTGAAGCGGCAGCTGGACGACACCGATGGTGAGCTGCAGGTGGGCTACCAGGTCGTGACCGACATGCTGGAGCTGCTGGCCGACCCACAGGAGCTGTACCGGGTGGCCCAGAAGCGCACCCGGGCCATTTTGAACAAGGCGATCTTCACCAAGCTGTTCATCGACTTCGAGGGTGAGGGGCCGTATGTGACGGCCGACGAGCTGACGGAGCCGTTCGAGACGGTGGTGTATTTGCGGCGGGAGGCACGGGGCGGGGTGGTGATGCCTGGTGCCGGGGGTGAGGTGGAGCAGGTTGCCCGCGAGTCGCTCACTGGCAGCGGGGACGGCGGGATGCCAGCCGCACCGGAAGATCCGGAACTGGCCGGCGAGGACGGCCGGGATGCTGTTGGCAGCGCACGGTTGCGGCGGCGGTTTGCGCTGACCGGTGGGCGGTGGTATGAGCGACGGGACGACAGTGGCGTCCTCCTTGCGGAGGATGCCATGATCGATGATAAGGTTACTGTCCCGGGCTTGCTCGGCCACTCTTTGTGGGGAGTGGGTTCGAGTAAGACCGGGATGGTGGAGGTGAGGGGACTCGAACCCCTGGCCTCCTCCGTGCGAGGGAGGCGCTCTACCAGGCTGAGCTACACCCCCTGGAGCACTTGCAGCTTACAGCAGACCGGACGGATGTGGTGGACGGCCCCCGCTGAGCAGTTCCTGCCCCGCCGCGGCCGGTGCCGGGGATGGCTCACCCTTGCGCGCCCTGGGTACCAGCGGGGTCAAGGCAGGGCCGGCGGCCGGGTCCGCCTCGCACATCAGCCGGGTGAAGAAGGTTGCCGCGGCGGCGGGCCGCAGGAGCCCTGCCTCGTGGCCGCGCCAGCCGTATTCCCGGCCGCCGTCGAGGACGGCCCGGAAATCCGGTGTGTCCTCGCGGTCGAACACCATGCGGACGCTGTCAGAAATATGTCCGTTGCCCACCTGGATACCGGTATGCGTACCATTATCCGTGTTCGGAAGGGAGGGGGCCGGATGTCCGGAGGACCAGCGTCCGGATGAGGGGCTGTCCAGCGGGTAGTTTACCCAGAGTGACAAACCTTCCTCTGGGATCCATCGTGGATCCCAGAACGGCAGCTGCCACATCGCGCGGCCGGGGCGGAACAACGACAGTTCCACCCGCACTCCACGGCACCGTAGATGGAACCCGACCCCGTCCGGACGTAGTCCACGCAGTTCAACCGGTACGGCGCAGCTACGGGGGCACAGCCGGAAGCCCGCGGCCCGCAGGCTCGCGGTCCACTCCTCGAACGTCGGTTCCCGCGAGCCTGAGCTGCCCGGCGTCGTCCCGTACCGCTGACCGCGGTGGTCATTACTCACTGTGACGCCCCTTTGCGCTCACGTTGGTGATGACAGGCGGCGGAACAAGTCACGGAGAGACGTCCGTGCTGCCGGCGGGCCCGGCTTTCAGCAACCGCGTCGTATGCTGGAGCGCATCGGGCAAAAACAGCCACAGCGAGTCGAATCGGGCGATTGCGAACCGTACGGACAGGATTTTCCCGAAACGAACTGGACTTCTCCGGCTAACAAGCCCTCGCGTGCATGACCGGTGACGCAAAGGCGGTCATGGACGTCGGAAGAAGAAAGCGGACGTCAGCGCACGCGAGGGCGCGGACAGCAACATCCCGTGTTCGTGCGCGTGACAGCCCCGGCAGGCAGCTCGAGAAGCTGGGGCGCGCGCATGGTCACGGAGCCATTATGCACAGCGCACCCCAGCACGAGTCCATATGATCTAGGCCAGTTCCATCGCGGTTGACAGCGCCTCCCGCGGGCTGTCAAGCCACCCGCCGCCGGGCCGCTCCGGCCGTGTAGCCGCCGGAGCCCGCAGGTACGAGCCCAGCCGCGTGCGCCCTCTGTACTTCGGCCGCCAGCCGCCGCCCGGGCAGCAGCACAGGCCCCAGCGCAGGGCCTTCAGCCAAGGGTCGGCACCTCTACGACCCGTAGACCCGCATGCCTGGCCTTGTCGACGAGGTCGTCGGTCACCGACGCCCGATGTGAGACGACCGGGCGCAGCACCAGTGCGACGATCTCCTCGTCAGGGGCCTGCCGCAGCTGCGCCGCGCGCTCAAGCAGGCGTGTGTTCGTCCGGTGGTAGACGCCGGAGTCCCTGACCTCGTCGAGAATCTCCAGTTCGTCCGGTTTCAACGAGCTGATCAGCTGGTCGTACCGGAGGCACCACTGCGGCCCCCGGTCCTCGACCGACGTCCGCCTGAACGTGGGCACGTCGAAGGGCAGCACCACACGTACGGGAAGCCCCTTCGAGCGCGCGGCCGCTAGTACCACCAGGTCGGCTCCGGACGCCGCCGCGCCGACCAGCAGCCGTGGACGCAGCGCGTCGAGCGCTTCAGCGGTCCGACGTTCGACGTCGGGGATGTCACGCTCACGGAACCGCGGCGGGCTGGTGGCATGGCTGTCGATCTGCACACCGCCGAAGACGACGATCTTCGAGGGTGTGCCACGGTCCCGATCGGTCATGATTCTTCCATCTGTTCACCGGATACCCGGCACAAGGGTGCCCGGGGATCGAGGGTATCCGCCGATCGCGCAACCATCAGCGGCCACATCTCACTGCCGCCCCAATGGTTCACTGCCGTCCCAACGGTCACCTGGGCAGAAACGGGTGCCACGGGCAGCGGGGCGTCCCCAAGACGGCCCCGCGCAGGACAGCGGCCCCGTCCGGAACGACATCCGTCGGCCCGGCGGCCGCCTCGGCAGGGCAGCCGCGCCGGTGAGGATGTCGGGGCCGCCGGTGGGGCCGCGGCATCCGGTGGGGGATGCCTCGGTGGTCAACCGGTCAGCTCCCGACCGCGTGCCTGCGCAACAGTTCGTCGGCCTCGCCCGGATCGTCGCTGCCCGACGCGGGCTGCTGCGGGCCAGGTGCCGGTGTCGATGCCGGACCGGTCGATGCCGGGCCAGCGGTCAGACCGCCATGTGTCCCTGGGGGGTTGACCTGCACTCGACCCGGCCTGGAGGTGTTCGGGCGCCCGGCCGCGCGGGCAGCCGGGCGGGCACCGCCCACCGGCCCGGGCGCCTGCCCGAGGTCCGGGGCGCCATCCGTCTCAGCGGCATCCGCAGAGCCGTCGGCATCCGCGAAGCCATCGAGGTCGGCATCGGTGACGGCATCGAGGTCGGCATCGGTGACGGCAACGTTCCCAGCGGCCGGGGCGTCGGCCACGGATCCGTCGTCAACGGATCTGTCGACAGCCGTGCCGTCGATGACGGCGCCCTCAAGGATCTGCCCTCGTGGGGAGCCACCGGCCGCCGTGATCCGGGCGGTGGCAGCGGCGGCGCTCCGTGAAAGATCCACCGTCTGCGCGTTCGCCATCGCAAGATCGTCTCTGGGGGTGCCTCGGCCGGCGGGCGCGCCGGGGCGAGCCACGGCCTGGTCGGACAGCCGGAACGGCTCGCTGCCGGACACCCAGGGCTCGCCCGCGTCACCGCCCACGCCACCGCCGAGGCCAGTGCCGGCGGCACCTGGGCCGGGCATCCGGTAGCCGTACCGGACGGCGCGCTCGGCGGCGATCCGCCGGTCCAGCGCGAAGCGGGAGGCGCGCAGCCGCCGGTCGGCCTGGGCTGCCCTGCGCAGGTGCACGACATAGCTGACGACGGCCGCGTCCGCCAGGATCTGGACGGCGATCCACACGCCGCCCAGCAGCCCGGCGAGCAGCGCGGTCACCAGGATCATGGCCAGCAGGACGAACAGCCGCCGCCTGCGCAGCTGGATCAGCGCCCGCCGGTCGGCGTTGGTGCCGGCGGCGGCATGCGGACGAGGCGGGGAAGCCGGCGGGCGTGCCACGGGAACACCGCGCCACTCACCGCTGGGGCTCCCGCCGGACCCGTGCGTGGCCCGCGCCGACCCGGGAGGCCGAGCCGACGTGGCGGGCCGAGCCGACGTGGCGGGCCGGGTCGGCCCGGTCACCTGGATCGGCTCACCGTCGTCCGGATCGTCGTCATCCGGACCAGAAGAAGCAGCCGGCCGCATCGCGAGCTCCCTGTCCGGCCGCGACGCCCCTCGGCGTGACAGGACGCGCATCGCCGTAGTGAAACGTTCCGCCGATCGCTGTTCCAGCGTGCTGTCATGATGCCTCACCCACATAGGGATAAGCACGAAACCCCAGACCGCGACGATCGCGAGCCAGATCAGCGCGCTCATGACAGCGTGTCCGGAAGACGGCATCGGAGCGCGGACCGCGAAGCGCCCGTACGAGCCTCAGGCGGCGCGGGCTGCCGTACAGGCGAGTTGACCATGGACGGTGGCCTTCCTGCCGACTCGGATATCGAAGATGACGTTGGCGGACCCGGGCCCCGCATGTCGACCGCGCCGAAATACGAGGGGCTCCGGCGGCCCGATCATGGGCGTTCGCGCCGCCGGGAGGATAGGGACGCCCAGCGGCGCGACGCCGCTATCCTCAGGCGCTCCGAGGAACGCTAGTGAGCGAATACCGTCCGGTCACCGACCCGAAGAGCGCGTGTCGCGGCATCGCAGCCCACATCACGTTCACGCTTAGTAACTGAATTGAGGCCGAGAAAAGCTCATCGAGCCAAGCTCGATCGCGAAACGGCGACGCACACACCACAAAAGGATCTTAACGGACAGACAAACCATGACAACCATCCCTACGTGTGGCCGACGTCACATCTGAAAGTAGACGCATGACTACTCTCAGTTAATGTCGAGTAGGTGTTGTTGATCTCAGCTATGTGGCGCGCGGACGCTGTGCCAGCGGTTCAGCAGCCCTTCCGGAGCGTCCTCCGTGGTGATGGCGTAGCTGATGTGGTCCCGGTAAGCCCCGCCGATCGCCAGATAGCGCCGGTGGAACCCCTCCTCGCGGAACCCGAGCTTTTCCACCACCCGCCGGCTCGCGGTGTTCTCCGGCCGGACGTGCGCCTCCAGCCGGTGCAGTGCCACCGCGGTGAAAGAGTGATCCACCACCAGCGCCAATGCGGTCGGGGTTATCCCACGGCCGGCATACATACGGTCAACCCAGTAACCGACATGGCCGCTGTTCAACGCGCCACGGACGATCGTGGAAACGGTGATCTGTCCTACCAGCCGGCCCTCGAACGTCACGGCGAACGGCAGGGCCTGACCGACACGCGCCTGCTGGCGCAGCCGCCGCACCATCTGGATGTAGACCCCGACGGTCTGGCGCCGCGCCCACGCCTCGTCGGTGGCGGGCAGCGCCTTCGCCGTCGCCTCCCACGGCGCGAGCCAGTCGCCGTTGCGCAGCCGGATGTCGACCCAGGTGGCAGCCTCGCGCAGCCGCAGAGGACGCACGGCCACCGGCCCGTCCGTGAGACTCGCCGGCCACCCGGGCGCCCTCATCCCCTCTTCTCCCGCGGGCTCCGGCCGGCGCCCGCCGCGTCACCGGCATGATCGTGGGAGCCGGCGTGACGGTGCTCCCCGCCGCCCCTGATCTGCGCGACGGCGTGCCCGGCCACGCCGGCGAGCACGGTCATCCCGTCGGCGACGCCACCGGTGGAGCCCGGCAGGTTCACCACCAGCGTCCCCTCCCGCACACCGGCGATCCCGCGGGAGAGGACCGCCGTCGGGACCGTCTCCCGGCCGGCCGCGCGCAGTGCCTCGGCGAGCCCGGGCACCTCACGGTCGATCACCAGCCGGGTCGCCTCCGGCGTGACGTCCCTGGGCGCGAGACCGGTGCCGCCGGTGGTGACGACCAGATGGATCCCGGCACGCACCGCCGCCGTCAGCGCGGCCACGATCGCGTCGGGCTCGTCCGGGACGACGACCACGTCGTCGACGACGAAGCCGATCCGGCCGAGCGCCCCGGCCGCCAGCGGCCCGGACCGGTCGGCGTACCCGCCGGCGTGCACGCGGTCCGAAACCGTGATCACTCGGGCACGGGCACCGGCCGGTACCCCTGACGACCCGGCCCGCACTCCCGTGTCCGGCGGTGCGACGACCGGGTGGCGCCGCCAGTCACCCGACCGTCCACCGGTCTTCACCAGCAGCTGGATGTCGGTGAGCGTCGCGGCCGGATCGACTGCCTTGACCATGTCGTGCAGTGTGAGCCCGGCCACCGCCACCGCGGTCAGCGCCTCCATCTCCACGCCGGTGCGGTCCGCCGTCCGGACGGTCGCGGTGATCTCGACACCATGGTCGTGGACGTCGATGTCGACCCGGACCCCCGACAGCGCGATCGGATGGCACAGCGGGATGAGCTCGGACGTGCGCTTGGAGCCCATGATGCCCGCCACCCTGGCCACCCCGAGCGCGTCCCCCTTGGGCACGCCGGCCCCGCGCAGCAGGTCGACGACGGCGGGCGCCACCCGCAGGCAGCCGCGGGCCGTCGCCGTCCGCGCGGTCACGTCCTTGGCGGAGACATCGACCATCCGGGCGGCGCCGGTGGCGTCCACATGGGTCAGCTTCGGCCCGTCCGGCTCGGTCACCCGCCCACCTCCACATGCCGCCGGCCGGCCGGTGGCACGCCGCCGCGGCGGCTCGCCACCGTCACCTCGTCGTCGAGCAGCAGCGCGGTCAGCTCCCGCCCGGCGGGCAGCTCACCGCCATCCGCCGGAACGATCAACAGCGCGTCCGCGGCCGCCAGCGCCGACATCTGGTGGGCGCCCTGGCCGCCGGCGAGATGCGCCACGGGCGGGCGGCCCGCGCCGCCATCGGCCAGCCGGACCCGCAGGTACGAGCGCCGGCCCGCGGCGGCCCGCACCGGCTGGGCCGTCGTGACCACCAGCGTCGGACGGTGCACGGACGCAAGCCCGCGCATCCGCCGCAGCGCGGGCCTGACGAACAGCTCGAACGACACCAGCGCGCTGACCGGGTTGCCGGGCAGGGTGAACACCGGCACGCCGTCGAGCACCCCGAACCCCTGCGGCATCCCGGGCCGCATGGCGAGCCGCTCGAAACGGACCGTCCCCGCGGCGGCGAGAACCTGCTTGACCACGTCGAAGGCGCCCACGCTCACCCCGCCGGTCGTGATCACAGCGTCGGCGTCGGTGCGGACGTCGTCGAGCAGCGCGGCGAACGCGTCCGGGGAGTCGGGCACGCCGGCGAACCGCCGGACCCGCGCGCCCGCCTCCCGCGCCGCCGCCGCCACCGCGTGGCTGTTGGAGTCGACGATCTGCCCGGGCCCGGGCGTCCCACCGGCCTCGACCAGCTCGCTGCCGGTCGACAGGACCGCCACCCGGGGACGCGGGTGGACGGTGGGCGCCGCCACGTTCAGGGCCGCGAGCAGGCCGATCTGGGCCGCGCCGAGCAGCCGCCCGGCGGGCAGGACCAGGTCGCCGACGGCCACGTCCTCCCCGGCCCGCCGGATGTTCTGTCCGGGCACGGGCGCGCGCGCCACGGTGACCCGGTCCATCCGGCCGTCGGTCCACTCGACCTGGACGACGGTGTCGGCGCCGGGCGGCAACGGCGCCCCCGTCATGATCCGGGCGGCGGTGCCGGGTGCCACCGGCGCCGGGGTGCCCGGCGCGGCCGGGATGTCCCCGGTGACCGGCAGGGTCACCGGGTGGTCGGGGCCGGCGCCGGCGACGTCCGCGGCGTACAGGGCGTAGCCGTCCATGGCCGAGTTGTCGAACCCGGGCAGGGCGGTGGCCGCGTGCAGGTCGGCGGCGAGCACGCAGCCGTGGGCGGCGCCCAGCGGCAGCGGCCGTGCGGGTAACGGGCCGACCGCGGCGAGGATGTCGGCGAGGTGCGCGTCCACCGACTTCACGTCGATCGCCTCACACCGGTCGCCTCCACCCCGCCAGGCCCGCCAGGCCCGCCAGGCCCGCCGGCCGTCTCACACCTGTCACCGGCCGGGCTCTCACGGACCGGGATCGGACTTGGGGCCGCCGGCGGAGACGTACTCCTCCAGCCACGGGTACAGCTCCCCGCCGATGTCCGGCCGCTCGCAGGCGAGCCGGATCACGGCCTTGAGATAGTCCACCCGGTCACCGGTGTCGTAGCGGCGCCCGGTGAAGACCACCCCGTGGACGGGCTCGCCCGCATCGTCGCCGAGGTGGGCCAGCGTCCGCAAGGCGTCGGTGAGCTGGATCTCGTTCCCACGGCCGGGTGGTGTCCGCCGCAACACGTCGAAAATCGCCGGTGACAGGACGTACCGGCCGATGATCGCGAGGTTGCTGGGCGCCTCGTCGGCCGAGGGCTTCTCCACCAGGTCCCGGATGCGGACGGTCTGGTAGCGCTCCCCCGCCGGCCCGACGGCCGTCGGGTCGACCGTCGCCACCCCGTACAGCGAGACGAGTTCCTCCGGAACCTCCATGAGGCCGACGACGCTGCCGCCGAAACGCTCCCGCACCGCGAGCATCTCCACCAGCAGCGGATCACGTTCGTCGATCAGGTCGTCGCCGAGCAGGACCGCGAAGGGCTCGTCGCCGACGTGCCCGGCCGCGCACAGCACGGCATGGCCGAGCCCCCGCGGGGCCTGCTGGCGGACCGAGTGCACCTCGGCGAGTTCGGCCGACGCGCGGATGCGTCCCAGCCTGGCCGTGTCACCCTTCCGTTCCAGGGCCGCCTCGAGTTCGGTCTCCCGGTCGAAATGGTCCTCCACCGCCTTCTTGGTGCGGCTCGTGACAAGAAGCACATCCCGTAGACCGGCGCGGGAAGCCTCCTCCACCACATACTCGATGGCCGGCCGGTCGACGACCGGCAGCATCTCCTTGGGCAGGGACTTGGTCGCCGGCAGGAACCGGGTGCCGAGGCCCGCAGCCGGAATCACCGCCTTCTTTACTGACATGGGCGAAACCATAGCCGCTCGGCGAAGGCGTCGGTGGTTTCCATCGCGGCCGCAGCGGTTCCCGCCTACGGCTTCCCTACGGCTTCCGTATCGGTGGGTGGAAACGGTCGCTGCCGTGGCGGTTTCCACCCACCGGAGTGCTGTCGCAGGTGTTCAGGGCTGGCCGGCCAGCTCACGGCGCAGGCCTGCCAGCTCGCGGCGCAGGTTGGCGCGGGCCATCGGCTCCCAGTGGCGGGACGCCCACGGCGTGGCGTAGACGCGCTGTTCGAGCAGCGTGCGCAGCACGGCGGCCCGGCCGGAGGCCCAGCGCTCCGGGGAGACCCAGGCATACTCCCGCCGTACCCTGCGGGCGTAGACGTCGTACGCGGGCGCCGGCCGGGCCAGCACCCGCAGATCCGCGTCGTTGACCATGGCTTCGTCCGGGCCCGCGGACAGGTGGGCCGCGGTTGCCCGCACCAGCCGGTCGACGTCGGCGGCCACCGGCCGCGGGCAGCCCAGGGCGGTCAGCGTGGCGGCCGCCAGCTCGCCCGACCGGGCCTCGTTGTCACTCGTCCGCGTGTCGTAGACCGCGTCGTGGAAGAAGAGCGCGAGCCGGCAGGCGGGCAGCGCGGACGCCGGGTCGTCCGCTCCGCCCGGCCGGGCCCGTCCGCCGGCCCGTTCCCACCCGCCGGCCCGGTCACGGTCCTGCTCCCGGCCGCGCTCCCGGTCGGCCGTGACGAGCAGCCGCAGCGCGACCAACGTCTCACTCACGTGACGCAGCGTGTGGTAGAAACGGCCGGGCTCGCAGTAGCGGAGGACAAGATCCTCGAACGCGGACGCCCGTTCGGCGGCATCCGCCCGCGCACCCGCCGACAGCAGGGCGGCGTCGAACGACCGCGCCAGTGACGACAGCACCACCGTGTCCACCGGACCTCCTCCACCGCCATTGGGCGCGGCCCCGTTGCCTCGCAGCCGTGACTCACCAGCCGTGACTCACCGTGCCCATGAACGGACTTCGATTCGACCATGGGTACGTTCCGTGCATTTACACCCCAGAAGTAACCAAGTCAACCAACAAATGATTATAAAAATAACATTGGAACAACATCCTTATATCATCAAACCAAAAACGGATCATAGCGGCGCCGCGCGCACGACAATCACCTCGGCCAGAGATCGACGCCGATCCGACCACGGACGCGGCCGGGATCCGCATGCCGTCCGTATGCCGCGTCCGTACACATCCCGGCAGCGGCCCCGGCAGCGGCCGGCGGAAGCCCTCGGCTCTCAGCCGTCGGACGGGCCCCAGCCGCCGCCACCGGGAGTACGGATCGTGACGACCGACCCGGCCGCCAGCTCCAGGCCCGCCTTGGACGGCAGCCGCACGCCGTCCACCTCGTTGCGCCCCACCGCGCCTGGCCCGCCACCGGCGGCGCCCTGCGGGGCGTGCCGACGGCGGTCGGTGAGCAGCGACAGGGCCGCCTCCTGAAGCACCCGGATCGAGCGCACCAGCCCCGCGCCACCAGGATGCCGACCAGCCCCGGCGGTGGCCATGTCGAGCTCGTAGCGTTCGACCCGCATCGGGTACTCCAGCTCCAGGGCCTCGATCGGGGTGTTCAGGGTGTTGGTCATGCCCACGTGCACACCGGACGGCCCCGGCCCGCGCGCGGACGCGCCCTGGCCGCCGGCGAGCGTCTCGTAGTACGTCCACCCCCGCCCGCCGATGATCAGATTGTTCATCGTGCCCTGCCCCTGCGCGGGCAGGACCGGGCCGTCGCCGGGCTCACGCCGCCCGGCCCCATCGGCCGCGGGCCCACCGGCCGTACGAGCCGTGCCGGCCGTGCTGTCCGTACGAGCCGTGCCGGCCGTGCTGTCCGTACGAGCCTCACGGGCCGTGCCGGCCGCGACGGCCTGGGACAGGGCCGCCAGCACCGTGTCGGCGATCCGCTGGGACGTCTCGACGTTCCCGGCGACCACGGCGGACGGCCGGCGCGCGTCCACCAGGGATCCGGGCCGCGTCAGCACCTCCAGCGGGGCGTAGGTGCCGTCGTTCGCCGGGACGTCCTCGGGCAGCAGCACCCGCAGCGCGAAACAGCAGGCCGACCGGGTGACGGCCCGCGGGCAGTTCACGTTGCCGGGCACCGCCGGCGAGGTGCCCGCGAAGTCGACCGTCAGCGCGTCGCCGTCGATCGTCACCGCCACCCGGATCGGGATGTCGTCATCGGTCACGCCGTCGCCCTCGACCTCGCCGGCGGCGGTGTACCGGCCGTCCGGCAGCGCCGCGATCATCGCCCGGGAGCGCCGCTCGCCGTAGGCCAGCACCTCGGCGAACGCCGTCAGCACGACGTCCAGGCCCCGGCGTTCGATCAGCTCGGCCAGCCTGGTGCCGGCCAGCTGGTTCGCCGCGGCCTGGGCCCGCAGGTCGCCGCGGCGCAGCTCCGGCGTGCGCGAGTTCGCACAGATCAGCTCGAGGATGTCGGCACGCCACTCACCGTCGGCGACCAGCCGCACCGGCGGGATGATGAGCCCCTCGGCGTAGATCTCCCGCGAGTCGGCCGGCATCGACCCGGGGCGCATGCCGCCCATGTCCGAGTGGTGCGCCCGGGTCGCGGCAAAGGCGATGATCTCGCCGTTCGCCGCCAGCGGTGACACGAGCGTGACGTCGGGCAGGTGGTTCCCGCCGGCGAACGGGTCGTTGAGCACCCACACCTCGCCAGGCCTGGCACCGCGGGCGGCCACCGCCCGCACCGACTCGTACATGGCGCCGAGGTGCACGGGGACGTGCGCGGCCTGGGCGATCATCCGGCCGGCCCGGTCGAAGAGGGCGGCCGAGCAGTCGCGACGTTCCTTGATGTTGGACGAGTAGGCGCTGCGGACCAGCAGCGTCCCCATCTCCTCGGCGATCCCGGCGAGCCCGCTCACCAGCACCGACAGCGTCACCGGGTCCACCCGGCCATCTTCGCCCGCTATCCGGGCGCCTGTCACGGATCGGCCGGCCACGGCGGCCGGCCGGCCGGCCGGGACCAGCCCGCGCGACCGGATACGCGGTTCCCGCCACGGCCCGCCCACCGGTGCCGCCGACATCCGCAACATTCGCCAAATATTCGCTAAATACTCGCCAAAACATTGCCCTTCGCCCGTCCTGATGCCACCGGCGGCTTCGAAAAGGTCATTTTGTACTGTTTCACCGGCGAGTACGAAGATTTCCCGTGTGCGTACCTCCCGGGCCGGGCGGGCACTGGTACGGTCGGGCCTCGTCCCGGTCGGCGTGGGGCCGGCGGGCGGCGGCCGGGAACAGAACGGCCGGGCGCGGAACAGCCGGGCACAAACGACAGGGAACAGGAACGGCGCTTTGTCGAGCGGACCAGGACTCCGGACGGCGCGGCTTCCGGCGCGGCCGGCAGGCTCCCGCGCGTGTCCGGCCGGTCGGCGCCCGGGCCGTCCGTCCGATCACCACATCGCCACCGTCCTGGCAGGCCGGCGGGTACGGCGCGGCGCCAGCTCACGGACTGACGGGGCCGCGCGGCGCCGGCCCGCGGCCGGGCCGCGGGGAGAGCATGGCGAGTGGCGGGGAATTCCTGGGAACCGGAGACTTCTGGCAGCCGGAGGTGGGTATGCGCAAGTTCGTCATCATGGGCGTGCAGGGCAGCGGCAAGGGCACGCAGGCGAAAATGCTCGCCGACGACCTCGACCTCGTCCATATCAGCGTGGGTGACATTTTCCGCTGGAATGTACAGAGCCATACCAAACTGGGCGCCCAGGTCAGACGCGTCGTCGCCAGCGGCCATCTGGTCGGCGACGACCTCGTCGAGTCGGTGGTCCGGGACAGGCTCGCCAGCCACGACTGGAACTACGGCTTCGTCATCGACGGCTTCCCCCGCAACGCCCGGCAGGCCGAGTTCTTCCTGGAGAGCTACGACATCGACGGTGTGATCTACCTGGACCTGCCGGACGAGGAGGTCTACCGGCGGGTGCTGGCCAGACGCCTGTGCTCCCGGTGCGGGCTGGACTACAACCTCATCGCCAGCCGTCCCCGGGTGGCGGACACCTGCGACGTCTGCGGCGGCCAGCTGCTGACCCGTTCGGACGACAACCCCGAGGCGCTCGAGGTCCGGCTGCGTGAGTACCACGCCCGGACCAGGCCGGTGATGGAGATCTTCCAGCGCAAGGAGTACGTGGCGATCGTCGATGCCCGGCACCCGGCCGTCGACGTCCAGGCCGAGATCCGTGAGCACTTCGACCTGCCCAAGCTGTCGTAGCCCGGCGGCTACCGGCACGGAGCCGCCGCGGAGCCGTCGCGCGGTCGTCGTCGCGCGGTGCGCCACGACGTCCGTCCCCACGCCGTGGCGCAAGGGATACGGTACGGCCGGCGGGTCATGCTGGATTCAGGCGCGTCCTGACCGACCGGCCGGGACGCACACGCGATGCCTCACCGTATCCGGTGCACGACGTCAGGTAGTCCTCGAGAGGAGAGCGTTTCCGCTATGGGCAACGAGCAGCTCGTCCGGCCCGCGCCGGTCAGCGGATTCCCCGAGTGGCTGCCCGAGGTGCGGCTGGTCGAGCTGCGCTGGCTCGACGAGATCCGCCGGGCCTTCGAGCGCTACGGTTTCTGCTCGGTCGAGACCCCGTCCGTCGAAGCCCTCGACGTGCTGCTCGCGAAGGGGGAGACCTCCCAGGAGGTCTACACCCTGCGCCGGCTGCAGGCCGACGACGGCGACGACGGCGACGCCCGGCTCGGCCTGCACTTCGACCTCACCGTGCCGTTCGCCCGGTACGTCGCGCAGCACTTCAACGAGCTGGTCTTCCCGTTCAAGCGCTACCAGGTGCAGCGGGTCTGGCGCGGCGAGCGCCCGCAGGAAGGCCGCTACCGCGAGTTCACCCAGTGTGACATCGACGTCATCAACGTCGACCGCGTCCCGCTGTACTTCGACGCCGAGCTCCCCCGCATCGTCCACGAGATCCTCACCGGGCTCGGCATCCCCGCCTGGTCGGTCAACATCAACAACCGGAAGGTGCTGCAGGGCTTCTACACCGGGCTCGGCATCGGCGACCCGCTCGGCGTCATCCGGGTCGCGGACAAGCTGGACAAGATAGGCACCGCCGGCGTCGAGAAACTGCTCGCCAGCACCCTCGGGCTCACCCCCGAACAGATCACCGCCTGCCTGGACCTCGCCCACATCCGCGGCGGCGACACCGGCGTGGCCGACGACATCCGCCGCCTCGGCGTCACCTCCGACCTGCTGGACGAGGGCCTGGACGAGCTGTCGTTCGTCCTCGACGAGCTCTCCGACCTGCCCGCCGGCAGCATCGTGGCGGACCTGTCCATCGCCCGCGGCCTGGACTACTACACCGGCACCGTCTACGAGGGGAAGTTCGTCGACTGGCCGGACTACGGCAGCATCTGCTCGGGCGGCCGCTACGCCGACCTCGCCGGGTCGTTCATCCGCCGGCACCTGCCCGGCGTCGGGATCTCCATCGGGCTCACCCGGATCTTCGCCAAGCTCCTGGCGGAAGGACGCCTGGAAACCGCCGCGAGCTGCCCCAGCGACGTCCTGGTGGTGCTCCCCAGCGACGCCCGCCGGGCCGAGGCGAGGGCCACCGCCGCACACCTGCGCGCCCGCGGCTACAACGTCGAGACCTACCACGAGGCCGACAGGCTGGGAAAACAGATCCGTTACGCGTCACGCAAGGGCATCCCGTTCGTCTGGTTCCCACCCTTCGAGGACGGCAAGCCGCACGAGGTCAAGAACATGGCCAGCGGCGAACAGGTCACCGCCGACCCCCAGACCTGGCACCGCCCCTGACCCAGCACTGCCGCCTGACCTCTGACCCGGCGCAGCCCCTGTTCAGGCGGGCGCGGTGAACGCCCGAAGCTCGCCGCGCAGCCGGCTGAGCTCGTCGACGAGCACACCGTCCCAGGTGTCCGGCAGCCCCACGCCGTCGACCTTTACCTGCCTGCTGAGCCCTTCGCGCAGGCCACGCAAGCACTCCCGCAGCTTCTCCGCGGACGGGTGAGTGACAGCCCGGCCCGTCCGCGCGGCCTTTTCCTTCCCGTGCGAGGCCGGGCTGTCATTGCGATATCCAGCGATCCTGCCGGCTTCGGGAATACGGTTCTTGAGAGCGTTCCACCCGTTTTTGCCGTTCTTGCCCAGCGTTCCCTCGCACAGCACGGCCGCCCGCACGGCACAGCCCCAGGGATCGCTCTCCGCCAGCGTCTCCATCAGGCGGAGCCGGGCTCGCAACAGCAGGAAGGGCAGACGCTCCGGGCCCTCCGGCAGCCCGATGGATGCCAGCCACCGCGGGTCGAGCGTTGCGGACGGCCCGATGAAAGCCAGCCTTCGCGCTCTGTCGGCGAAGGGCCGCAGCCGCTGGGCGGAGCCCTGGCCGAGCAGCGCCACCGCGGCGCTGACGTCCAGGCACTCGAGCGCGGAAAGCGCGACCCGGGCCAGCTCGGCGTCACCGGCGACACGGTTGAGCACGGCCTCCCCGTCGATCTCGACGATCGACTCGTCCGAACCCGCACCGGAACGACGGATCTCCGCCAACCGGGTGGGGCAGGCGGCCGACAGGCCCCATTCGATACCCGCGAGCGTCAGCCCGAGCCCCTGTGGCTTCCGTCCGGAGCTCACGACGACCCAGACCTCCTTGACCGTGTCGAGATCGCCTTCCGCCTGGAGCGCGTCCCAGGTGTCCAAGCGGATGTCATCGAGATCGCCGAAATCGATCCCACTTTTCAGGAGGATGCGGCAATCGATGTTCTTCCCACGCGCCTTTGTCTCCCACAGCCGGCCGACGGGCTCGGTCTTTTCGGACACGAGAATCCGGATGACCGGCGTGACGTTCTTACAGGCGGCCTTCTGGATGAGCGCATCCAGGCGGGGTGTCGGCGGGTCGTCACCTTCGACCGAATCCATGCCCATCGCAAGAAGAATAAGGGCACGCCGATCATCGAGATAACGCCACCGCGGGTAACCGAGCTCCACGATCTCCTCGTCATACCTGGGCAGATAGCTCTGGGTCTCGAGAAACCGGTCGATGATCCCCAGATCCCGCGGATTGGTCCGGTTCACGTGCACCAGATCCTTGGCCGCCATTTCGGCGTCCCACACCCGCGGCTCGAGCAGCAGGTCGAGCGCGGATGTCGGCACTTCCCGCTTGGCGCGGGCGGCGCGCAGCTTCCTGATCTCATCTTTGGACAGCTTGCTCCGCGGTTCCTTCTTCTGCGCGGCGCGGATCTCCCGGTCGGGAAAGCGACGCCTGATCAGATCATCAAGATCGGCGTCGACGCCGGCCGCGCTGTCCCGGGCCGCGAGGTTACGGACGCGGGCTTCCAGCCACGCGCGGAAGAGCATGCCGTCGACCACCTCCCGCCGGTCGATCCGTTCCAGCAGGACCCGGGCCAGTTCCTCCTCGCCGGTATCGTCCCAGCCGGCGCCACCAACGCCCTCGGCCACCAGAATCTGACGGTTGAGGCGGCGCTTCCACAGCTCTTCATTGTCCTGATCATGACTGGCCATGGACGCATAGAACCGGTGCCGGACGAGCCAGCGGTCGTCGTTCTCGTTCGCGCTCGGTATTTTCTCGCTCGGCAGGATGCGGTGGCCACCACGCTCGGCCAGGAGCACCAGATGCGGCTCCACCTCGCTTTCGAGCGCCCCGATCACCAATCCCATCGCCGCGTTGGTGGCGCCGCCGCCGAAAGTGATGTCGACGTGCGGCGGCACACCGGCGTCATGAAGCTCTCGCAGCCGCCGGCGTATCACCGGCCGAGTCCCCGCGAGATATGGTCCGTGGGCTTCGAGAATTTCGACGGCCCCCGGTGGAAAACTGACGCCGTACAGGCTGTCGGATTCCAGCAGCTTCTTGATTGCTTCGCCGAGCGACAGTGTCTGGCCCGAATCAGCGGGCTGGCCGGCACGGGGCCTGGTAACAACGAGAACGACCCGGTCGTACTGTGGGGCGCCGGCCGCGAACACCGCGATCAGCGGTGTTTTTCGCGCCGGGTCGACGCTCGTCGTCAACAGGCGTCCGGCTTCGTCCGGGCCGGCCGCGACGAGCTCGGCGAGCCGTTCCCGGAACTGCTCTCCGGATGACGCGCCGAGGTCGGCGGCCCCGACGAGATGGACGAGGATACGGCAGGCGCTCATGGTCTGGCGGTCGGTGGCCATCGCGTCTCGCCCTTCACGGTTGTGGGTCGATCTGTCACCTTCCCCTGACGGACGAGGCGGCCTGTCGTCCTGTCCGTCCCCGCTGTCCGTAGCCGCCCCGTCGTCCGCGTCGCCTGTCGTCTACGTCGTCCGTCAGGTATGGACGGGGACCGCCGGTCCCGGTCCTGGCGCTTTCCGGGGGCGGGGCCGGCGGTTACGGGACCCGAGCGCCGTTTACCTGGAGCAAGCACGGTTACTTTGGAACGGCCAGACGCGGGCCTGCCGGTCTCGTCCGTCAGAGGTAGGTGGAGGCCGTCCCCGGAGGGGTTGAAACCCAGCCGCGGGCTTCGTCCGTCAGGGGTGAGTGGACGGGCAGCCGTCGTCCCGGCGCCGGGACGACACACCGGGCACGGCAACACGCGGAGCGCACGGAAGGACCAGCAGATGGGCGTCACCTGTCACGTCGTCCTCATCGAGACGTCGGGGAACCAGAGCTTCATCTTCGAGACCACGAAGCGGCGGGAGAACGTCGGCGCCTCCGAGCTCATCTACCGGCTCGAGCGCTGGACGCTTGACGCGCTGCGGGCCGAGTTCCCCGGCTTCGGGCGGGACTGGCAGATCTCCGCCGGCCGGGACGCACAGCTTCTGGTGGCCGCGGCCGGCAGCGCCAAGGTGGTCGTCCGCGACCCGGACAGGGGAAGAGCCCTGGTCAGCAGGGTGACGACACGGGCGCTGCGGGAGGCTCCCGGTCTGGACGTGTGTGGCGTGGTCGGCGAAGGGTTCGACTGGGACGGCGTCCACCGGGAGCCGGGCCAGCGGCCGGTCAGCCTGCTCGCCGGGCGCTGCCGCGAGGTCCACGAGGCACTGCCGCAGGTCCGGGCTGACCGGCCCGGCCCGGCAGGCCGCTTCCCCCGCATCCCGATCGTGGACGAGTGCGCGGCCAGCGGCCTGCCCGCCCACGACGTGATCAGGGAGGGTGAGGGCCCGCGGTCACGGCAGCCCCGGGCCCGCCCGTCCATAGCCAAGCGGGAAGCCAGGGACGCCGGATTCCGCCGGCTGGCGGGCGACGCCGGCATCCCGTCGAAGAAACTAGAGAAGATCGCCGATCATCTGGAGGGCGTGCCCGACTGGGTCGCCGTCATCCACGCGGACGGCAACAGCCTCGGCCAGCTGTTCACCGGCCTGGGCACCACGGGCGACGGCGACACGCCGACCAGCGACCGTTACGCCGACGCTCTCGGGCCGTTCTCGAAAGCCGTCGACGCGTGCACCCGCGAGGCGTTCCGCGAGGCGCTGGAACACTGCCGGCAGGTGCTCCCCCACGGCCATGCCGTCGACGGTGAGGTACCGGTGCTGCCGCTGGTGCTCGGCGGTGACGACCTCACGGTGGTCTGCACCGGTTCCGTCTCGCTGGCCTTCACCGAGGCGTATCTCGTCGCTTTCGAGAAAGCCACCCGCGAGAACCCGGTCATCCAGCCGCAGGCTCCGGACGGGCTCACCGCCTGCGCCGGGGTGGCCGTCGTCAAACCGCACTTCCCGTTCTCCGCCGCCTACGACCTCGCCGAGGAACTGACGAAGGAGGCGAAGAAGACGGTCAAGCTGTACTCGGTGGGCCAGGAGCCGCCCGCGGACAGCCCCGACAGCCCCGACAGCTCCGACAGCCCCGCGGAACCGGGCGCGTCACCGTCGGCGCCCGGGGAACCGCGGCAGCCCCGGATTCGGCCCCGGTTCCAGCCACGGGCGTCCGCGTTCTCCTTCCACGTCCTGTACGACAGCGGTGGCAGCGATCCGGCCCACCTGCGCGACCGGATGCAGGTCGCGCCTGGCGCGGCCGACATCGCGGCCGAACCCGACCCGTGCAGGCGGCGGAAACTGCGGGCCCTGCTGTACGCGCAGCCCTACGTGGTCACCCGCGACATGCGTGAGCCGTGGACGGTGGGGCGCCACTGGGACGACCTCGCCCGGCGCGTGGCCGCGCTCACCGCCGCCTTCGGCCCGGCCGAGGGAACCGACGGACTCGACGGCACGGCCGAAGTGGGTGACCGCAAGCTGCCGACCAGCCAGATGCACGACCTGCGGGAGGCGCTGTTCCTCGGGCAGGACGCCGCTGACGGCCGGTTCCGCCAGCTGCTGGCGCGCTACCGCGACCGGGGGCTCGATCTCTTCGCCGGCCCCGGCTCCCCCAACGGCCCCGGCTCCCCCAACGGCCCCGGCTCCCGCGACAGCTCCGGCTCCCGCGACGGCTCCGCCGCCGGCACGGCCACTGCTGGCGGCGACGAATCGCTGTTCTGGCGGATCAGCGATCAGGGACTGCTCGACGGGCAGCCGCACCAGGTCACCGGACCGCCGGTCACCGGGCTGCTCGACGCGATGAACGCGGTCCAGCTCATGGGCGACCTCCCGGCCCGGCACAACCACACCCAGCGAGACGACCGCCACCGCCTCCCGGCGGGAGCGGACGGCAAGCCGACGACGACGGGGACATCGGCATGACAGGCCCGTACGACACAACCACACACCCGGCGGGCACACACCCGGCGGGCGGCCTCACTCTCGAGCTGACCCTGCACATGGACAGCGACTGGCACTGCGGCACCGGCCTGGGCATCCCCGGCGGGGTCAACAAACTGGTCAACACCGACCACGACGGCCTGCCGTTCGTGCCCGGCAAGACCCTGACCGGCGTCTGGCGGGACGCCTGCGAGCTCGCCGCCGCCGCGCTCGACAGCTCCCCGGCCCCGCTCCCCGCCCCCGCCGCGCCGACCGGCGCGACCGGTGGCTGGCACGCCTGGGTCGAGTTCCTGTTCGGCAGCCAGCCGGCCCTGTCCGTGGGCGGCCCGCCCAGCGAGGAACAGCCGCGCCCGGCGGCCCTGTCGGTGCGGCCGGCACGGTATCCGGCGGCGCTCGCGGCGGCCCTGCGCCCGGACAGCCGGCGTGCACTGCGTGACGCGGCCACGTTCGTCCGCCCCGGGGTGAAGATCGACCCGGACACCGGGCGGGCGGCGGAGAAGTTCCTCCGGTTCGAGCAGATGGCGCGCTGCGGCGTCCAGCTGACCGCGCGGGCGACGCTCGCGGGCTGGTCGGGCTCCCCCCGTCCGGACGAGGCGGGGCATGGGACGGGCCGGGAGGCGGGCCTGGACGACGAGGGCCGGTGGGCGGCCGCCGCGGTGCTGCTGCTCGGGGCGCGGCTGGTGGAGTCCGTCGGCGGCAAGCGCCGGCGGGGCGCGGGCCGCTGCCGCCTCGATGTCACCCAGGCCGAACCCGTCGCGGCCCCAGCCGGATCCGTCGCGGCCCAGGGGCCGGCGCCGCTGCCAGCGCTGCCGGCGCCGCTGCCGACGCTGGAAGACGTCGCAGCCTGGCTGCGGGCGCGCGACGGTGTCGCCCCGCCCGTCCCCGCCGTGCCCGAGGAGCCGGCGGCCCCGCGCGACCCAGCGCGTCCGGACCGGGCCGACTGGGAGATCATCGCTCTGCGGATACATCTGGACACACCGCTGATCGTGCAGGAACGCACCATCGGCAACGCCGTGCGGTCGCTGGACTTCGTGCCCGGATCGGTGCTGCTGCCCGGCGTCCTCCGGCGGCTGGCCACGGCCGGCGGGGCGGCCGGCGGGGCGGCCGGCGGATGGGATCCCGACGCGCTCGCCCGCGCCGGTGACCTCGTCGTGACCAACGCGACCGTCGACGTGGCCGGCGAGCGGGGCCGCCCGCTGCCCCGGACCTGGTTCCACGCGAAGGACGACAAGACCACTGCGGTCAACCGGCTGGTCGAGACGACATCGGAAGCGGGCGCCGCACCCAGGGCGTACAAGGGCACCTATGTCGGTGCGTCACCCGTCGACCGTGTCAGCACGGCGCCTGTCGGCACGGCGCCTGTCGGCACGGCACCGCCGGAGCCGGGGGCGGCGCCCGTGCCGGGACCCGCGTCAGCGCCCGCGTCGGACGACCCGAACCCGCCAACGATCACTATCCGTGAACGGAATCTGACGATCCATACCCACAACGTCATCGACGACCGGCGGCAGCGGCCCACGGCGGACGTGGTCGGCCTGTACACCTACGAAGCGCTCGCCGCCGGGTCGGTGCTGCGGGCGGAGGTCCGGGTGCGTGCCGGCCTGCTGCCCGTGGGAGCGCACGCCGCGCTCGCCGGCGCGTGGGCGCTCGGACGCTCCGCCAAGGACGACTACGGGCAGGTCACCGTGGCGGTCGAGGGCCCGCCGACGCCGTGGACGTCACCCCCGATATCCACGACGTCCTCAGCGGTTACGGCGTCTCCGGCAACCGCGACGCCACCGGCATCTCCAGCACCGGGCGTGCGGGCCACCGGAGCGGACGCCATCCAGGATGGGACGATCATCGTCTGGCTGCTGTCGGACGTCCTGATCCGGGACCGGCGGCTGCGCCCGTCGACCGACCCTCGCGAGTTCGCCGACCAGCTCGGCGCCAGGCTGGGGGTGCGCCTGGAGCTCCAGGAGGCCGCCTCCTCCGAGCGGCTGATCAACCGGGCGACGGCGGTCCGGCGGGCCGAGTCGTGGCAGCGGAGCTGGGGCCTGCCCCGCCCGACCCTGCTGGGGCTCACCGCCGGCAGCGTCCTGACCTTCGGCGTGCGCGGGCGGCTCTCCCGCGAGCGGCTCGACCAGGTGCTGGCCGCCGGCATCGGCGAACGCACCGCCGAGGGCTTCGGCCAGCTCGCCGTCGACGACCCGCTGCTGCGGGCACGCCCAGGCCGGCTGCGAACGTACCCGCCACCACACAACGAACCGCCGGACAGCGAACCGCGGAACAACGAACCGCCGCGGACGCCGGTCGTCACCGTGCGGGATCCGGTCGCGCGCGAGACCGCGCGGGTCATCGAGCGGGAGGCGTGGCGGGCGCACATCCGACGTGCCTCGGCCACCATCGCCGCGGACGCTGATGGACGCCGGAACGCCCTGGGGCTCACCTCCGCCGGGAGGGACACCGAGCGGGTGAACCCGACCCAGCTCGGCGGGCTGCGCGCCGTCCTGAGCCGGCTGGAGGAGGACAAGGAGATCGGCTACTGGCTGAAACGCCTGGCCGAACGCTGGTCAGGCCAGGCATACCAGCAGGCGTATCAGCGGATCGACCCGCTACTACGGAAGCGTTCCATGGTCTGGGCGCTGTTCGGCCTCGGGCCGTACGACGACTCCGGCCCCTCCAGCTCCTCCGGCTCCACGGCGCCGCCCTGGCTGGCGGAGATCTGGGCGCTGCTCGGTATCAGCATCAGCCCGGACGGCCCGAACCGCCCAGCCCGCGATCTGACCATCACCGAGGACGGGGCGCGGGAGCTGCGCGAGGACACCAAGCTGTGGGCGGAGGCGGTCCGCACGCTCGTCACGAGCTGTCTGAGCGCCCACCACCGGGCGGTGGCCGGCGCGGACCCGTCAACCACCTCGGACGGCCAGCTCCACGACGGGGTGACGGCATGACCGCGTCGAACAGCGCGGCCGGACCGGTTCCGGCCGCACCCGCCGGCCCACCGCCGGTCCCACCCGCGGCCCCGGCCGGCAGGCGGGCCGGGCGAGCCGGACGGGCGATGGTCCGCCGGCTGCGGGTCCACGGCTGGCTGCGGCTGGAGACGCCGCTGCACGTCGGAGGCGTCGGCGACGACCCGTCCGTCGACCTGGCGCTGGCCGTGGACGGGCTGTCACGGCTGTACGTACCGGGCACCAGCCTCGCGGGCGCGCTGCGCGCCTTCGCCGGCCGCTCGATCGCCGACCGGCTGGTCCTCGACGACATCTGGGGCAACGTCCCGCAGAACACCACCCGGGCGAACGGTTCCCGGCAGAGCTCCGGCAACGGCTCCAGCGGTTCCGACGACGGCTCGACGAGCCGGATCGTGGTGCACGACGGCCTGGTCACCACCGGCACCGATCTCGGCTCCCCGTTCCCACCGTCCCGGGTCGAGGCCCGCACGGGCATCGGCATCGACCGGGTGCTGGGGACCGTCGCCGAGGGCTTCCTCTACGGCCGGGCCGTGCTCCCCCGCGGTGCCTACCTGCGGCTGGGCATCGACCTGGAGTCGCCCTACCGGGAGCGGGACGCCGACCCGGCCACGGCGATGCTCGGCACCCTGCTGCTCGCGCTCGCCGGGGGCCGGGTCCGGCTCGGCGCGGCCCGCACCCGCGGTCTCGGCTCCGTCGTCCTGGCCGGCGAACCGGAGATCGTGGAGCAACGCTTCGACAGCATGGACGGCCTGCTCGGCGCCCTCGGCCTGCTGCCGGCGACACCGACAGCGTCGGGGTCGGGGCCGCCGGCAGTGACGTCGGCGGCAGCGGCGGCTCCAGCCGGAGCGCCCGCCGCGCTGACGCCGACGGATCTCGGCGGCAGGGACCCGGACGCCGATCTACTCAGGGTGACCATCGTCTGGCGTCCGACGTCCCCGGTGATGGTGCGCTCCGCGGTGGACGGGCTCTCGATCGACGCGCTTCCCCTGGTCAGCGGAATCGGCTGCGACGAGGTAGCGCTCGTCCTGCCCGGCAGCTCGATCAAGGGCGCGCTACGGTCGCATGCGGAGCGCATCGAACGGACCGCCCGTGCCCGCGACGCCGCCCATCCTCTCGACGTACCGGCCGGGCCGCAGCGGTCGGCCCGGTTCCGGGAACAGCTCGACGACCTCGCGGCGGTGAACGCCCTGTTCGGCTCCGCCGGCACGGCCGTCGGCGGCGACGGATACGGCGACGGCAGCGAGGACAGCAGCGGGGACGCTGGTGGTGACGGCCGCGGCACGCGGGCGACGCGCGGTGTCGGGGCGCTCGGCGCGGACGACTGCTACTCGGAGCAGGCCATCCCCGCCGATCTCTGGCGCGCGCTGAACGGCGCGCACGTCACCGGGCTGAGCAAGCCGTCCGACAGCGGCCCGACCCGGTCGTGGGACAAGGCCCGGGCCCAGGTGCCGCCGAAGGTCCGGGAGCGCCTGCGGGAGCTCGGCATGGACCAGGCCGACCATGTCGCCATCGACCGCTGGACGGGCGGCGCCGCGGACAAGCGCCTGTATAGCACCCTCGAACCACACCATGTCACCTGGCAGGACCTGCTCCTGACCGTCGACCTGCGACGGCTGAACCGCTTCGATACCGCACCGGCGGGCTCCGGCGACCCGGCGGGCTCCGGCAACCAGGCGGGCACGGCCGGCGAAAGCGCCGGAAGCGGTACGAAACGCGGGAACGACGCAGGCAGCGGCGGCCAAGGAAACGGCGGCGGCCTGGCACGGCCGGCGCTCGCGCTGCTGCTGCTCGTCCTGCGGGACCTGCGAGCCGGCCGGCTCCGGCTCGGCCACGGCGTGAACCGCGGCCACGGCGACATCATCGTGGAATCGGTCAGAATCAGCGGTTTCCCCGGGCTCTCCGACGCGGAACGTGATTTCGACGACCTGCTCCGGGAGCCGGCGGTCGCCGCCTACACCCGGAGCTGGCAGGACTACCTCGATCGGGACCACCTCGATCGGGACCGTCTCGATCAGGAGCGCCCCGACAAGGACCGCGCGGACGGGAGGCCGCTGTGACAACCCACACCGCCGCCATCATCACCCTGCACACCGGCAGGTCGACGAAGATCTCGCTGCCGGACGCGATCCGCCAGGCCAACATCGGCGACGCCGTGGCACTGCTGGCGAGCGCGCGGAAGTACACGGTGGCCAGGCTGTCCGGCGGCCGGCTGACCATG
Source organism: Protofrankia sp. CiP1_Cm_nod1 (assembly GCF_920888515.1). Lineage (GTDB taxonomy): Bacteria > Actinomycetota > Actinomycetes > Frankiales > Frankiaceae > Protofrankia. The sequence continues at coordinate 24,019 of NZ_CAKKTM010000451.1, read as the reverse complement.
CCCGGCAGCCGCTCGTTCGCGGACGGGGCCGGCGTCGCCGGCACGTCCACCGAACGGGAACTGCCGCTGCCGACGTCAGGCCCCGCCGCCGTCTTCGAAGCGCGGATCTTCAACCGGGACGCGGAGCTGCGCTGGCTGCACGAGCGTGACGGGCTCGGCACGGCCGTGCTCCTGTCGGAGTCACCGGCGCTCTGCCAGCCCCCCGGCTGGCTGTTCGGCGAGCCCGGCGAGCCCGATGAACCCGATGAGCCCGATGAGCCCGGCGAACCCGACAGGCCCGTCGCCCCGCTGACAGCCATCGACAGGATCAACAACAAGTACCTGCTGTGGGGCCGACCGCTGCGTCCGAACGGCTCACAGAACCCGAACACATCACAGGCCTCGGACGTTCCGCGGAACGCGGACGCCACGGGCGGGCCGCTGTGGGTACGCCTGGCCGAGGCCCGGATCGGCCTCCTCGACGTGCCGGTGCCGCGCGCTCCCCGCGAGGACGAATGCGTCTTCCTGGAAACCATCGAATACGTGACGACCGACGAACACGCGGCAACCGACGGAAACGCGACGGCCAGGCCCAGGCACGGCAACGCCTATGTCGCCGAGGAACGGCTCGTCGGTCTGGCCTCCGCCCTGCCGTCCGAGCGGTCCGAAGCCGACGACGACCCACAGCGACCCGACCCTCTCCCGGAGGTGACCCGATGAGCAGCAGCTCCGGCGTCATGACCTGGAAGACCAGCCCGGACGGCACCCGCCGGCTCGTCATCATCGAGGACAGCGGGAGCGAGCGGCGTTTCAACCGCCGCTTCCTCGACCCAGCGCTAACCACGCTGAGTGACGACGATCTGGCCGGCCGGCCCGTCGAATACGACTGGTCAGGTGGCCAGGCCAAGCGCGTCCGGGACAAGGGCGCCTCCGTGACAGCCCCGCCCAACACGGCCGGCGGCGAACCCGCCCCGACCGGAGCCGAAACCGCCCAGGGCGGATCAGCGCAGGGCGGATCGCCACCGGGCGGATCGCCGCGGGACAGGTCGGGGCCGGCCCCCGCGCCCGGCCCGTCCACACGCCCGCGGCCGGCGGCCCAGCGGGTCACCCGTCAGCCCCCACGTCACATGGCGCCGACACGCCCGTCCCGGCGCACGGCCGGGGACTGGCAGACGGGCGCCGCCGGCATCCCGGGCGAGACGCGGCAGCGCCCGCCCGAGCCGCTGAACGCGTTCGTCAACCCGTACGGGTTCGTCCCGGCGCCGCACCGCGACGAACGGCACCAGACCCTCGGCGACGTCGGCGTCCCCACCACCGACCGTGACCGCCTGCCCGGTCACGACCGGCTCCACGAGGACCGCTGGTCGGGCACGATCGGCGTCACCCTCACCGTCGGCACGCCGCTGCTACTGCTGGACACGCCCTTCCTCAAACGTTCCCAGGACACCGGGCACGCCACCTACCCGGTACTGGAACGGAAAGTGCCCGCATCCGACGGCCGTGAGGAGACCCGGCCGCACCTGCCTGCGACCGCGGTGAAGGGCATGCTGCGCAGCGCCTACGAGGCGGTGACGAACTCCCGGTTCGGCGTGTTCACCGGCCACGACAGCCGTCTCGGCTACCGGATGGCGGCTACGGAGGGGCTCAGATCCATCCCAGCACGGGTGATCGGCAGCGGTGACACCGCAAAGATCGAACTGCTGCCCGGAACTACACCCCTAGGCAGCCTGGGCCCTGGAAGAAGAAGCCGCCAGGGCCCACCCATGCACGCGGCCTGGCTGCCGAGCTACTGGCCGCAGGACAGCTCACGTAACGTTCGCGGCCACAATCACGCCTCCCGGGCCGACATCAACATCATGATGCCGGACGGTTCACGGCCCAGACACGGCCAGCCGGTCCGGGCGCGCATCCAGCTCGTTCAGCACTATGACAAGAAAAAGGGCGAGCCCGACTTCCAGCTCTGGTGGGTATGCGCGCTCGCCGAGCCCGGCCAGCAGCCGGGGCACGCGCCGCTGCCGACATCGACGTCCCGATACAGGCCGATCGGCCCGGACAAGGTCGTCGATGGCTGGGTGTGCGTGACCAACCGCAACATCGACCGCAAGCACGACGAACGGGTCTTCTTCTTCGATCCCCGCAACGACCTGCGGGAAACCTACGAGCTCGACAAGCGGCTGCGGGACATCTGGCGCGACATCATCTACAGCTATACGGCGGCGCATCGTCCCGGCGAACTGAAGGAGCCCGACCCCAAAAACCCGGGAGCACTCGTATCGAGCCGTCACCTGGTCCCCCCAAAGGGCATGGAACCAGAGAAAATTACCGACGGTGACCTGCTCTACGTCCGGCTGGACGCCCGCGGTGAGATCGACAGCCTGTATCCGGTGACGATCGCGCGCGAGCTGTTCAGCGTCCCACCGAGCGAGCTGCTGCCCCCGTCGCTGCGGCCCGCGGACTCGATCAGTGAGCTGTCCCCCGCGGACCGGGTGTTCGGCTGGGTCCGCACCGAGGACCGTCCCGGAGCCGGGCCCGACGGCCGGCGCGACCCGGCTGGCGCCTGGCTCGGCGCCGTGCGCATCGGCCCGGTGCGCTGCGACCAGGCGTCGGACGCGCCCGCCGAGAGAAAAAGCCTCCCGCCGCCGGCCGGCGGGCCCGCCGTGGAGCGTTTCCGGGATCCGGGCCTGCCGCTGGCGATTCTCGGCCAGCCCAAACCCGGCCAGGGCCGTTTCTATCTCGGCACCGAACGCAACGGCCATCCCGCGCCGCTGCCGGCCGGGCTGCCCAAGGGGAGCTGGTTCGTCTCCGAGGGCCGAATGCTGCGCGGACGCAAGGTCTACCCGCATCACGCCGGCCTGCCCGACCGCTACTGGCAGGACCCGGCCGCCGACCGCACCCAGAGCCTGGACGGCGGGCGCTACCAGGAATACCGTCGACCGCGAAAGTCCGCGGTACCGGAGAACAATTCACGCGCGAACCCGCTGAACCGCGACGGAACCGCGTTCGCCACCCTCACCGGCGGCGGGGAGAAGGACGAGAACCGCGACGACCAGAACCGGTCGATCGAGGGCTGGGTCCGGCCCGGCACGACGTTCACCTTCAGCGTCGACGTCCGTAACCTCACCGGGGCCGAGCTGGGCGCGCTGCTGTGGCTGCTCGACCTGGGCGCCGGCGAGCCGAGCCGTTTCCACCGGCTGGGCCTGGGCAAACCGCTGGGTTTCGGCAGCGTCCAGCTCACCGTCGACCCGGCCCGCACAGACCTGCGCACCGGCGAGTCGTGGGCCGAGTACTACCGCTCGATCATCCCGGACGAGCCCGTTTCCGACGGTTTCCCGGCCGCGGCCCGAGAAACCGTCGGCGAGTTCCGGCGGGCGGTGGCCGGCGGCGATGACGAGCGGTTCGAGCAGGTCCCGCACATCCGGGCTTTCCTCGCCGCCGCCACCGGAAATCCGCTCACGCCCGTGCACTACCCAAGGGTCCGCCCGAACGGCCTGCGCACCGACGTCCCGGTACCCCCCGACCCCCGCGGCCGCTCGTTCGAATGGTTCGTCCAGAACGAACGCCAGGGCCGCGATGTCCAGGGCGCCCGCGGCGTCAGTCTCCCCGACCTCGGCGCCGCATCCTCTCCCCAGCCTCTCTCCATCTATCCCGGCAAGGATCAGCCCAGCAAGGACCGCTGACGACGGGGACGACAACCACGGCCGCGATCCTTCCCGGCCGCCAGCCGTACCGTGCGCTCCGCACAGTACGGCCCCACCCCACCCGAAGTATCGGCCGATCACGAGATTGAGGGAACAAGTGGCTGTGATAGCAGCCGTTTGCACCCTCAATCCCATGAGCGGAGCGGGATACGACCGGTGGCGCTCCGGCCGCCCGGCGCCGGGGTGTGCGGTCGGGCCCGGCGTGGTCTGCCGGTGACGGGCGGGCGGCGGCAAGGGCGGGATGGCGGCGGCGGTGGTGTCATGGGCTGAGTTGTTACGGGCTGACGGCGCTGTCGCACGCTGACGGCGGTAGCCAGCCGGGGGCGTCCGGCTGGGAGGAGCGCTACCGTCGGTTACTGAAGTCATGTCTTGCGGGGGCTGGAGGGAGGGGATGCCGGTGAGTACGGCTGCGGGGCGGTTGGCGGCGTTGGCTGGCATTCCGCTCGTCTCCCGGCACGTGCAAGGCACTTTCGGGCCGGCGACGCTCCGGCTCGCCGGGGCCCGCGCGGTGCTGGACCTCGACGACGGCGGCAGCCCTCCACTGCGCCTGACCTGGACGGACGAACCCTGCCAGGCAACGGATACACCTGGCCGGACGACGGGCAGGCCGGGCCGGACGACGGTGGGCCGCCAGCTCGCGGACCTGCTGCGCACCAGGGGCACGGCCGTGTTCGCCCGGCCCGACCTGCTGCGGCTCGCCCGCCGCAGGAAGATCACCGATCTGCCGATAACGGCACCGGCCGCACCGCGATCCGTGCAGGCAACCACGGTCCGTGACGGCGTCCGCCTTGAGATCACCTCATGGCCGGACCCCGCCGCCGGGACCCGTGTCCCGCGGAACACAGCCCCTGACAGCCATGACCGCGGCCTCCGCCCGGCTGGAACCCGCGTTCCGCGGAACACAGCCCCTGACGATCAGGCCTCTGAGCCCCAGCAGGCTGGGGCCCGCGTTCCGCGGAACACAGCTCCCACGGCATCGACAGTCCCCGGCGCTGGGCACGAAACCGAGCACGGGCCCCGAACAGCCCCGACGGTTCCAGCTCCGACGGTTCCAGGTGGCGCGCCGGCAGCCCCGCTGTCGGCAGCGGGAACGTCTACGGCCCACGATCCGGATCGTGACGCTCGGGATGCCCACACGACCGGCTTCGGGGCATGGGCCGGGACACGGGCCGTCGTGCTGTCCACGGCACAGGCACGTGACCTCGCGGACCTGCTGGAGGCATGGGCCGCCCTGCCGCCCGGCTGACGGCCGGGTCCAGGTCCGGGTATGTGACGGCCAGGTATGTGACGGCGCCGGCTGTGCTGTTTCTCGGCATCACGCCACCCCGTAGCCGTCAATGCCACGCAGCAGGACGTCGACCCAACAGACACCGGCCCCGGCGACGAGGCGCGTGAAGCGGCCGACTTCGGCTTCGGCCTCCTCCTCGCCCAGCCGCAGATGCCGTCGGAAGGCCGCGACAACGTCGGCCTTCTTGCCGTACGCGGCATCGACAATCACCTTTAACAACCGAACTGTGACGGCATTGAGTACCGGTTCACGAATGACACCGGCCTCACGCGCGGCACCAGGCTCACGAGTGGCACCAGGCTCACGAATGGCGTCGGAACCCGGGGCGGGAGGAGCCGCGCCAGGTCCCGCCCCGGGCATCCGCGCATCCGGACGGCTCTTCGGCCACGTCCCTGGCCGGCCGCTTTTCGGGTGGGTCTTCGGCTGGCTCTTCGGCGCGGTTCTCGAAGGGACCGCCTTCGGCCGCGGCCCCGGATTCTCCCGCCGGCCATAGCCATCGCCATGCGTGTCGGGATGCGTGTCGCCATGCGTGTCGGGGTGCGTGTCGCGCACCCGCCCGTCATCGCTGGGACGAACAGGCGGCAGGAGTTCGGCGATGATCGCCTTTCGTGCGGTGTCGGCGTCCGCCTCGGCCGCGCAGGAATCCTCGACGGACGGCACGTGATCGCCGATACATTCGTCCGGGCCGGTCTCATCCGGAACCCCGCCGGGCCGTCCGGCGAGCGGACCGGCAACGGCCCGCGCGTAGAAGTCGGGGTTGCACCGGCGCAGCAGCGCGAGCGAGCGCCGCAGCCGCTCGTCGGTCTCCCGCTCGCTGAGACCGAACCTGAGCTGCATTTTCGGCAGCGAGAACGGGTCGGTGATCTCGTCCCGGAGACCAAGCAGGAAATGGATGAGAATGTTCTGGCCGACGGGGTCGGCGCGCAGCGGCGCGGCCCATTCAGCGGTGCTGATCGCTACTTCCGGACGGGTCGGCAGGCCGCGTTCGGCGGCCGATTCCCGGCGCACGGTCGGCACGATCCGCCCGGCCGTGGGGAAGTGGACGAGCTGCGCCCACACCGCCCGCAGCCAGCCCGGCGGCTCCGGCGAGATTCCCCCGGGGAAGGCGGGGTGGCACAGCATGGCGCCGTGAACGGCGGCCTCCTGCCATTCGGCCTCGGGCGTCACAAGATGGTCACGGACGACGATCAGCTCACGAACTTCCTGACCGGCATTCGAGCCGCCGGCGATCGTCGGTACGTCGCCCATGAGAGCGGCACGTATCCGGCCGAAACCGTCCATGAGCCGAGGCGTCCACTGGTCCATGCAACGCTGGCAGAGCGGGCCGGGTATCGGGTGGGCGGCGTCGAACATGGGTGGCCGGTCGGGACGGCAGGCGCACGTCCCCGGCTTGGCCCGGTGGACATCGCGGACGATCACCGCCCACAGCGCCGGGCCCACCAGCTCGCGGAAGGCCGCGAATGCGTTGTTGTCGTCCTCGTCCGCGATGTCGGCGAGTGTCAGGGCAGCCATCGGTCCTCCTGTGTTGGGCACGCTGAACCACGGGTGGTGATCCGGCAACAAAGCGACGCCACGAAGACGCCACAGCACTCGGATGCTCCGAGTGCTTCACAGGGGACCGGGACCGCGAAGATCCTGGTCATCGACCACACGCCGCGCGTAGTGGCCGGTCGGCAACGTACTGGGGCTCGTCAGCCCCTGTCAACACCCACCCATTCCGGACGGGACGCCCCGGCCGCCGGCCCCATGGGCCCTCGCCGTCCGGCCCAGCGCCATCGGGTTCGGCGCCGCCCAGCGCCAAGCCCCCACATCCGATCGTCACCCGAGCTCCCTCCGCACGTCAGAGCCACAAGCGAACACGGGAAGCGCACGATTGTGCCGCTTTCGGCTCTGCCCCCGACCGCCCTCCTGCTGGAGAACAGGTCAGATTAGGGCATGCCCCGTCACGCCCCGCGGCAGGGTGCCCACGACACTCCCAGTCAATCCCCTGCGCACCATCGCAAACACAAAGAGCAACGAATCGGGCCATTTTCACGATCACCGAGGACGCGCGGACGCTCTCCTCTGAGAGCCGTAGGCAGAAACCGCCGCGGTGACAACAGCCACCACCTACGCCCCCGGACCCCGTAGGTGGAAACCGTCACGATAACAACCGGAATCACCCATATCTTCCGCAGTTCCGCAATCGCCCTCCGGCCGCCGGGCCGGCTTCCGCCCGACACGGAGATCCGGCCCCATGGACCGAAAGCACCGGAACGCGGAAGTCCGGATTCTGTTTCAAGCCGATGCGGAAAGCCGGTGCTCTACAGCTCAGGGTGCACGGCGCATTCCAGATGCTGAACTAGTTTCAATCCGATGCGGAAGGCTGGGGCGCTGCGACAGTACCACCGGTCCCGGGGGTGCTGACCCGCGCTTCCCACCGCTCCGTCGTCCGTCAGGGATGGGTGGGTCGTGTCGATGCGGTACGGGCGGGGTGGGGGCGTTGGCGGGGCCCGGGATGGTGTGGCCGCTCCGGCGGCCTACCGTGAGATTCAGGTCGGGTCCTGGGCTGTGGCACGGGCAGGCCGTGGCAGGCCGGGACGCCGAGGATTGGAGAGGTGAGCTGTGCCCGCTCGCGTTGTCGTGTCCGTCAGGCCGGTGTCCCCGAGGGCGTTGCCGCCACCGTACACGGGGCCGGCGGTCAACGCCGCCGTGCTCGCGGCCGTCCGCGAGGAGTTGTCGCCCGAAGCCAGCGCGTACCTGCACGACGGGCCGCCGCCGCGGCCGTTCGCGATCACCCCGCTCCTCGACGAGCACCAGCGCGCCCCCGGCCGGTCGTCGGCCAGGGTCCGTTTCGAGGTCGGAATCCTGCTCGACGAGATCACCAGCTCGATGCTCGCCGCTCTCCGCAACCGCGACCGGTGGCGTTTCGGCTTCACCGACTACGTGACCGAAGCGGTCGAGCTCGCCGGGGGCGAGCCGTACCCGGATCTGCTCGCCGCCGCTCCCCCGGCGACGTCCTGGGCGTTCGGGCTGGTCACGCCGGTCAGTTTCGCCACCGGACGCGATGACGGCGTGCGCCGCCAGCGCATCCTGCCCGATCCCGAGCGCGTGTTCGGCACGCTGGCCTACCGGTGGCGGGCCTGGGCGCGGGATCTCGCGCCGTTACCCTCCGACATCGATGCCACGATCAACGGCCATCTGGAGCTCGTCGAGACGACCCTTTCCAGCGCCGAGTACGTCGTCAAGATCGGGGCGCCGAAACGCCGCGGCTGCGTCGGGTTCGTCCGCTACCAGCTTGCCGCGCCCGCGGACGTCCCGCCGCGGACGCGCGCCGCCCTCAACGCCCTGGCCCGTTTCGCCTGCTACGCGGGCATCGGCGACCGTACCCCCAGCGGCATGGGCTACGTCGTCGCCGACCCGGACGGCCAGCACCGCATCCGGCGCCCGGAGCGCGTCAGGCGTACGGACGGCGCGCCGTCCCGCGCGCCCGCGTGACCGCACCGGCCCGGGGCGGGGCCCCGCCCCGGGTGGTTGCGGCGGTCGAGCTGGGAAATGCTGCAAGATACAGGTGAGAAGGGAGCGACCGTATGACCGACACGAAGACAGCCTGGGACGACGTGGCAAACAGTCTCACCACGCTGGGGCAACGGGTGAAGGCGCACTTCGACGACGTCGTCGGCGAGCGTCCGTTCGACCGCAGGGGAGTCGACGAGGCGCTCGCCGAGCTCCGCGCGACCCTGGACCGGGCCTACTCCGCGGCCGGCCAGGCTGCGAAGGACCCGACGGTCCGTGAAAGCGCATCGAAGATCGGCTCATCGTTCGTGGACGCACTGTCCAGCACCTTGATCGACCTGGGCCAGCGCCTGAAGAAGCTCCGCCAGTAGCGGAACCTGATCCAGGCGAGTTTGTCGTTGTGCACGCTTTCCGGTCCCGCGGGCGTACACAACGGCAAACTCGCGGCGATCTTCCGCGGCCGGCGGGCGGCCCGGATGGTAAAGGGTGAGACCTGCGGGTAGCGTGCTTCGCCATGGATCCGGTACGGGTATTTCTTCTGGATGATCACGAGATCGTCCGGCGTGGCATCCGGGAGGTACTGGAAGATACCGGGGAGATCCGGGTCGTCGGCGAGGCGTCGAGCGCGACCGAGGCGCTGCGCCGCATACCCGCGTCCAACCCGCAGGTCGCGCTGTTGGACGCGCGGCTGGAGGACGGCAGCGGTATCGACGTGTGCCGGGACATCCGCTCCGCGCACCCGGAGATCGGCTGCCTGATCCTGACGTCGTACGACGACGACGACGCCCTGTTCGCCTCGATCATGGCGGGCGCGGCCGGCTATCTGCTCAAGCAGATCAAAGGCACGGATCTCGTCGGCGCGATCCACACCATCGCCTCGGGACGTTCCCTGCTGGACCCGGCCGTCACGCAGAAAGTGCTGGCCCGGCTGCGGGAGGGCCCGGCCGAGGACGGCAGGCTGGTGACTCTCAGCGACCGGGAACGGGAGATCCTGCTGCTGATCGCCGAGGGGCTGACCAACCGGCAGATCGCCTCCCGGGTCCACCTGTCCGACAAGACCGTGAAGAACTACGTGTCCGCGATTCTCGACAAGCTCGAGCTGACCAGCCGCACCCAGGCGGCGGTTTACGCCACGAAACTCCAGGGGCAGCAGAAAGAGCAGCAACAGGCCGTCCAGAAAAAAGCCGCCCAGAAGTAGGCCCGCCGGGCAGCGCGGAACACGGACGGGCCGCGTACGCGGGCGGCGGCCCAGTCCCAGTCCCAGGCCCAGTCCCAGGCCCAGTCCCGCCGGCCCGGATCGCGTTTCAGATCACGTTCACGCGGCGTTGGACGGCCAGGAGCGCCTCACTGATCGGCACCGCGGTCTGGATGACGCTGGCGGTTGGCCACGGTTGCGCGCGGGCCGCCATCGCCTGGTGGACGGCGAGGGTGGCGTCGGAGGGGTCCTCCCCGGCGGCGGCCCGGCGGGCGATCCGCGCGGCAGCCACCTCCGGGGAGGTGACGCAGCGCAGCTCGACGAGTTCGCTGCTGGTCTGCTCGGCGAGGCTGGCGGCGGCGGCCCGATGCCCGGCCGTGGACCACGACGCGTCGAGCACCACGTTCTCCCCCCGTTCCAGGGCGTGGCCGGCCCGGCGCAGCAGCTCGGTGTAGGTGGCGTCGGTCGCCTGGGCGTCGTAGGGCCCCTCGAACAGGCTGGCGGGCACGTGCTCGCCGGCGGGCAGGCCGGCCAGTTCCTTGCGGACGATGTCGGAGCGCAGCAGCACCCAGCCGTCCTCGGCGTCGGCGAGCTTCCCGGCCAGGGTGGACTTGCCGGTGCCGGGCAGGCCGCCGATGAGGACGAGCCGGACCCGGCCGCGCCGCAGGTGCGACAGCGCGATCCTGGCGAGCCGGCGCGCCTGCCGGGCGGCCTCCGGCACGCCCTGGCTGGCCCGGATGCAGGAGACCTTGGCCCGCACCAGCGCCCGGTAGGCGATGTAGAGATGCCGCAGCGACGGCGGGTGCGTCTCTCCGGCGAACTCCCCGTACCAGGCCAGGAACTTCTCGGCGGCGTCGGCGGCGCCGAGGCGCTCCAGGTCCATGGCGAGGAAGGCGACGTCGCCGAGCACGTCCCCGAGCCGCAGCCGGCGGTCGAACTCGATGCAGTCGAGCACCCGCGGGCCGTCGTCGAGGCAGTAGATGTCGTCCGCGAGCAGGTCGCCGTGCCCGTCCCGGATCCATCCGGCGCGCTGCCGGCCGGCCAGCAGCGCCGCCCGGCCGGCAAGGTAGCGGGGGGCGAGCCGGCCGATCTCGTCGATGACACTCGCGTCGATCAGCATCCCGCTGAACGGCGCGATCCCGGTGAGGCTCTCCCGCCACAGCCCCTCGAGGGTGGCTGGGCTGCCCGCCTCGGCGATCTCGGCGGAGGTCGGGCAGCGCTGGTGGAAGGCGGCGAGCAGCCGGGCGAGCGCGCGTAGCTGCCCGTCCACCCGCCGTCCCATGGCGATCATGCTGGACAGGCGCCGGTTCACGGGCATCCGCCGCATCACGACCATGTGGTCCACCAGCGTGCCGGCGCTGTCGCGGATGTCCGCCACGCCGAGATAGACGTCGGGGGCGAGGCGGCGGTTGAGCTCGACCTCGGCCCGGCAGGCCGCCTCCCTCGCCTGTCGGGTACGGAAGTCGAGGAAGCCCAGGTCCAGCGGCTTCTTCACCTTGTAGACGCGGTCGCCGGAGAAGTACAGCGTCGCGCTGTGCGTCTCGATCGTCTCCAGGTCGGCCAGCTGCGCCATGGTCAGCCGCGGGCCGGTGAAGCGGATGTCGGTGAACCGCGGGCTGTCGAACTCGGGGCGTCCGACCTGGAGATACATGTACGGACGCGCGTGCGGGCCCGTACGCTCCGGCACTGTCGTCCGGCCATCGACGGTCATGACACCTCCAACGTCAGAACATGTGGCGGCGGCAGGCGCGATAGTGATCATCCGAGTCGGCCGGACCAGCCGACCGGCACCGGCCCCGGGCACGCCGCCGCCGCCCGATGTCCATCCTGAGCTGGGAAGAAGGTCGAAACGACCGTCGGAAGTTTCTTCGGGGACGGGCCGTTCGGACCCCGCCACCCGGACCTCCGGCCCACGGCTCCCTCCGGATGGCGCTTCCCCGGACGGACGAAGCGTCCCAGGCGGCTCACGCATCCCGCACGGTCCAGCATCATACGAGCATGATTGATGACGTTGAGTAAGATCAGCCGGCCTGACCGGCTGTGGTGGGAACTGTGGGTGACTCAGGTCAGGGGTACGGACCAGCGCAGGTGGGTACCGCCTTCGGGCCCCGCGGAGAGGTCGAAGGTACCGCCCAGATCTTCGGCTCGGCTGCGCAGGTTCGCAAGCCCGCTACGACGCTCCGTGCTCCCGATGCCCACACCATTGTCGATCACGTCCACGTCGAGCCGGCCCCCGGCGGCCCGTACGACGACCTCGACGCTGCTGGCCCGGGCGTGCCGGGCCGCGTTCGACAGGCCCTCCCGCACCACGGCGAGCAGATGATCGCCGGCCGCCGCGTCCACCATCGTGTCCAGCGGGCCTTCGAACCGCAGGTACGGCGCGAAGCCGAAGGCGTCGCTCACCGCGTCGACGACGGAGGAGACCCGCGCCCGCAGGCCGGAACCGGCCGTCGCCCGCCGGCCCCGCAGCTCGAAGACGGTCGAGCGGATCTCACGGATCGTCACGTCCAGGTCTTCCACGTACGTGGCCATCCGGCGGGCCGGCCCTGGCCGCTCCTCGGCGGCGGCCAGCCCCTGCATGCCGAGCGCGACGGCATACAGCCGCTGCATGACGTGGTCGTGCAGGTCACGAGCGATCCGGTCCCGGTCCTCCAGGACGACGATCCGCTCCCTGGCAGCCCGCGCCTGGGTGATCTCGAGGGCTGTCGCCACATGCCCGGCGAACGCCGCCGCCATATCGAGATCACTGTCCGTGAACGGTGTGGCCCCGTGCCGCCGGCCGAGCACCACCGCCCCGTTGGCCACCTGGGAGCCGGCCAACGGGACGATCATCAGCGGGCCGATCCCCTGCGCGTAGGGATCGTTGCCACTGGCCTCGGCCGCGGCGTCCGAGACGAGCAGCGGCGCGCACATCCGCACCGCCTTGCCCCCCAGCGAGTCGTCCATAGGGATCAAGGTGCTCTGCAGCACACCGGCATCGTCACCGTCGGCAACCTCAACGGTCAGGTGCGACGAGGACTCCCCGCTGAGGAGGATCGCGGCCACGTCCGCGCCGGCGAGCTCCCGGGCCCGGCTGACAATCATGTTCAGTGGCCGCTCGCCGTCACCGAGTACGTGGCGGGTGATGTCCGCCGAGGCCTGCAACCACCGCTGGCGACGTTGCGCCTGATCGAACAGCCGGGCGTTGTCGATGGCGATCCCGGCGCTTGCGGCCAGCGCCAGGACGAGTTCCTCGTCCTCGGCCGTGAACGTCCGGCCATTGCGCTTCTCCGTGAGATAGAGGTTGCCGAAAACCTCGCTGCGGACCCTGATCGGAACACCGAGGAAGGTCCGCATGGGCGGATGGTTCGCCGGGAAGCCGACGGCCCGGGAATTCGTCGCGATGTCGTCCAGGCGGAGCGGCTGTGGCTGCGCGGTGAGCAGGCCCAGCACCCCCTGCCCCCGCGGCAGCTGCCCGATCTTCTCAACCAGTGACGGCTCCATGCCGACATGGATGAACTGCTCGAGATGTCCTTCTCTGGCGATCACCCCGAGGGCGCAGTACCGGGCGTCGACCAGCTGGCAGGCCTCCTCCACGATGCGGCGCAGCACCACCTCCAGGCTGAGGTCGGCGATGACCGTCCGGGTGGCCCGCAGCAGGCCGCGCAGCCTGCTCTGCGTCTCGATGACGTCCTGCGCCCGGTCGACGAGCTGGGTGAGCAGCTCATCGAGCTCGAGGCGGGCAGCTGCCGGGAAGGCCAGCTCTCTCACCGACTCCGCGGACGGGTCACTCGGCAGGGACGCGGATGTGCCGGAATCCAGCGTGCCCGTGGAGATCTTCCCCGTCTCCTGGTCGTCCATACCTCAGACAGACTAACGGACGTACGCCAACACCGACGAGCCCCCCGGAGTGATCGATCCACGAATTCCGCGTCCCCGCGCGGGCGCCCTGCGCCTCTGTATTCCTTGCGGAGCGGCACCGGCGGTGCCCGCCTCCCGGATATTCGCACCGAACTGGCCGGACGCGTCGAATACCCGTTTTGTTATGATGTGACCAGCCGCCAGGAACCAGCCGGTGCCCCGGCGGGCAAGCCGGTGACATGCCCATGCGCTCCGTTCGGGCCAGGCCGGAGAACTGGTGGGAGAACTGGTGGGAGAACTGACGGAGAACCGGCACGAGGCTGCCCCCCGGGCCATCTGCCCGGACGCGGCGGTGACATTTTTCGGCATGGCGGTGACGGCGTTTTCCACCGGATAGACAGCCCCGTCCAGGCGCTGTGCCGGAGCGGTAATGACATCGGCCGCGTCACGGCCCACCGCGACCGCGATCTGGTCGTCCGCCACGCTGCCGCGAGAATGCCGCGCGACAACCGTGAAGAGGTCGTTCACGAGGGCGCCGGGATCTCTGCCGGGGATGCGTGCCAGCTCGTCGGCCAGCCGCCGGAAACCGAACTGGTTCCCGGCCGGGTCGCGCGCCTCGGTAATGCCGTCGCTGTAGGCGCACAGCACGTCCCCCGCAGCCAGGCGGGCCCGCTCTGTCCGCCACGTGCCACTCCCGCCGCCGCTGCCGGCGGGCAGGATGGTGGCGACGAGAGGCCCTGTCGGCGCCAGCGCCACGAGCCCCGCCCTTCCCGCTCCGTTTTTTCCATCCCCTCTTTTTCCATCCCCTCCCGCGCCCAAGCCGTCTCCGGCGGTCAGGGCCTCCCCTTCCGTACCCGGGTCCAGATCATCCGGGTCCAGATCATCCGGGTCCAGATCATCCGGATCCAGGGCACCCGGATCCACGTCGCCCACCCTCACGTCGCCCGCGCGCACGTCTCGCTCGCCGCCCGGACTCCGGATGATCACCGGTTGTGGGTGCCCGGCGTTGGCGTACTCGACAAGGCCGGTTTCACGATCCACTGTTGCGACGAACGCGGTCGCGAACATCTCACCGGTGTCACCGAGGCATCGCTGCGCCCACCGGACCGCCTCGCCCGGGGTGCTCCCGGTGAGCAGCGCGGCCGCGAGCAGCTGCTTGACCAGCAGCGCATGCACGCCGGCGACCGGGCCGTGCCCCGCCGCGTCCCCCACCGTGAACCCGAGACGGCCGTCGGGCAGCTCGAAGATGTCGTACCAGTCGCCGGCGAGCAGGCCCTCCGCCGGGATGATCCGGCTCGCGATCCGCATGCCCGGGATCTCGGCCACGGACGCGGCCAACGCGTCCCGCAGCGCCGTCACCGTCGGTCCCTGTTGGCCGATCGTGGCCAACACACGCAGACGCATCGCGTCCAGCCCCTCTCCGAGCTCGGCCAGTTCGGCCGGGCCGTCCCGCGGCACAGCCTGGTCGTAACCGCCACCGGCAAGTTCCCTGACCGCGCGCAGCAGCCCGCGGACCGGCGCGAGGACCGACCGCCGGACGCCGACGACCATCACGGCGACGACCAGGAAAACCAGGAACACGGCACCCAGCGCGCCGGCCAGCAGCTGCCACCCGGCCCCGTCGGCCTGAGCCGACAGCCGCGCCTGGTGGCGCAGAATCTCCTGCTGTATCGCGGCCAGCCGGGTACGCATGGCGTCAAGGCCCGAGTTTGTCGCGGCAGCCGCCTCCGCCGGATGAATGACCACCGTGTTCTCGGTACGAACGGCGGCCACCGCGGGATCCGCGTGCGAGCTCCAGGCCCCGTGCGCCTCCGTCACCTGCCGCACAAGGCCGGACAGCCGCCCGAGACCGGCGACGGCGGCGGACAGCTGGTTGATCCTGGCCGAAATATCCTGGGACGCGACCAGCGGCGGCTTGAGAAGCTCGGGCCGGCCGGTCGTCAGATAACCGCGCCAGCCGCTGTCCTCGTCGGCGAGATGGTCCAGGAGAACAGCCACATCCGCGGCGGCCGG
This sequence comes from Protofrankia sp. CiP1_Cm_nod1, assembly GCF_920888515.1. Classification (GTDB taxonomy): domain Bacteria; phylum Actinomycetota; class Actinomycetes; order Frankiales; family Frankiaceae; genus Protofrankia. The sequence continues at coordinate 8,511 of NZ_CAKKTM010000451.1, read as the reverse complement.
CTCCAGCCGGTCATGCTGGACGGCGGTGGCGTCCGCCGTCCGGACCGCGGCTGTCAGCGCGGCCCCGAGGCAGCCGAACGCGATGGCCAGCGTAATGGCCACCACAACGACCACCTTCCTCTTCATCGCGTTCTCCCCCGCGCCGACGGCCCTCTGTCAAGCGGTGGCCCTGGTGGTGAGAACCGCTGGGCAGCGGCGGAACGCCGGCTACCGGCCTGGGCCGCCCGTACGGGCCCGCGCCGCCGAGCGGCCCGCGCCCCCACGCGCCCTCACCTGGTTGTGGCTCCGGCCGCTCCACCAGGCCCTCTCCCAGCCTGGCGGAGCCGTCGCGGCTGTGACAGGGACCTTCGGCAGAGGCGGTGGGGTCTGTCCCGACCCGCCTTGACAGGTGCCATGACCTGGCCGGTAGGCAGGCAGCGCGATCTGGCCGGTCGGCCCCGGCGCCGACCGGCGCACGCGGCGGACGAACGGCGGTCATCCCTGGCATGGACGCGGTGGCGGCCACCGCGACGGAGCGTGCGCGGACGCGTCGCCGGCTACGGCGAGCCCCTGCCCGCCGCCACGAGGCGGCCGGAGGGCCCTCAGGATCTGAACGGATCCTTCATCTGGTGGCCGCCGGATGACCTGGTCAGCGCGTGGTACCGAGCTACGGCGTCCGTGCGGTTGGCCGCGCCGAGCTTCCGCAGAATGTGCTTCACGTGCGATTTCACGGTGCCTTCGGTCACGAACAGGCTGCTCGCGATCTGTGCGTTCGTCTTACCCGAGGCAAGGCTGCGCAGCACCTCGCACTCACGGGGGGTCAGGCTGGCGAACAGCGCGTCCTCGGGATATGCCACCGGCGTCTCCCGGAAGTTCTGCCCCGACGAGTACGCGCCCAGCGAGCGGTTCGCCGGCTTCTCCGAGTCATCGCCGATCTCCATGACGTCCTCGGCGATGTCGTCCACGAGGTCGTTGACCGCGCACACATGTTCGTTGAACATCGACCGCATGAACCGTAGCCGCCGGAAGAGCGCGTTTCTCTCGAACGCGACACCCACCCCCGCGGCGAACATGCCGATCAGGTCCCGGTCGAACTCGTCCACCCCGCCGCGCTCCACCTGCCGGTCGGCGTGCAGCAGCCCCACCACCTTGCCCCAGGAGATCACCGGGGCGGCCACATAGCCCTTGGTGTCGACCACGGCAACCATCTCGGTGTGGACGCGCGAGCTCGACTGGGGGTCGCGTACCAGGATCGGGACGCGGCGCCGTGCCATCTCGCTCTCGACCAGCGGGCCGGTCAGCGGCCGAGGGTTCGCGATACCGACCTGCACCAGCGTCTGGGCGAGCTGCTCCTCGCCCTCCATGTAGGCCGTCCGCGCGACCCAGACACCCTTGTCGATACGTGAGAACAGAATTCTGGTGAAACCCAGCCGATGGGCCTCCACCGGCGCCCGCTCCTCCAGAGCCGACAACGAGGAGGCCCCACGTAAGTGGCAGAGCGCCTGCTCGACGCCGAACATCCGCGCCGTCTGCCGCGCCAGCGTGGCCTCCATCAGCGCGACCCGGGCCAGCCCCGACTGCAGAAGAACCTCCCCCAGCTGCCGGACCGCGGAGTCCCTGGACGACTGGACGGCAAGGTTCATATATTCGGCCGCCGCGCACTGCGCCGCCCGCAACGCCGCGTCGGCCGCCTTCGAGTCACTGCTGGTGAAATTCGAATACGTCACGCCGTCGTCAAGAACCCGCTCGGCGGCTCTCAGTATCTCCCTGGCCCGCTGGACGCCGTCCTCGACTGCCAGCGGCCCCGGGCCGGCCATCTCCCCGGCCATCTCCCCGGCCGTGTCCCAGTCGGGTATGGCCGCGTCGGCCGTGCCCGAGCCCATCGCCATCATGCCCGGGCCCGACCCGTCGTCCAGCACGCGAGCATGGACACCACTGCCCATTCCCGCCTCCTCTTCGAGCTCTTCGAGTCGCAAGATCCCCTGCAGTCTCGAAGCCATGCGCCAGAGAGCTGGACGCGCGGCTGGCCGATCCTCCCTCAGCCTTCCGGCGACCGGTGTGGCACGGCTTCGACCCGTCACGCAACGGACGGTCGATGATCGACATATCACTCGACTTTGGTCGATACATTAGACCAATGGGCCAGACTGGTCCAGGCACGATGTGCGGCCGCTTCGCCGAGCGTCATGCGCTCGGCACGCCCCACCGAAATAGTCGATCATATCGCCGTGCACAGCCGGATGGAGGGTGGCCCTCGTCGGCGGGCGCCTTCCGCCAGGAAGATCATAAAGAGCATGTCGCCGGGTAGACCCACCGGGCCAAAAAAAACATACCAGCAGGAAACGCCCGGGCCGGCCGGTTTCGCGAGCCCGGCCTACAGGCCCAGCGACCTACTGATGATTGTCTTCATGATCTCGCTCGTGCCGCCGTATATACGCGTGACACGGGCATCCGCGTACAACCGGGCAATAGGGTATTCCAGGATATAGCCGTAACCACCGAACAGCTGCAGGCAGCGGTCGACCGCCCGGCCCTGCAGTTCGGTGCAGTAGAGCTTCACCTTCGCCGCGTCCACCGGGCTCAGCTCACCGGCGACGTGCTCGGCCAGCGCGCGGTCCACCATCGCCTGCGCCGCCTCTATCTCCGTGGCCACCGCGGCCAGTTCGAACTTGGTGTTCTGGAACTGGCTGACCGGCTTCCCGAACACCTGGCGTTCCCGGACGTAGGTCACGGTCGCGTCCAGCGCGGCCCGGGCCGCGGCCAGCGAGCTGACCGCGATGCTCAGCCGTTCCTGGGGCAGACCGCGGGTCATCTGCTCGAAGGCCGCCCCCTCCTCCCCCAGCAGGTTCTCGACCGGCACCCGCACGTCGGTGAACGACAGTTCGATGGTGTCCTGGATCTTCAGGCCGATCTTCGCCAGGTTGCGGCCCTTCTCGAAGCCCGGCGTGCCGTCCTCGACGACCAGCAGGCTAAGCCCCCGCCGCCGGTCGGAGCCGTCGCGTGAGGTTCGCGCCACCACGACCACCAGGTCGGCGAGCGCGCCACCGCTGATGAACGTCTTCGCGCCGTTGAGCACATAGTGATCGCCGTCCCGGACCGCGGTCGTGCGCACGCCGGCCAGGTCCGAACCGGCGCCCGGCTCGGTCATACCGATCGCCGCGAACAGGTCACCGCTCACCAGGCCCGGGAACCAGCGCCTGCGCTGCTCCTCGTCGGCGTAGTCCAGGAAATACGGAACCACCACGTCCAGGTGCACCTGTAACGTCCCCAGCGCGACCAGCGCCCGGGCACACTCCTCGTTGATCACCGCGTTATAGGTGAAGTCCGACTGGTCGCCGCCGCCGTATTCGGCCGGGAAAGCCATCCCCAGCACCCCGAGCTTGCCCAGGTCCCGGAAGAAGTCCCGGGGGACCGCGCCGGCGGCCAGCCAGTCGTCGAAGACGGGCACCACCTCGCGGGCGAGAAACTCCCGGAGCAGCTGACGGAAGCTCTCGTGGTCGGCGGTGAAACCGGTGCGCCGCATTTCCGACGTCCTCTCATGATGTCGTGGACAGCACGGTAGCCCCACCGGCCTCACCCGTCGCGAACAATCGACGACACCGAAGGGCCCCGGCCAGGTCCGCTGGCAGGGCGTGGGACAGCCGGGGGAACAATCCGGTATATACCGTAGCAAAACAGCCGAAGCCAGAAACGACAGTGCGATCAGAATTGGGCAGGAACAGGAAACAGCGGGGGCGTGGGAACGGCTGCCGGGCACCGCTCCCACGCCCCCGGGCCCGCCCGTGGTCCCACGGACGGCTCCGTGGCCTTCCGGGCTACGAGGTGTTCACTACAAGGTGTCCGCACAAGGTGTCCACCGCGCGCTCGGCTCAGCCCCGTTCGGGCGTCCAGGTGGCGGGCAGCCGCTTGACACCGTTCATGAAGTTGGACAACAGCATGTCGCGCTCGCCGACCCTGAGATCCTTCATACGGGTGTATATCTCCCGCACCTCAGTCTTGATCATCTGCTTGGCGAGCATGTGGCCCAGGCAGTAGTGCGGGCCACCGCCGCCGAACGCCTGGTGCGGGTTGAACTTGTTGACCCGCCGCACGTCGAACGTGTCAGGATTCTCGAACATCTCGGGATCCCGGTTGCTGGATATGTACCACATGACGACCTTGTCGCCCTTTTTGATGGCCTCTCCACCGATCTCGGTGTCCCGTGTCACCGTGCGGCGGAAATGCATCAGCGGCGGTTCCAGCCGCAGGCACTCGTTGACGGCGTCGTCCGCGCGCCTGTCGAAGTCCGCCAGGACGTAGTCGAGCTGCTCGGGATACTGCTGGAACAGCGCGAGCACGTGGGCCATCGAGTGCCGGGTGGTGTCGTTGGCGGCCGCGGCGAGCAGCGCGAAGAAGACACCGAGCTCCTCGACGGTCATCTTGTTGCCCTCGTACTGCGCCTGGGCGACCCAGCTGAGCAGGTCGTCACCCGGGTTTTCCCTGCGTTCCCTCGCCAGCTCGATCGCAAGGGTCGCCAGCTTCTGCGAGGCGTCGGCGAACACCTGGAGCGGAGAGCCGATATGCGCGTACTCGGGGTCGCTCCAGCACGCGAACTGTTCGGCCGCGTCCATCACGTACTGGATCTGTTCCGGGTCGGTGATCCCCATGAAGGTCGCGAAGATCCGGCCGGGCACCTCCTTGGTGATCAGCTGGCAGAGGTCCCCCTCACCCAGGGGGGCGACCCTGTCGATGACCTGATGAACGATCCCGCCGATGTCCTCCGACATCTTGAAGATGTTCTTCGGCGTGAAGGCGACGCTGACGATACCCCGCATCTCGGTGTGCCGAGGAGCATCCGTCACGATGAACGACAGCATCGTCTCCAGCTGCGGGAAGTCGTCGACGAACACGCCGTCGGCGGAGCTGAACAGCTCCGTGTCCCGGGAGACGTTCTGGATGTCGCGGTACTTCACCACCGACCAGAACCCCTGGGCGTTGTTCAGGTTCGGGTCCAGAGAATCGGGTGCCTCGTGCCAGCTGACCGGCTTGTTCTCCCGTAACCAGCGGAATGCCTCGTGATGGACGGACCGGGGCTTGGCCCAGAACTCGAGCGAGCTGAGCCGCGTGTCGACGGTGCCATCAGTAATCGTCATGGTAGCCCCTTTCTCAGGCATGTGCTACAGGCCTGACGGTAATCTTCCGAGCTTCGCCGCACTCCCCTCGTAGGAGTCAACCTGGTGCCCCTATCGAGATAAATTCCCGCGGGAGCCACCGCGCCGCCGGAGCCGTCCGGCGCGGACCGGGGACCGGGGAGTGCGCTCAAAACCACGACGAATTCTCGCCGTTCAGTTCAACCTGCTCCGACAACTGTGGCCGCGACCGCCGAAACACCGTCGCGCACCGGCACCTAACGGATGGAGCCGGCCGGGCGTCATACGATCGCCACGGCCGGCTCCTCTGGTTCTTCCATCAATTCTGTCCAGTTTTCGAGGAAGCCGGTCAGAAACGAATCAGACCGCGGATGTTCCGGCCGTCCAGCAGGTCCTGGTATCCCTCGTTGATGTCCTCCAGGGAATATTCCCTGGTCACCAGCTCGTCGAGCTTCAGCTGGCCACGGTTGTACAGCTCAAGATAGCGGGGAATGTCGTGCTGCGGGTTCGAGGAGCCGAACAGCGCGCCGCGGATCGACTTCTCGTACAGCGTCAGCTCGAACAGCGACCCACTGATCGAGAAGTCCGTGGGATGCCCGATCGCGGTCACCACCACCCGGCCGCGCTTACCCACCAGGCTCAGCCCCTCGCCGACGTACGCGCCCTCGGCGACGTCCGTCGTGATGATGCACGCGTCCGCCAGCTGCCCGCGGGTCAGCTCGCTGACCAGCTCCCGTGCCGCGTCGACGGTGGCGGCCGTGTGGGTCGCGCCGAACTCGACAGCCTTCTGCCGCTTGAAGTCGACGGGGTCCAGCGCGACGACGGTCCGCGCGCCCGCGGCCCTGGCCCCCTGCACCGCGTTGACGCCGATACCACCGACGCCCATCACGACCACGGTGTCACCCGGCCGCACCTGCGCGGTGTTCACCGCGCTGCCGTAACCGGTCGGGACACCGCATCCGATCAGCGCCGCCTTGTCCAGCGCCGCACCCTGATCGATCTTGACTATGGACGCGACCGGGACGACCGTGTATTCCGAGAATGTCCCGAGAACGCACATCTGCCCGATGTCGTGACCGCGCGTGTGGAATCGGTAGGTACCGTCCAGCTGGGGGCCGAGAATAATCGCCGCCCCGAGATCGCAGAGATTCGTCAGGCCACGCGAGCAGTATGAGCAGCGCCCGCAGGAGGGCAGGAAGCTCAGGACGATCGAGTCACCCTCCGCCACCTCGGTCACGCCCGGCCCGACCGCCGCGACGACACCGGCGCCCTCATGCCCACCGACGACCGGGAAAGGAATCGGGATGTCGCCGCTGACCAGGTGGTAGTCCGAATGACACAAACCGCTGGCGGTGAGTTTGACCAGAACCTCGCCCGCCTTGGGCGGATCGAGTTCGATCTCCTCGACCTGCCACTTCTCCCCCAGCCCCCACAGGACGGCGGCTTTGGTCCTCATTCCGGCGACCTCCTTCGACGGTGAAGGCTCCGTCTCGAGCGCGCCAGCCGGCGCCAGCCGAATGCTGCTGGCACGCTCGAGACGCCTGCTCCACAGGATGACCTTGTGACGTGGGTAACAGTACTCCCGCCGCACCCCCGACGGATCTTCCATATGAGGTGTTTCAGTACCCCTACGGGGAGAGGACGACATCGGGGGATGACAACCCGCTTATGATCATTACGGTCGCGGTAGCCACCCGGCCGAGGAGGGCCGGACCGACGACCGCGTGGGCCACCGCCGACGATGTCGCAGGCCGGCCGCCGGAGCCCACGCGCGGGCGGGCGGCGGCTGCGGTAGCCACCCGCTGACGGAACCGACCGGACAGACCTTGAGCAGATCACGAACGACCGGCGGCCCGGTATGCCCGCGCTCCAGTATGCGCACTACACCATTCACCGAGCGTCATCTCGCCGAAAGTCGTTCGAGCAGGCGGAAGCGCTGGCACGACCGGGATCGTGCCCCTGGTAGGAATCGAACCTACGGCCTACCGCTTAGGAGGCGGTCGCTCTATCCACTGAGCTACAAGGGCAGGGCTACAAGGGCAGGGCTACGAGGAGCTACAAGGGCGGGCCTGGTGTCACGAGAAGGCCTCCGACGGCACCCCAGCTTACGCATCATCCGTCGTCCCGGTCGTACCCGGTCGGCTATGCGAGTGGACCAGATGGGACGAGTCACAGGGCCGGCGGAGCCTGACCTGACCGTCTGTCACCATATGTCCCGCCGTCGATCGCTACCGTGACCGCCGCTCATACCAGCGCTCACGGCGCACGGGCACCGGCAGCGCTCGGCGCGGGCCGCGGCGAGCCACGTCCTGCCACGCACCCAGCCGTGTGACCAGGCCCGGTGAGGGACGACCGGGACGGGGCCGCCCGGGCGGTCAGCCGAGCTGTTCGGCCAGCTCGACGAGCTCCTTGCATTTCGGGCACACCGGGAACCGCTGGGGATCACGCACCGGCTCGAACCTGTAACCACACAGCGCGGTCACGCGTCCGCCTTCGATGGAAGCCCGGACGATCTCCTCATGGCGCGCATAGTGGGCGAAGTCATTACCCTCGTCCGTACTGCCGTGAGTTGTCTCCGGTGCGATCTGGGTCGAGCTCATACACCGAAGTGTATGACCCGCACCGGGAGACCGATCCGCCGATCCCGCCAGCCGTTTCCCGGCCGGGCTCCCGGCGGCCGGAACAGGCCCTGAAGCCGGTCGACGCGCAACCGGCACGGGCAGCAACCAGCACGGGCAACCAGCCTGGAAACGGCGCGGACAGGGCGGCCCGCGTACCTAGGTGGGTACGCCTTCACAGGCGTACTCTTGAGGCTGGATGAAGGAGCCCGGTGACTGGACTGATCGACAGTACCGAGATGTACCTCCGTACCCTCTACGAGCTGAGGGAGGAGGGCATCCCGCCACTGCGCGCGCGTCTGGTGGAAAGACTGCACGTCAGCGCACCCGCGGCCAGCGAGTCCACCTCACGGCTGGCCAGCGAGGGCCTGGTCGCCCTCGCCAACGACCGCACCGTGCAGTTCACCGAGAAGGGGCTGGTCCGCGCGACAGCGGTCATGCGCAAACACCGTCTCGCCGAACTGCTTCTCACCGAGGTGATAGGTCTGGACTGGGCCCTCGTCCACAACGAGGCCTGTCGGTGGGAGCACGTGATCTCCGACGAGGTGGAGGCACGGCTCACCGCGATCCTTGGTGACCCGGAGAAGTGCCCGTTCGGGAACGTGATCCCGGCAGGCCCGTTCGACCGCCCGGTGGGGCCGCGGCCCCTGGCGCCGCTGAGCCTGCTGGCCGCCACCGACTTCACCAGCGCCGGGACGGCCTCGGTCACGGTCAGCTGGATCTCCGAACGGCTACAGACGGACGAACGGACCATGCGCCAGCTCCGGGACGGCGGGGTGCTGCCC
>NZ_CAKKTM010000450.1:4632-23580 GCF_920888515.1 Protofrankia sp. CiP1_Cm_nod1 | reverse complement strand
GGTGATGATGTTGCCGGTGCCCCAGCCGTCGACGACGACGTGGGTCTGGATGCCGTCGAGGGGGCTGTTGGTGCCGGTGTTGCCCTCGACGCGCCAGTTGTTGCCTTTCAGGTCGATCCAGGAGTCGGCGTAGTTCGCGCCGGTGATGGTGGCGCCGTCGAGGTGGTTGCCGCGGATGACCCCGCCGGTGGTGGCTTCCTTGATGTCGATGGCTTCGGCGGTGACGCCGCTGATGGTGTTGCCGATGATCTGGTTGCGGTCGGAGGCGTCGGGGCGGTTGTCGCTGAAGCGTTTCCAGTTGGATTCGGCGGTGCCGATGTAGATGCCTTCGCCGTAGCCGGGGTCCTTGCGGCCGGTTCCGGTGACGGTGGTGCCGATGATGAAGTTGTCGGTGGAGAAGTTGCGGAGGTGGATGCCTTCCTGGCCGATGGTGCGGACGAGGAGGTTGGTCAGGACGGCGCCGGTGGTCTGGTCGGCCATGACGCCTTTCTGGCTGTTCTGGATGGTGAGGCCGTCGAGGTGCCAGTGGTCGGCGTTGTCGAGGTGGACGGCGTAGCCGCTGGTGAGGTCGCCGCCGTCGATGATGGCGTTGCGGGTGCCGCGGAGGGTGATGGGGGCGGTGGGGGTGGCGGGGTGGTTGGCGGTGAAGGTGCCGTGGTAGGTGCCGTCGGCGAGGTGGATGAGGTCGCCGGGGCGGGCGTTGGCGAGGGCGGTGGTGAGCTGGTCGGTGGTGGTGGCCTCGATGGTGCGCAGCGGGGGTGGGACGGGTGGGAGCGCGGCGAGGACCGCGGCCGGCACCGGCGCGGCCGATATGGTGGGCGCCGGGGCCGCCCCGTCACCGGTGACGGTGAAGGTGGACTCGACCTCGGCGCTGCCGTCGTCCGTGCGGACCCGGGCGGTGAGGGTGTGCTTGCCCGGGCTCGGATTGCCCAGCGGGACGCTGAACGGCGCGTCCCGGTCATCGAGTACCGTGTCGCCGTCGAGGGAGAACTTGACCCGCTCGACCTTGTCCAGGGTGTCCGTGCCCGCGGTCAGGGTGATCTCGGTACCGCCCTGGATGGACTGCCCTTCGAGAGGGCTCGTGCCGGCGCTGAGAACCCAGCGGCCGAGGGGGCGGGGCGGGGCGGCCTTTTCGGTGGGTCCGGCGAGGGTGCTCGGGTGCGCGGTGGCCGCGGCTGCCGGGGTGGGCACCGGCTCCTGTCCGCCCCGGGTGAGGAGGATGCCGACGATGATGACGAGTACAAGCCCGGTGGCGCCGATCCCCAGCCACAGCCGGCGCCGTCGGTCCGTCAGCGCACGCAGGTTCAGCCTGTGCCCTTTGGGACGGATGTCGGTGCTTTCGCCGTAGAGATCCGTTTCGGTGCGGGTGTGGCCGTCCACGGGTGTGGGCCTCATCCGCTTCTCCTCGCTGTTCCGGCGTCCGAGTTCGGTCTGTATCGGAGCATACCCGGATCTTTCCGGGCAACTTGCCAGGCTGTACGCGCCGAGTTGATCGGACGCCGGGCTGATCGGGCGTGATGGTGTCCGCGTGCTTGTCGAGTCTGCGCCTGAGGCCTGCCGCTGGACGACGCCGGGTCGGTGTCGTCCAGCCGTGCCCGCTGCCGGCCGGTCCACGCCCCGGCCGGACCGCTGCCGTAGTCGGACCGCTGCCGCGGTCGTGACCGCAGCCATGTCCCGGTCGTCTCCCGGGCCATGTCCTGGTCGTGCGTGGTGGCGGTCGGGCGGTCAGCGAGCGGCGGATGTCGTCTGCCGGCGCCGCCGTCGGGGCCGGGACGTCATGCCGGCGCGGCCCGGTCCTGTCATGGTTGCCGTGGGCCTGGTGGCCGTGGGCCGCCCCGATCCCTTTTTCGCTGTCGCGAAAACGTTGTTCATTCGTCCCGGGGCGATGTCGTTCCGATTTTCCGAGCCGCCGGCCCGGGCCGCCGAACGCGGGAGCGACCGCCGTCGACGACGGCTGTCATAGCTGGCCGACTCGGTGGGTGAACTGTTCCGGGCAGCTTTTCCGGGGCCGTCGCCATGCCGTATGGCGGGCCCCGGCCCGGGTTTCCCGGATTTCACCGGGCCGGCTTCCGCACACGCCGGATCCGCTGGCCCGCGCGGCGGCCGGTCGTATCGGTAAATGATTGCTCCGACGGCTTTCCGGGCTTTTCCGGAAAGCGGGACGGGCGGGGCCGCGCAGGCCGGCGGCCCGCGGTGGCCGGCTCCGCGACGAGCTGCCCGCCCGCTGGCTGGCGGGGATTCCGGCGCATGGTCGGGGCTGTCCCCCGGTTTGCCGGCCTGTGATCGACCACGATGCCGACGATGAGGCCGACCGCACCGTGGGCGCATCACCGCACGGCCGGACGAAGATCCGAACGGCGTCCGTTGTGAAACATGCTCGTAACCTGATGGAGGTCTGCCTGCGGATATGCGACGCCGGCATCCGAGGCCCGGCGTGGAGGCGAGCGTCGTTCGGGGACGGGCGACGCGCCGGCCTGCGTCCAGGAGACCTCGACGAAGGCCGGATCGTGTACTTAACGTTGCTGGCTGTCACCGCGACGTTGATATCGTGCCCCGGGCCCCGGACACACGCTAGAAAGATGTAGTCAGGGCTGCTTGCTCGCATCCAACGCCCATCCGACTCTATAGCTTTGGCGGTGGGCGCCACTTCTGGTTGGTTGGTTATGTGTCAGGTTGTCGCCTCGGGGGATCGCCGGGTAGACGATGGGGAGGCTCGTGTGCGTGAGGTTAAGGTCAAGTTCCACGTGTGGGACCGGGAGGCGCTCTTCCTGACCCTCAAGGCGCGAGGCATCGAGCTGGGTGAGCCGTTCTTTCAGGACGACCAGGCGTACGCCCCTGATCGCTGGACCTTCGAGGACAGTCGGCTGGGGGTGTCCTTCCCGCGGCTGCGCACGATAAACAACCGTCATTTCTTCACATTGAAACAGCCCACGATCAACGCCCAGGCGTACGTCTCGTTCGAGACCGAGGTCGCCGATCGTGATCAGATGCACCAGGCCATCCTGAACATGGGTTTCTGTCCCACGGTACGGGTGGCCAAGATCCGGCGGACGGCCAGCCTGGGCAACATGTCGCTCTATGTGGACGAACTCGACGGGCTGGGTATGTTCCTGGAGCTCGACTGCCCGGTGTCCCCACACGAGTCGGTGGTCGCCGTACAGGAGGCGTTGAATGCCTTTGTGGCATCCCTGGGCGTTGATGTGACACGTACCGAAGAAACATGTGACGCGCTGGTGCGGACCGCCCAGTTGCGTGCCGCCTGAGATCCCTCGAGACCTTTTCTCGGATCCGCTGTCCAGGTGGTCCACGCCTGGGCGGTCCCTGGTGCGTGTCGTCGCCCGCGTGTCGCGGCCACTCCTGGCGGACACCGTGGCCGGACCGCGACGGCACCGGGGTCCCGATGGGCCGAAACGGTCCCAGTCGGCCGATACCAGTCGAATAGTGCCGATCGGGCGGTGTCAGCCGTCCGGCACTAGTCGTCCGGTACCAGCCGGCCGGCGACGGTAGTTCGATACCTGTTGCCCAGTATTATCCTGTTTTGGGGCTCGTTGCTCATTCGTTGATTTTTCAGAGTGCTTCTCCTGTTGCTTGGGTGTCCGGATGCTGTTCGGTCTCCGGCTCCACGCTTCGCCTCGGGCCGCGGACGTCCGGCGGCTGCGGCGGCGTGCGCCCGGCGGCGCATGATCAGTGTTATCCGGCCGGCGTGCGGCCGCTGCGTGGCCACGCTGTGGTCGGACGGGCGGACGGGCGGACGGACGGGCGTTGGTGCGGCCGGGGCCGGCCGTGTGCGATCCGCGCCAGTGTGAATACGTCGGGTTCGTGCTGAGGGGGCGGCCACAAAGATTTCCGGCCGGTTCGCGGAGTCCGCTCCCGTCGCTCGCGGATAAAATCTTTCCCGGGTGGCAGGGCGCTCGCGCCTGGTAATCATTTGTCGACGTAACCATGGATTCCGGCCGGAATGGTGACGTGGCGTACCAGCGAGGTGTGAGGTTCTCCACCAGATTTTCCCGCGGATGACGTGGGTAGCCACGGGCGACTACATATGTCACACGACCACATGTAACCCCGTGACACGGGCGATGCAACCGACTACAGATGGGTGGGCCGCGGCACATGGTGCAAAGCTGTGCCTGGGCGAATGGCCCGGCCGCGCTTTCGCGTGTGCCGGCCACGGCCGGGCGGCCCGGACGGCGGGCCGGCAGGCCGTGCGCCGCTGCCGTCGGTCATGCCCGGGCGCTCGTCATCCGCATCGTTCACGCCGCACTGTCGATCCTGCTCCCGGCGGCGCTGCCCGGCCGGACGGCCCTTGCCGACCACGGCGCGCTCCTGGCCCGGCCACGCGGTTGCTCCGTGGTTCCCGCGGCGACCGGGATCCTCAGGCACGCGATGGCTCGCCGGGGACCGCCGCGGGACGTCCGCCGGCCGTGAGATGAGCGTCGGCCGCTCCGGCGGCTGCCTGCCCCGGTAGCCCGCGGCCCACGGCGCTGTGGCCGCTCCGGCGGGGGCCGGCGGCACCGCGCCCGGCAGGACCCGGCCCTCTTCGGTCGGTCGGGACCGTCACAGCCGCTGCCGGCACGTTGATCCGTCGGCGTCGTCCTCCGCCGAGGAGACCGATCCGACGACCGGGCGACGCTGCTCACCTCACGCCACGCCACGCCACCTCACGCCACGCCACGCCACGTCAGGTCTGCCGCTGTCCGGATGCCACACGCCGGCAGGTTTCTCAGTGCCGGCGGGCTCCTCGATGTTTCCGGGCCCCGCCGCGGCGTATCGGTGCCTGCCTGTCGCGACCGACACACCGGCCATCCGCGCCAGCTGTTGCCACTTCGGCGGATCATGCCGCCGCCACGCCCTTCACGCATCCAAGGACGGTCTTTGTTGACTACTCTGGGCCCTGAACCTGCCCCACGAGGCGACGCCCCACGAGGCGACGCCGCACGAGACGACAGCGGCCGCCAGCCGCCAGCCGCCGATGGCCTGGCAGCCCGGCGCCAGCCCGGCCAGCTGGAGGCGGCGGTCCTCGCGGTCGTCTGGGCGGCGCGCGCACCGGTCAGCACCGGCGACATCCAGCGGGAGCTGGGTGGGGAACTCGCGCACAGCACCATTGCCACCACGCTCGCCCGTCTCATCAGCAAGGGGCATGTCGAGCGGGTCCGCGTCCGTCGGCTCTGGATGTATCACCCGACCCGGCGTCAGGAGGAACACGCCGCCGCCCAGATGCTCGCGGCACTGGAGCGCGCGGGCGACCCCGACGCGGCACTGGGTCATTTCGCCGCGGCTCTGTCGCCCGGGCAGGCGCGCCTGCTGCGCGGGCTGCTGGAGTCCGCGGCCCCGGACACCCGTGCGGCCACGGATGCTCCCGGCGCCGGAGATCCGGACGCGGGATGAGGCGACGACCCGGGCGCAGGACACAGGGCGCAGGGCCGGACGGGCCGTCTGCGATCGTGGTGAGACATGGCCGAGACGTGGCCTTGAGCTTTGGTGCTTGCCGGGCACGTTCCTCACGGGAGTAGCGCGCTCCCACGAAGCGCGCCGCAGCCGGAGCACAGACCGCGAAAGACGATCCGCGCCTCGTCCAGGCTGGCGATACCGGGATGGGCGTCGGCGTCCGGACGCAGACAGGGGGGTGTGCCGACGGCGCAGGCGATGTCCTGGACCGATCCGCAGGAGCGGCAGACGAAGTGGTGGTGGAAGGTGCCGCCCACTTCGTAGAGGGTCACGCCCGAGCCGACGTCCACCAGCAGCGCGAGCTCGGCGGCGGTGAGGTCGCGCAGAACGTTGTAGACGCTGGCTCGAGCGAGATCGCGGCCCTGGCCCGTCAGGTGGCTGTGCACCTCGTCGGCCCGCCGGTGGCCGCCGAGACGGATCAGGGCGTCCAGCACCGCGAGCCGGGGGCCGGTGGCCCGCAGGCCCGCGGTACGTAGCCGGGCGCTCAGTTCAACTGTGCGCCAAACATCCATGTGTGCTTGTCCAGGGTCGCGGTGAGGCCGATCAGCAGGTCCTGGGTTACCGGGTCGAGATCGTTGAGCTGGTCCACCCGCGTACGGAGGGCGTCGGCTACTTTCCGTAGTCGGTTGGCGATCGCGCGCACCGCGTCGGCGTCGCTGATCGGCCCCGCGGGCAGTTCGCTCAGCGGTGTCTCCTTTGCCACGGTGGCGCTGCGCCCGTCCGGATGGTAGCCGATGGCCACCGCGCGTTCCGCGACTTCGTCCGCGCCCAGCCGCACGTCGTTGACCAGCGTGTCGAGCTGCTGGTGTACCGGGAGGAAGTGGGGGCCGACGACGTTCCAGTGGGCCTGTTTGCCCTGCTGGGCAAGATCAACAAACTCTACCAGTGTGGCTTGGAGCAGGCTACCCACGCGATCAACCTTGTTGATCATATCTGAGTCTCCTCTTCTTTGGACTATGTCTAATCTACCCGCTGTCCATAATGTGATCATGATGTTTTCCGGGGTGGCCGAAGACCCCGGAGGGGCCGCGACGAGGCGGCGTCGCGGTGTCGTGAGGCCCCCGTGCGGATGCGGGTGCGGCCGTCGGGAGCCGGGGCGCGAGGGTCCGTCCGGCCCATGTGCTTCCCGATGTTGGTGCGGGTGCGGCCGTCGGGAGCCGAGGCGGGCGGAGCGGTCCATACCCTCTCTCGGACGGGCCGACACCAGGCGCTCGTGGCGGCGGGCGTCGCGCGGCCGAGAAGAACCGTTGCGGCGATGCCGGATCCATCGATGGCGAGCCCACTGACGGTGAATCATTCGATGCTGAACGCGACCAATGTCGCCGGCACGCCAAGCCCGCTCCCCAGGCCGCGGGTCATGTTCGGCAGCCCACTGGGCGCCCGTCGTCGCACGGCGGGGCCATGGTCATCACGGCGGCGTTGTTCGCTAGAGCACCGGTCAAGTAGCGCGGATCCCATCCACGGACCACCCGTGCAGGCCATGATCCAGGCTATTTTGTCGTTGTGTACGCTTTTGCGGCCAAAAAGCGTACACAACGACAAAATAGCGCCGATCTTCTCCGGTAGCTGGCGCTCATCGAAGCGGGCCACCGTTCGGGGGGATACGTATGGTTACCCGACCGGCGCTCTAGGGGTGAACGTCCTGGGGCCGGGTGCGATGCTCAGCCCGCTCCCGCTCCCGCTCCCGCTCCCGCTGCTCAGGCGTGGCGGGACGGCGAACGGAGGTTCCGGACGGCACGGCGGGGGCCGGCAGCCCGGGCCCGGGCCCAGAGGCGACGTCCCGGCGCCGCGGCGGCCTATAGTCGATCATGGGATCGTCGGTGCGGGCCTGGATGGCGCACGGGCGCCCCCTGGAGGCGTCCACGGCGTACAGCCCTGTTATGGACGTATCGGTTACGGATATGTCTGCCGGTTACCTGAGGGGCTTCCGGCGGCATGAAGGCCGCGGGGCTCGGAAGGGGATGGGTGCCGTTGCCGGACCGGCGCTGGTGATGGACGACATCCGCAGGTCACGGCCCTGCCGGGTACGACGCGATGCGGCCGGGCCGCGTTCTCAAATATAGACAGATTATTATTCTGTTTCTGTTCGACCGGTTCACCGGGCTGGCCGTCGGGGCCGTCGGGCGTCCGGGGCGGCAAGGAAGATGATCTGGTTGCCCTCGGCTGTCCGGGCGGCGCCGCGGGCCCGCGCTGCCCCGCCATTTCGTGGATTCGAGGTCATTCCGCGGATTCGTGTCATCGCGGATAACGTCGACAACGGTGGCCAATGGGGCGTCCGCGTCCGATGGATGTCGCCTGACAGGGCCGCTGAGGACAGGGCCGCTGAGGAGGGGCCGCTGAGGAGGGGCCGCTGAAGAGGGCATCTGTCGGTACGGTGCGGCATCCGGCCGGGGCGGTGCCTCCGGTGGGACTGCTGTCCGGGACCGTTGTCCCCGGCGGTCGTCCTGCGTGGCCTGGAGGCGGGCGTTCGCCGTCGGGAGGGCCCGGGCCCGGCGGGCGGAAGAGCCCCGGAGTATCCGTCGGACAGTGCTCGGCCGGATCCGCTGCGGTTGTGTGCTCGAGTGTCGGAAGCCCGCTGATGCGGGTAGGCCGATCATCTGTCACACGGTGTTGCCCGGGATCCCCGCCGGGGGGTTCCGGGCCGTGCGCTCCCCGTCCGCCGGCTTGTCTGGCGGCCCGCGAAGAGCGACGATCGCATCGGCCTCGGCCGGTCAGATCTTTCGCCGTCGGTAGTACTCGACGATCCACGCGTCGATGTCGCGCTTGCGCCAGACCCTGGTCCCTTTGGAGCCCTCGGTCGGCGCGTTGACGATCTGCAGGGGGGGAGGGAACTGCGGGTCTTTGCGCGTCCAGTAGTCAACCGCCTGGCGCGTGATCTTCAGCTGGAACGCTATGTCCCCGATGCCAACCAAACGCTCACCGTCGTCCACGCGGAACATCGTAGCCTCTTTGCTAACTGTCAAGGTTACCGCTATGGTTTGTTTTGCTAAACAGCAAATATTTTGGGAGGACGTCGATGGTGACACCGGTGGCCCGTCGTGCCGGCGTTCGAGCGATGCTCGACCGAGACGAAGCATATGATCAAGACCCGAATGGGGAGCCCCCGATCTCGGTGCTCCGTTACCGCCGCGCCCTGCGGGCGGCGATCGATGTCGGGCCCGAGTTCGTGGCAGAGCAGGGAATGCCCAGGTCAGGGGCGGAAGCCAAGGCATACTCGGCAGGCGTGCGCGACGCGCTGGACACGGTCGTGGGCGCTATCGCACGGGGAATCGAGCGTGTCCAGGACCCGGCCCCCCCGGCCGACGAGCCCCCGCGGACCGAGAAGTGACTGGTACGACACCCCCGGAGCGGGGCATACGGGTTCAGGGGGAAGACCGACCGACGCCGGACGAGCCAGGTGGGCCGGACGGGGCTGCCGGACGCTTCCAGCAGGCAGGAGGAGCGCTCGTGTGGGACGAGGAACGGTCCGACGACGACCGTGACATCGGTTGGGGTGACGACCAGGGCTGGTCGGAGGGGGAACTGGATGCCGACCTCGAGCGGTTGCGTGCCGAGCGCCCTCCGCACCACATCGAACGGGACGTCCGCTGACGTGCGCGAGGACGGGACCAAGACGTCGCTGCGCGCACGCCTGCTCGCGGCGCGAGCGGGCCGGCTCGCTGGTACGGACCACCCTGTCGTCGCGGGGGCGGCCGAGACGAACGGCGCCGCGACGACGGCTCGGCGGATCCTCGATCTCCCGGAGGTCGCCTCGGCCCGCTGGGTCGCGGCCTACGCGAGTCTGCCCGGCGAGCCCGAGACCGGCCGTCTGCTCGGACGGCTCAGGGAGAGGGGGATACGGGTGCTGCTGCCGTCCATGCGGCCCGATCTCGATCTGGATTTCCGGGAGTACACGGGCGCGCTGATCGCCGGCGCGTTCGGTACCCGCGAGCCGCCTCTCGGTGCGGCCGTCTTCGATCTCGACCAGGCGGATGTGATCATTGTCCCGGCGCTGGCGGTCGACGCGCACGGCCGCCGGCTCGGTCGTGGCGGGGGGTCCTATGACCGGGCGTTGCGGCGGGCGAGGCCGGACGCCCTGTTCGTGGCTGTCGTGCACGACAACGAACTGGTTGATCGTGTTCCCACCGAGGCGCATGACGTCGCCGTTCATGTCGTTGTCACGCCGAGAGTCACGTTGCGTTGCGAGACGGTCGATGGCATGCAGAGTCAATGCTCACAGTGATGCTTTGGGGTGCGTGATGTCCGCTGTGTCACTTCGGAGTGTCACTCCGCGGAGCGAAGGCCGAAAGATCATGCTCTGTGGACGGGGGCCCGCGGGCTGACCTGGAGAGACCTGGAGAGACCTGGAGGGGGGTGTCCGGAGAGTAGGGCGCCGGGCTGTTCGCGGCTCTCGGGGTGCTCTTGGAACGCGCGGGGCGCGTCTCGGGTTAGAGTTAGCAGTCGTCGAAGTCGAGTGCTAACTCCGGGGAGGAGTCCGTGCCGCGCTACGAGTACCGCTGCACCGCATGCGATCGTGACCTCGAGGTTGTGCAGAGTTTCCATGACGCGGCGCTGACCGAGTGCCCCACCTGTAGCGGCAGACTGCGCCGGGTGTTCAGTTCGGTCGGGGTCGTGTTCAAGGGCTCCGGTTTCTACAAGACCGACAGCCGGTCCGGTAGTGGCGGTGGCGCCCGGGACAGAGCGAAGGACAAGACCGGCAAGGATGCCGGTGTTGGTACGTCGAGCAAGGAGACAGTGGGCGCTGGTGCCGCCGCCAGCGGCTCGGCGGAGGGCTCGTCGAGCGCGTCCAGCTCGTCGGCCTCCACCGGCTCATCGGCCTCCAGCAGCTCGTCGGCGTCTACCAGTTCGTCGTCGTCGGGATCGTCCGCTTCGGGTACCGCCGCGGCCTGAGGGCCGGCTGCTGCCACGCACGTCCTCGGGTGTCGCGGCGCTCCGGTCGCGAGTCGCTATCCACAGGTTATGACGCTGGATGGCGCTCCGCCGCGAGTTGTCCACAGCGCGCGGCCGAGCGATGACGCCGGTTCGCCGGACGACTAACGTGATCTTCGTTCTGTCGGACGATGATCGCGGAGGTCATGATGTCGCTCGTCGGACGCCAGGCGGTCCGTCCTGGATACAGGCGCGCCTGGCGGATCGCGGTCGGCGCACGACGTCGGGTGCTGGCGGCTGTTCTCGCCGCTTCGGCCATGCTTTTCGCCGTCGCGGCGGTGCGTCCGGCACGGCCGCCGTCCCCGACGCCGGTGGTGGTCGCGGCCGCTGATCTGGCGGGTGGGGCCATCATGGCGGCGACCGACGTCCGGACGGCGTCGTTGCCGACGGACGTTGTACCGGCTGGCGCCGTACGCAGCCCGCGGGATGTGGTCGGACGCACGCTGACGGCTGCGGTTCGACAGGGCGAACCGATCACCGATGCGCGCGTCCTCGGCCCCGGGCTGATCACACGGAGGCAGGCGGCGGCTGGCCTGGTGGCCGCGCCGGTGCGTATCACCGACGCCGGCTCGGTCCTGTTCCTGCGTGTCGGCGATCATGTGAACGTACTGGCAGCCGCCACCGACGTCGGTGGCATGCCGCTGTCGCAGCCGTGGGATGGGACGACAGCTGTGGACCAGCCCGCGGGCCGCCCCACGGATCGTGCCGGGCCCGCCGCCGAGGGGCCGGTGACGCCATCGGCGCTGGCCCCGCACGCGCAGGTCCCGCGCGCGGAGGTGGTTGCCTCCGACGTCGTCGTTCTCGCGCTTCCCGGGGCCGGGGAAACGGCGCAACGCGCTCCCGGCACGGAAGAAGGCGCACTGGTCATCGTTGCCACGACCGCCGGGGTGGCTGCCGCGCTCGCGGGCGCGGCGGTGCACGCCAGGCTGTCAGTGACCGTGCTGGGCGGGCCGTCCATGACCGATACACCGTGATCGGCACACCGTGACCGGATCCGGTGGTGTCGATTTTCGCGATCAACTACGCTATGAAGTTAAGACAAAACGGAAAGTTTTAACCCGGTGTACGAGGCTCGGGCTGTGCGTGCTTGTATCGGGCTTGTCGGCCGAGCGGGCTTTGGCCGCCCCGGCACGGGACTGTTCGCGACAACTGATCCGTGCCGTTGGTAACTCGGCCTGGTAACTGGGCCGCAGCGGAGCGGCCCAGAGACACACAGGAGGGAACGACGATGGGTGTCTCCATCGACGATGGTGCCTGTGGCGCGTGGCAGCGCGTGCCCGAGGAGGTCGTCTGCCGGTTCGAGGGCCTCCCGGGAGCGGCGTACGAAGTGCCGGACGAGGTCACGTGCGCCCTGGAGAGCGGGCATCCGGACAGGCACATGGCCGTTCTCCAGGGCTGGGGGAATCAGGAGGCGTGGCTGGTCTGGAGCACACCCGCGACGGTCACCGCGCCTGGGTGCCGCGCCGAGGGCCTCACCTGCCTGCTGTCGGCGGGACACGTCGGTCGTCATCATGTGATCATGACTGACGTGGTGGAGGACGAAGGCCCCTACTGGTGCGACAGCCGCGCCGACCTTGAAACGCGGCGTGTGCGTACCTGACGGCTGGTCGGCGCGGACCGTCGTGCTCACCCGTGGCCGGCGGCCTCGTCCGCGCCGTCCACGCTGAAGATCAGAACGACGTCGGTGTCGCTGGCGAAGTCAACGAGACGGGCGTGGGCGGGCAGCCTGCCGAGCAGCCAGGAAAGATCGAAAACGGTGGTCCCTTCGCAGATCGTGACGGCGTGCTCGGGTGACGCGGGGCTGTCCGGGCGTGGGCGTGGCGGGTCGTTGCTTGCCGCCCGTGGCTGGTCGCCGGGCTCGCGGGCGGCACACGCGGCGGCGGTGAGGGCCGCGGCAAGGCGGTGGGCCTCCTGCGCAGCCAGGTACGTGGCGTGGTCGGTACCGGGCAGCGGCGACCGGACACGGAGCAGGATCGTCGCCGGCCCGATACCGGTACCGGGCTGGACGCCGATGCTGATCTGAGCGCCGTCGGCCCGGCTGACGAGGGTGGACACTCGGTCGTTCCCTGATCGGGACTGTGCTGCTGCGTTGGTCATGTGACCAGCGTCGTTGGTGATGGTTGCCGGATCCATCCCGTTAGACGGGGAGTTTTACTGGCTTGTCTGTTTTTGTGCTGATATATTCGCCTGTCGGGAGCCCATCTGTCGCCAGTGGCCCCGTCACGAGGGGCGGGTCGCGTTGGGCGGCTCGCTGGGCAGGTCACCGAGCCGGTCACGGTCGGCCGCGGGGAGCCACGGTTGTTCATGGCGGTTGCCCGCAAGGGGCCGTGGTTGTGCGCAAGGAGACAGTGTGGATTTTCGCGGTTCGGGGTAGAGCCGGGGGTGTCACGCCCGATCAGGGGCGGGCAGCGACGTGGGAGCGCACCGGCCAGCTCCCGTGCCGCTGGGGACGTCCGGTCGGTCCGGGAGCCATGTATCCCAGCGTTCGTGTCGAGGTGAGTGGCCGGCAGGCCATGGTCGTCCGTCCCATCGGTGACGTTGACTACTCTTCGCTGGAACCTCTGCGCGAAGCGCTGCTGGACGCGCGGATCGCCGGGGCCAGGGACATCATCGTGGACCTCGCCGAGGTCAGCTTCATGGACTCGCAGGGCCTCGCCGTGATTCTTTTTGCGCATCAGCGCCAGCGTTCCGTCGGCGGTCGTCTCATTCTGCGCAGCCCCAGCGAGGAGATCACTCGGTTGCTGCGTGTCACCAATGTTGCCCATGTCATCGACGTCGAGAGCGCGAACAGCCAGCGTGGCCCCGCTGCTCCACACCCTGGGGAGCATGCCGGGGGGCGTACCGGGGGAGAGGTCCCCCGGCGTTCCCAGTGGCGCGGATAGGCTCGCGGACACACTGCCCGGCGTGTTCCGCGGCCCCGGCGTAGCCGGCCGGACGCATCACGGAACGTCCCGACGCCCAGCCCCGCCGTCGGGGCTGACCACCGTCCGCGCCGCTGGCCGCGACATTTTCGCGGCTTCGCCCGGCGGGCGCCGACGGTCGTCGGCGCGAACAGCGGACACGAACAGCGGACGCCGGTGGGCCAGGGGAGGCCCATGCCGCCGGGCTACCGGTTTGCCGTGGCGCGGGCGTGTCGCGGCGGCCGGGGCCCACCCGCCGCGACCTGCGCGGCCGCTTCGCCCGATCCCGGATGTGTTCTGATCAGCGTCCGTTTCGCGTCCGCTCCCATTCATCTTTCGTTCATTCTGAATCGCTTCGATTCTCGCCGGCACCCCGGTCCGGGGGCGGACGGAGCAGCGCTGTTGCGCTGAAGTCGAAGGGTCGCTTTGTGAACATAAGGAAGCGTCAGGTCGCGGTCGTGGGCCTTGCGATGTCGGCGGTGCTGGGGGTGGCCGCCTGCGGTTCCGACAACGAGGAGGTGGCGACGCCGGGAGGCGGCAGCACCACGTCCGCGATCTCCTGCGCGACAGGGTCGATCACCGCGTCGGGCTCCTCGGCGCAGAAGAACGCGATAGACGAGTGGGTGAAGAAATACCAGCAGGCGTGTGCCAGTTCGTCGATCAACTACCAGTCGGTCGGCTCCGCCGCGGGCAGGCAGGCGTTCGTCGACGGCCAGACGGCGTTCGCGGGTTCGGATTCGTCGATCAAGGATGACCAGGCGGCCAACGCGGCCAAGCGCTGCACCGGCGGCCAGCTCGTCGACCTGCCCATGGTCGCCGGCCCGGTAGCCGTGATCTACAACCTCGCCGAGGTGAAGGACCTGCAGCTCAGTGCCCCGACGCTGGCGAAGATCTATTCTGGTGCGGTCACCAGGTGGAACGACCCCGTGATCGCGGCTGACAACCCCGGGGCCTCCCTGCCGGACAAGGCGGTCGTCTCGGTGCACCGCTCCGACGGCTCGGGCACCACGGACAACTTCACCAAGTACCTCGACGGCGTCGCCAAGGCCGACTGGACGCACGGGTCCGGCTCCGACTGGAAGGCCCAGGGCGGCCAGGGCTCCAAGGGCAGCGACGGGGTGACCCAGACCGTCAAGTCGACCACCGGCGCCATCGGCTACGTCGAGCTGTCCTACGCGGAGAACGCCGCCCTGTCGACAGCAAAGATCAAAAATGGTGCCGGTGAGTACGTCACGGTCAGCACGGACGCCGCGTCCAAGGGCCTGGGCACAGCCAAGATCGCCGAAGGCAACGACCTGAAACTGACCTTCGACTACGCCGCGGCGACATCCGGCGCGTACCCGATCTACCTGGTCACCTACGAGATCACCTGCACCAAGGGCCTGCCCGCGGACCAGGCCGCGCTGGTGAAGTCCTTCCTGACCTACACCTCCTCCGCGGACGGTCAGGCCGCTATCGCCAACCTCGGTTACGCTCCGCTCCCGAGTGGGCTTGCAGCGAGGGTGCGCTCGGCCGTAGCGACAATTTCATGATTCTGAAACGGCGATCCGGTACCCACAAGTCCTGACCGGACGATCCATCGCTGTGCCCGCCCGCCCGCCGCGTGAGGCGGGCGGGCGGGCACACTGCCTGACACAACCTGTTGAGAGGCATGATGAGCAGTGAGCCGGACGGCCCCCGGAAAGGCTCGCCGGGGAACGACGCCGCCGTGGCCACGGCGGAGCCCACCAACAGCAGCGACGGCGCCCGGGCCAGACCCATGGACGCCCTGTTCAAAAACCTGACCCGGTCGGCCGGTCTCGGCCTTCTCGCGCTCATCGCCGCGATCGCGGCCTTTCTGGTGCTGGAGGCGACGGACGCCCTCAGCGCCAACACCGGCAACTTCCTGACTACCACGGAGTGGTTCCCGAACGGCTCGCCGCCGGTCTTCGGAGTCGCGGCCCTGCTGTTCGGCACGCTGCTCACGGCCGTCATAGCAATGGCCATCGCCGTGCCGGTGGCGGTCGGCATCGCACTGTTCATCACGGTGTACGCGCCTCGCCGGTTCGCGGCCCCGCTGGCGTTCGTCGTGGACCTGCTCGCCGCCGTCCCCAGCGTCATCTTCGGGCTGTGGGGCCTGATCGTGCTCGTCCCGCGCATGGAGGGCGTCCAGAAGTTCCTCACCGACTATTTCGGCTGGATTCCGCTGTTCGCCACCGACAACAGCGTTGTCGGACGTTCGATCTTCGTCGCGTCGGTCGTCCTGGCCATCATGATCCTGCCGATCGTCGCAGCCCTCTCCCGGGAGGTCTTCCTCCAGGTGCCGATCGCGCACCGGGAGGCCGCTCTCGCTCTCGGCGCGACCCGGTGGGAAATGATCCGCACGGCGGTGCTCCCGTACGGCCGGCCGGGAGTCATCAGCGCGTCGATGCTCGGGCTCGGGCGCGCGATGGGGGAGACGATCGCGGTCGCCCTGGTACTGCCCGCGTCCTTCGGCATCTCCTGGCAGATCCTGTCGCCGGCCGGCAACACCATCGCCGCGAACGTGGCGAACGGCTTTGCCGAGGCCAACAGCGTCGGTCGCGGAGCGCTCATCGCCTCCGGTCTCGTCCTGTTCGTCGTCACTATGATCGTCAATATGATCGCCCGGGCCATCATCGCCCGCCGACGTGAATTCTCAGGTGCCGCCGCATGAGTACATCGACTGCCGCCATGGCCGCCGCCCCCGGTGGCCTGCATCTGGTCGGCCGACGGCTGCCGCGGGCGGTGTTCCCCGCGATCGGCGCCGGTGCCGTCGCCGCCACCGTCGTGCTGTACGTGCTGGCCCCGATAACGAGCCGGATCCAGTTCGTGCTGATCGCCGGGGCGCTCTACCTGATCGGCCAGACCGTGGCGTCGATCGCCGTCGAGGGCTCCCGGCGGGCCACCGACCGTGGCGTCACCACCCTGGTGTACCTCGCCTTCCTGCTCGCGGTCATCCCGCTGGTCGCGGTGTTGGCGAGCGTGATCTCCAAGGGCGCGCAACGCGTCGACGTCAATTTCCTCACCCACTCCATGCGGAACATCGGGGCGCGGGACGCCGGCGGCGGCATCTACCACGCCCTGATCGGGACCCTGGAACAGATCGCCCTGGCCAGCCTTCTCGCCGTTCCGTTCAGCCTGCTGGTAGCGATCTACCTGGTCGAGTACGGCCGGGGCCGGATCAGCCGGACCATCAGTTTCTTCGTGGACGTGCTGACCGGCCTGCCCTCCGTCATCGCCGGTCTGTTCATCCTGGCGTTCTACATCCTCGCGCTCGAGCAGAAGCCAACCGGTTTCGCCGGCGCGCTCGCCCTGACGATCCTGATGATCCCCGTTGTGGTGCGCTCCGCCGAGGAGATGCTCAAGCTCGTCCCGAACGATCTTCGGGAGGCCAGCTACGCGCTCGGTGTCAGCCGGTGGCGGACGATCGTCAAGGTCGTGCTCCCGACCGCGCTGCCGGGGATCGTCACCGGGGTGATGCTCGCGGTGGCCAGGGTCGCCGGTGAGACCGCGCCGCTGCTGCTGACCATCTTCGGGACCGACTCCATCAACTTCAACCCGTTCTCCGGCCCGCAGTCGGCGCTGCCGCTGTACATCTACTCGCAGGCCGGCCAGCCGCAACAGGTCGCCATCGACCGGGCCTGGGGTGCCGCGCTGACGCTCATCGTCCTGGTGATGCTGCTCAACGCGGCCGCGCGACTGATCGCCCGGCTGGCCAGGGTCCGGTGATGCTTTCCTCTCCTGCCCCGTCCACGCCGTCCACGCCGTCCACGCCGTCCACGCCGTCCATGCCGTCCGTCGAACGACCGAAGCGCGAGAAGCCGAGGTAACCCATGGCCACCCGTATCGATGTCTCCGGGCTGACCGCCTACTACGGAAAGTTCAGGGCCGTCTCCGACATCCACTTCAGCATCGAGCCGAAGAGCGTCACCGCGTTCATCGGGCCGTCCGGCTGCGGCAAGTCCACGGTGCTGCGCACGCTCAACCGCATGCACGAGGTGCTGCCCGCGGCCCGGGTCGAGGGCCGGGTGCTCCTCGACGGCGAGGACCTCTACGGGCCGGGGGTCGACCCGGTGAACGTGCGCCGCGCCGTCGGGATGGTCTTCCAGCGGCCGAACCCCTTCCCGACGATGTCCATCTACGACAACGTCGTCGCCGGGCTGAAGCTCAACGGCACCCGCAAGAAGTCGCTGCTCGACGAACGGGCCGAGGAGTCGCTGCGCGGCGCTAACCTGTGGGAGGAGGTCAAGGACCGGCTCGGCCGGCCCGGCGCGGGCCTGTCCGGCGGCCAGCAGCAGCGCCTGTGCATCGCCCGGGCCATCGCCGTCGAACCGCAGGTGCTGCTCATGGACGAGCCGTGCTCCGCCCTCGACCCCATCTCCACCCTGGCCATCGAGGATCTGATCACCAAACTCAAGTCCAGCTACACGATCGTCATCGTGACCCACAACATGCAGCAGGCCGCCCGGGTCAGCGACACCACGGCGTTCTTCACCCTGGACCGGACCGGCGACCCCGGCCGGCTGGTGGAGATGGACCGGACCGAGAAGATCTTCTCCAATCCGACGGAGAAGCGTACGGAGGAGTACATCACCGGACGCTTCGGCTGAGCCGGTCCCCGTCGTGTCCGTAAGCCCTGTCGTGGCCGCGGGCCACTCCGCAAGCCCTGTCGTGGCCACAGGCCACTCCGCAAGCCCTGTCGTGGCCACAGGCCACTCCGCAAGCCCTGTCGTGGCCGCGGGCCACTCCGCGGGCCGTTGTGGAGCCGTCACGATCCCTTGGATGCGTCCTGTGCGGCCAGCTGATGACGAGTCCGTGCCGGTGGAGCGGTGCCGTGCGGTCGACGAGCCCACGGCGGCCGGCCCGCCGCGTCCACCGGTGCCGGTGCCGGTGCCGGGCCCGCTGGCGCCTGGTCTGCTGTCGGTACCGGTGACGTCGGGCTCAGCAGCGCCGCCGGGCCCGACACTGCTGGTCGCCGACGCCGCCGCGGACACCGAACTGCTCACCGCCCTCGCCGACGAGGGCATGGGGGTCAGCGTCGTCCCCGACGGTGCCCGGGCGCTGCTGGAGATCGGCCGTCTCGCGCCAGCGGTGCTGCTGATCTCCGCCCGGCTGCCGATCGTGGACGGGGTGACGGTCGTACGGACCGTCCGTACCCGGGACGACATGCCGATCCTGCTCGGGGTCGGCCCGCAGGACCGGCGGCAGGCGGCGGCGGGGCTCGCGGCCGGCGCGAGTGCCTGCGTCGCCAAGCCCTACCGGGTCAACGAGGTCCTGGCCCTGGCCCGGTCCATGCGGGGGAGCGACCTGGAGCGGGCCTGGCCCACGGTGCTGCGAGCCGGAGCGATCACCCTGAACCTCGCCGCCTACGACGTGTGGGTGGACGGCATCCCGGTGCGGCTGCCGCCGCGGGAGTTCAGGCTCCTGCGGATCCTGCTGGAGCAGGCCGGATCCGTGGTCACCCACCAGACGCTGCTCGAGCGTGTCTGGGGCACGAGCAGCCACGAGACGAACACGCTCGCCGTGCACATCCGCCGGCTGCGCGGCCGCCTGGGGGATACGGGGAAGGCGGGGAAACCCCGGCTGATCGAGAGCGTCCGCGGTGTGGGCTACCGCCTCCGCCTCGCGGACAGCCCGATGCCCGGCCCCTGACCCGATGCCCGGCCCCTGA
>NZ_CAKKTM010000450.1:0-4226 GCF_920888515.1 Protofrankia sp. CiP1_Cm_nod1 | reverse complement strand
CCCCGCCGCCCACCGGGGCGGTCGCGGGCTGGCGGGACGTTACGCAACCGGGCGGGAGCCAGGACGCCTGTTGCGTAACCGTGTGGTGAGCGTGATCGTGCCCCGTCGACCGGGTGGCTCAGAGCCGGTCGGGCCCGGATCCGGGCTGGGCCTCCGGTTCGCGCAGGTAGGAGATGTCGCAGTGGTAGGGGGTGAAGCCGAGGGTCTCGTAGAGGCGTACCGCCGGGCGGTTGGTGTCGTCGACGTAGAGCATCACCGTGGCCAGGCCACGGTCGCGCAGGTGGTGCAGGCCGATCAGGGTCAGTACCCGGCCGAGCCCGCGTCCGGCGGCGGTGGGCGCGACCCCGACGACGTACACCTCGCCGATGCCCGCCTCCACCTTCGTCCAGTGGAAGCCGACGAGCTGGCCCGCCGCTTCGGCGAGGAAGAAGCCCGCCGGGTCGAACCACGGCTCGGCCTCGCGCAGCCGGAGATCCTCCACCGTCCAGCGTCCCTGTTCCGGATGGTCCGCGAAGGCGGCGCTGTTGACCGCCACCCACGCGTCCTCGTCCTGCCCTGGGACGAAGGCCCGGATGGTCACCCCGGGCGGGGGCGTCACGTCCGGGAGAGGCGGGGCCTCGTGACCGGGGATGTGGCCGGGAGCGTGACCGGTGGGGTGGCCGGGGTGTGCCCTGCGTCCGTCAGGGGAGACCGGGGCGGGCAGCGCGCGGCGCATCTGCCAGAGCACCCGCTGCCGGCTGAAGCCGTACCTGTCCGCCAGGGCTGCCGCCGCGGGCGTGTCGCCGTGCGCCCAGACGTGCAGGTCCGCGCCGGCCTGGTCGGCGGCCGTGGTCAGGGCGGCCAGCAGGTGGCCGCCGACACCCTGACGGCGTCGGGCGGGGTGCACGACGACCTCCGCCTGCCAGCCGTGGGCATCAGGGGTGGCCAGGTAGGCGTATCCGGCGATCGTTCCGGCGTCGTCGTCATGGGCGGTCCCTGCGCTGTTCTGGGAGGCCGACGTCTCGTCGTCCTGGGATGCCGTGCCGGCTGGGACGGTCGGGACGGCTGGGACGGCTGTGCCGGTCGGGACACCGGTTGGGACGGCTGTGCCGGTCGGGCCTGCCGTGCCGGCTGTGCCGGTTGGGACGGCCGGGGGCGCCGCGGGGCCCGGGACGGTGACGATCAGGTGTTGCGCGGCGGTCAGTGGCTGTGTCGTCAGCCGTAACGCGGCGTCGTCGGACAGTGGGCCGGCTCCGTCGGCCGCCGTGGCCGTGGCAGCCAGCTGCCGCAGGTCGTCCACTGTCCGGGGAGTCAGGTGCCGCGTCCAGCGCAGTCTCATTCCCGCGACATTAGGGCGTTCCGTACTGGTTTTCATCCGGGTGGGCCTGCCGCGGCCGGAGATTTCCCGGTCCGGTCATGAATCCGGCTTGATCACATTGTTGGCTGGATCGCAGCACCGGCCGGATATCGGGCGACGCCGTGCCGGCGGGAGCCCCGGCGCACGGGCACCTGCTGGTCACGGCGTCCGACGGGCGTGCCGTGCCCGTCCAGGAGTGACACCGTACGCTTTCTCGCGCCGAGGTCCTCGCCATGTCGCGAAACAGCCCGGAGGTCCGGGTAAAGCGACGTGACCGGTCCGGTGGCCCCGGACTCCGGCTGGAACCACCCGGACCCTGGCCGGCACTACACGCGTTCGGGAGTACGTATTACTTCCCGGCTGTTGGAGCCGGGCACCGCCTCGCCGCCGGGCAGCGGGGCGATCGGGGGAGCGACGAACTTGTAACCGACGTGCCGCACGGTGCCGATCATCGATTCGTGCTCCGGGCCGAGCTTGGCCCGCAGGCGACGCACGTGGACGTCGACGGTCCGGGTGCCGCCGTAGTAGTCGTAGCCCCAGACCTCCTGCAGGAGCTGGGCGCGGGTGAAGACCCGGCCCGGGTGCTGCGCGAGGTACTTCAGCAGCTCGAACTCCTTGAAGGTGAGCTCAAGCGGACGGCCACGCAGCTTGGCCGAGTAGGTGGTCTCGTCCACCGACAGGTCGCCAGAGCGGATGACGCCGGCCTCGGCGGTGCCGCCGGCGGTCGCCACCCGGCCGATCGCGAGCCGCAGCCGCGCCTCGACCTCGGCTGGCCCGGCGCTGTCGAGCACCACGTCGTCGACGCCCCAGTCGGCTGACACGGCGGCCAGTCCGCCTTCGGTGACGAGGGCGAGCAGCGCGGTGGTGAGCCCGGTCGTGCGCAGCAGGCGGCACAGGCCACGGGCGACAACCAGTTCCCGGCGCCCGTCCACCACCACGACATCCACCGGGGGTGCGTCAAGGAGTGCGCTGGCCTCAAGCGGAGCGACACGAACGGTGTGGGTCAGGAGCCCGAGCGAGGGAAAGGACTCCGCGGATGGTCCGGGGGCGTTGGTGAGCAACAGGACGACGCTCAAGTTGACTCCTCCAGGGTTCGGTTGCGATGTTGGGGCAGCGTCGACCCACGGATACCTTGCGGTCGGTTCGCGTTCCACGGCCGTCATGGGCGCGAAACGAAGACCGGCCTGTGGGGAGGATAGCGGAGTGTCGTACTCCACTCCTACCGCATGAGGAGTTCTCCCCGCTGTGGGCGCTGAGATTCTCGCCACGGTCCATCGTTACCGTGATCGTTCCGTAACCGGCCAAGATTTTGATCTTGATGGCACCGCCGCTCGTGGCTTTTCCGGATTTCGTGGCAGGCCCCCGGTAGAGGCCGGCTCCGACGGCATCGGGCGTTGTGCCGACACGCCCGCGACCGGCCCGCGCGACCCTGGCCAGCCCCGGGCCGGATGCACCCTTGGTGATCGCGATGCCTCCAGGGAGACCGGTGTGGCCGACGGCGGGAGGGGGTGCCGGTGGCCCGCGTGACTGTCCGCTACTGGGCCGCCGCCCGGCACGCGGCGGGCGTGCCCGAGGAGCGGCAGGACGCCGAGACCCTTGCGCACCTGCTGGCAACCGTGGCGAAACGTCACCCGGGCGCACTCGCGGAGCTGTTGGCCCACTGCGCGTTCCTGGTGGACGACCTGCCGGTCGGGCGCCGCGATCATGCTGACGTGGCGCTCACGGACGGTGCCGTCGTGGAGGTGCTGCCGCCGTTCGCCGGTGGGTGAACCGTCCTGCCCCGGGCTCGTCCCGCCCGGTAGGGCCCCGGGACGGCCACGCTCGCCGGCCGCGAGCCGCTCCGGCCGACGCCGATGCCCGCCGGACAGGCCGATGCCCGCCGGACAGGCCGATGCCCGCCGGACAAGGCCGATGCCCGCCGGGGGCATACGGCGACAGGTGCCCGGACGGACCGCCCACCCAGGCGTGCATACGGCTGTCCATCCGGCTGTCCATCCGGGTGTCCACCTGGGTGTCCACCTGGGTGTTTCGCCCGGTTCGCCGCTGTCGTCCGCGACCGCCCACGGCAGCCATGGGAACATGGGGACGTGTACGCCCGCGGAGGCAGGACGGTCCTCAGGACGAAGCCGGCCGGCACGCCGGTGGACAGTCACCCGCGGCGACCGGGCTGCCCGCGGACGCCTCTCACCGGCATCTGCGTCGCCGTCGCCGCTGCCGTACCGGTGCTCGCCGCGACCGTGGGGCGGCTTCCGCTCGCCGCCGTCATCGCCGTCGAAGGGGTCCTGCTCGGCCGGGCCTGGGTGCGGGCGCTCGGGGCGTCGACCGGGACCCTCGCGATCGTGCTGGTGGCGGCGCTGGCCGCGGACGTCACCGCCGCGCTGACCGATTCCGACGGGATCGGGAACCTGGCCGGGGTCATCGGCCCCGCCGTGGTGGCGGTCATCCTCGTCCAGCTGGCCAGACGGCGCGGGGGTGCGCGGGCCGCCGGTGCTTCGCCGTGGGCCGGGCCGCCAGCGGCGACCGGGGCCCGGCAGCAGTATGATCATGTTCTTTCCGCGCCGCCGGTGAGACGGCTGCTCGGGGCAGGGGAGCGGCGGGCCACCGCCCGCCGTCACGGCTCCCCGGTGGGACGGGCGGCGACGGTCACGGTCGACATGGCCGCGGGCCTGAGCGGAGTGGTTCTGGTCGCCCTGCTGGCCGGCTGCCTGAACGTGGCCGCCATCCGGGCGCCGGACGGCCGGCTGGTCGGCCCCGCGGTGCTGGCCGCCGGTCTGCTGGGTGCGGGTACGGCCGTCCTCGTCACACGGCTGTGTGCCGCGATGCCGCGCACGGGTGCGCTCACCGGGCCGGGAGGAGCGGCGGGGCCCACCGGGTGGGGCCGGGCCCGCCC
>NZ_CAKKTM010000449.1 GCF_920888515.1 Protofrankia sp. CiP1_Cm_nod1 | reverse complement strand
CCGGCCGCCTGGGAGGCGGCGCTGATCGCGGTCGCCGCCGCCGTGGCAGCGGTTGTCGCCGACCGTGCCGTCGCCCGCGCGGCCACCGAGATCCGCGCCGAGCCCGTGGCCGAGCCGGGCGGCGCGGCAGCGCCCGCCGACATCCCCGGGCAGGCACCCCAGCACGACGGCCATCCTGTCGGGTGGCCGCTGGTAGCGATCCTCCCACTGGCCACGGCCGCCGCGTTCGTGTACGCGGTGGGCCACCTGCTGCTGGGTACCTGACGCCGTGCCCAGGCCGCGCTGAAACAGCCCCACCCGTGAACAGCCCCACCCGTGAACAGCCCCAC
Source organism: Protofrankia sp. CiP1_Cm_nod1 (assembly GCF_920888515.1). Lineage (GTDB taxonomy): Bacteria > Actinomycetota > Actinomycetes > Frankiales > Frankiaceae > Protofrankia. The sequence goes on along the minus strand of NZ_CAKKTM010000449.1, from coordinate 7,545 downwards.
CCGTGCGGGGAAGGGGCAGGCCGACGGCGCCGAGGACCAGCAGCGGGCCGAGGCCCCATCCGTGCGGGGAAGTGGGACGAAGAACGCGCGCGGCCGGGAAACGAGGTGGGCGGGCGGGCGGGCAGTTCACCCCTACGCCCGCTCCCACGTCGCCGGCACCATCGCCGGTGCGCGGTGGGGGAATGAGGTGGATGGGTGGATGCGCTGCTCCCTGGCGTGACCGGTTTGTGGGTGCTGGTGGCCGCTGTTGGATGCGCTGTCGGGCTGGCTGTGCTTGTCCGGCTGCGGGACGGGCGGTTCCGGGTGGTCCGTCCGGGCCCGTCGGCACCGGCGGCGCCGGTCGTACCTGACGGGGCCGTGGCGGATGCCATCGCGACCGCCGCGGCCCAGCCGGTCGGCGGCGACGTGAGCGGCGGCGGCGACGTGAGCGACGGGGAGAACAACGACGGGGAGAACAAGGTGACGGACGGCGACGAAGCTCCGGCCGCCCCACACGGCCCGGCCCGTCCGGAGGATGCAGGCCCGGAGGATGCAGGCCCGGACGGGATCCGCCCGGACGAGGCGGGTTCGCTGGCCGCGGTGGACGCCGAACTCGTCGCGCTCGGGGTGGCCCCCGGGGCGCGGGCCACGTTGGTGCAGTTCTCCACCGCTTTCTGCGCGCCCTGCCGGGCGACCAGGCGGATCCTCGCGGACGTCGCGAGCGGCGTACCGGGCGTGCGGCATGTGGAGGTCGACGCGGAATCCCACCTCGAGCTGGTCCGGCGGCTGCGGATTCGGCGTACGCCGACCGTCCTCGTCCTTGACGCGCGGGCTCGCGAGGTCTGCCGGGCCAGCGGCGCCCCACCGGGGCGGGCGGCCGTTCTGGCGGCGCTGGAACTGGCGGTCGGTGAGCCGCGCGGGCGGGATCCGGCCGCGGCAGCGGACAATACCATGATCGATGTGTCCGACCGGCCTGATTGGCCGTCGGATCGATAACACATCCCTCATGTTCACTGCTACGGTCAGGGGGTTATGTTCTCCACTGAGCTCGTCCGGCGCCGCACGGTCGATCTGTGCCGTGTACGTAGCTCGCTGTGTCCATTTTCCTGATCTGTGCGTTGATGCCGTCCGCCGTCGGCGGACTCGCCTGTCAGGAGATGAGCTCGTGGTCGACCCAAGAGGTCCCAGGTTCAGTGCGGCGGTCACCAGCGCTGTCCTCGCGGTCGTGTTGCTGACCGCGAATGGCTGGTTGCTCCTCGCGCAGACCGTGGTATTTCTGACAGGTGCGCTGATCGGTGTCCGTCGTGCTCCGTACGGGGTGCTGTACCGCACGCTGGTCCAGCCTCGGCTGGGGCCACCCGCCGAGCTGGAGGACGAGCGGCCACCGCGTTTCGCGCAGGCGGTCGGGGCGGTGTTCGGCGTGCTGGGCACGGCCGGTTTTCTTGCCGACGTCGCCGCGTTGGGGTACGTGGCCACGGCGTTCGCGTTCGTCGCGGCGTTCCTGAATGCCTCGATCGGCTTCTGCCTCGGTTGCCAGATATATCTCGCCATACGTTCTGTGAAAGGAGCGCAAGCATGAGTCGCGCCAACGCGCTTGTCGATGCCGCCTGGGTCGACGCACATCTGAGTGATCCCAAGGTTGTCCTGGTCGAGGTCGACGAGGATGTCTCCGCATATGACAAGGGGCACATCCGCGGCGCGGTCCGGCTCGACTGGAAGTCGGAGCTGCAGGACCCGGTCATCCGCGACTTCGTCAACAAGGAGCAGTTCGAGAAGCTGCTGTCCGGCAAGGGCATCGCGAACGACGACACCGTCGTTCTCTACGGTGGCAACAACAACTGGTTCGCCGCCTACGCCTACTGGTATTTCAAGCTGTACGGGCACGGCGAGGTCCGGCTGCTCGACGGCGGCCGGAAGAAGTGGGAGCTCGACAGCCGCGAGCTGACCGAGGAGCTCCCGGACCGGCCGGCGGCCCAGTACGTCGCCAAGGACGCCCGCACCGACATCCGGGCCTTCCGGGACGAGGTCGTCGCCGCGATCGGCACGAGGAACCTGGTCGATGTCCGGTCGCCCGACGAGTTCGCCGGCCGGCTGCTCGCCCCGGCCCACCTTCCCCAGGAGCAGTCGCAGCGCGCCGGGCACATCCCCACCGCGAGGAACATCCCCTGGGCGAAGACCGCGAACGAGGACGGCACCTTCAAGTCGAACGAGGAACTGACCGCCCTGTACGCGCAGGCCGGGGTGGACCTGGGCAAGGACACCATCGCCTACTGCCGCATCGGCGAGCGCTCGGCCCACACCTGGTTCGCTCTCCACGAGCTGCTGGACCTGCCGAACGTCAAGAACTACGACGGGTCCTGGACCGAGTACGGTTCACTGGTCGGCGTCCCGATCGAGAAGGACGCCTGAGACCATGTGTGGCGCGCCCCGTGGCGGACCCTCGCTGGAAGGAATTGACGTGGCAAAGGAAACTGTCATCCAGGGCGTCGTACTGAAGGATGGTTCACCGGTCGCTTCGGGTTATGCCCGGCTGCTCGACGAGAGCGGCGACTTCACCGCGGAGGTTCCGCTGTCGGCGACCGGGCAGTTCCGTTTCTTCGCCCGGCCCGGCTCGTGGACCGTCCGGGCGCTCGTCCCGGGCGCGTCCGGCGAGCGGAAGGTCGTCGCCCGCCAGGGTGAGCCCGTCGACGCCGAGATCGAGGTCGCGGCCTAGGGAACCGGGGAATTCCACAGGGCGGGGCCTGGGGCCTCGCTGGTTTCCCGACCCGTCCCGGATGGGCCTTTTCGGGATCCGGAGAAATTCCGGACCTCCTGAAAAGGCCCATCTCCGTGTGCTGCGGACGGTGTTCCGGTACGGGGGTGGATTCGCGACGCTCAGGAACCGCCGGCCCGGGGCGTGGGAACGCCGTGGCACACGGGTACGGCCCGGGTGGGTACGGCGAACGACATCGGGCCGACGGTGTAGTTGCGCAGGTCGTTGTCGACCGCGAACAGCGCGGCGGAGCTCCGGTCCGGAAATGGTGCGACGACACGCCGGACCGTCCGCTGCGCGGTACCGTCGAACTGGACAACTGCGTACAGGACCTCGGATTCGTGCATCACACAACCACCAAACCGCATCCTCCCGGCGCCGTGAAGGAGCCGTGTCGTGTGCCGTGCGTGGTCCGCTGCCGCGAGAGCGGTTGCGGAGCTTGCGTACGGCGCCACGCACGGTCCTGCCGACCGGCTACTCACAGTCCCGCGGACGCCCGCGGAGCGCGGGACGTACCGGACGGCCGTCAGTAGACGAGAGCCCGCGCCCCGTCGGCGAGCACCTCGGAGACGAAGACCGCCGCGCCGGCGATGCGTATCCCGGGGAGCACGTCGTCGGGGCCGATGGACCGCCGCGCCGCGCACTGCGTGCACAGGGTCACGCGTCCGCCGGCCAGGACGGCGTCCAGCAGCCCGGTCAGTGGGGCCGACTCGGGCAGCGCGAACTCGGCGGCACGCCCGGGCAGGGCGAACCAGGCCGACTCGCCGGTGAGCCACAGGGAGACGTCCGCGCCGCTGGCGAGCCCGACCGCGGCGACCGTGAACGCCTGTGAGCACCGTTCCGGCGCGTCCGCGCCCGCGGTGGCCTTGATGACCAGTGAGGCTGTCATGGCTGTCAGTCTGTACCGGATGGTCCGTACCGGTTGGCCCGGCCCGTACCGGTGGCCCGGCCCGGCCCGTGCCGTGCCGGGCGGCTGCCGTGGTGGGACGCGGCCGCCCGGACAGGCCCGGCGCGCACCGCCGCGGGGCCCGCCCGCCGGTACCGGAAGGCCCCGCTCCGCGGGGCCAGGCGGCTTGGCCGATGTCACACAGCCACCGCCAGCGGGGCGGGAAGGGTGCGCTCACGGCTAAACTGGTCCCGTGCTGGAAATATTTTTCACCGCTTTGTTGATCTTTGTAGCGGTGCTCATCGGGTGGTTCTCCGTGTACGCGGTGTACAAGCTGTACTCGGGTCAGCGTTGAGCGTCCCGGTCGTGCCCGTACCCATGTCCGTACCCGGGCACGCCGTCGGCGGGTGGACGTGACCGTGCGGCCCGGGCCGGTGATCGACCTGCACCCGAGCCTGCTGCCGATCGCCTTCCTGCTGGGCACCTGGCGGGGCGAGGGCGTCGGCGGCTACGAGGGGATGGACGCCTTCCGCTACGGCCAGGAGATCGTCTTTTTCAGCACCGGGCGTCCCGCCCTGTCCTACACGTCCCACACCTGGTGGGTCGGTGAGCCCCGGGACGGGCGCAGCGAGGGCAGCCCGCTGGCGACCGAGACCGGTTTCTGGCGGGTGCAGCCCGCGGAGGGCGACGGGCCGCCCACCGTGGAGGTCATGCTCGCCCATCCCTTCGGGATCAGCGAGATCTACGTCGGGGACGTCGCCGGGACGCGGGTGGAGCTGCGTTCCAACGTTGTGATCAGGACGGCCACCGCGCGCCGGGTGGACCGCTCCCAGCGGCTGTACGGCTTCGTCGAAGGTGATCTTGCCTACGCCATCGACATGGCGGCCGAGGGCAAACCGTTGCAGTCGCACCTGTCCGCCCGGCTCCAGCGGGCACCGGCCGCTGGCTGACTGCCGCCTGCACGGCCCGTTCGGCCCGTTCGGCCCGTTCGGCGCGTCCGAGCGGTGCGAACTCGGGCTGGCCGGCCCGGCCGGGCCAGGTGGCCGAGCCGGCCGCGCGTTCGGGCCGGGCCGTCGGATGCCGGCCAGGTCAGGCGCGCATCCGGGAGGCCTCCTCGGCGGCGACCCGGGCGCGCCAGGCCTTCTCCCGCGCGATGGCGCCGGCGAACCCGAGAGCGACCGCCGGATCGAAGTTCTCGTCCGAATAGGTGCGGGTGCACCCGAGCAGCCGGTCGATCTCGTCGGCGGTGACCGCCGTGAGCGGAAGCTGGCCGGTCAGGTAGACGTCGCCGGCGAGATCCACCGAGAAGTGCACGCCGTAGGTCCTCGCGTTGCGCCCGAGCAGGAACGCGTACGTGCCCGCCTCGTTCTCGGCGGGCCGGCGCATGAAGAACGCCTCGATGAGCAGCGTGTGGTCCCCCACCACCAGCCAGGTCATCGTCCGCAGCCGGTGCTCGCCCTCCAGGGTGACGAGGAACGAGTCCTCGGTCACCCGTTCGTAGGGCAGGCCCAGCTCCGCCAGGGCGTCGTCGATCAGGCGGCCGAGGCGTGCCCGTTCGGCACTGTCGACAGGTACTGACACCGGTTCCCACCTCCACCATGATCCTCATCTGGATCGCTGCCGTGGCCACCGGAGACTTTCCAGGCCGCAGCCGGCCGCAGCCGGCCGCGCGGCGTCAGGCCGTTGCCGGGACGGTAACCGGTGTCGCAGCGTTACGGTAACCGGTGAGAACGCCGCGTGCCGTCACGGACCAGCCGAACTCCCCTGCCCGCCCGACCGCCCCGGCGGCCAGGCGCCGGCGCCGGCGTGGCTGGCCGACCACCTGGGCCAGGGCGTCGGCATAGGCGGCCGGGTCGCGTTCCGCCACCAGGATGCCGGAGACGTCGTGCTGGACCGCCGTCCGCAGCCCGCCGACCGCGGCCGCGACGACCGGCGTCCCACAGGCCTGGGCCTCCAGCGCGACCAGGCCGAAACTCTCGCTGTGGCTGGGCACCACGGCCACGCTCGCGGCCCGGTACCAGTCGGCGAGCTCCGGCTGCGGCACCGGGGGCTGCAACCGGACGATGTCGGAGATGCCGAGCTCGGCCGCGAGTTTCACGAGCGAGTCCGGACGGTCCAGGCCGGATCCGCTGGGACCGCCGACCACCGCGACGACCAGGCGGTCACGCAGCGCCGGTTCACGCGCCAGCAGGTGCGCGGTGGCGCGCAGCAGCATGTCGGGCGCCTTCAGCGGCTGGATACGCCCCACGAACAGCAGCAGCAGCGCGTCTGGCGGGACACCGACACGGCCGCGTGCCGCCGCCATGTCCCCGGGGCGGAACACCTCCAGGTCGACGCCGGGCGCCACCACGTCGACCAGCTCGGGGGCGGCGCCGTAGAGATCGACCAGGTGGCGCCGCTCGTCCTCGGTGGACGCGATCAGCAGGTTCGAGCGGTCGACGACGTCCTGCTCGCCGGCGATGCGGTGCGGTGGGTCAGGGCGGTCGCCGTCGGCGAGCGCGCCGTTCTTCACCTTCGCCAGCGTGTGGGCGGTGTGTACCAGCGGGACGGCCCACCTGCTCGCGACCGCGAGCCCGGCCTGGCCGGAAAGCCAGTAGTGCGAGTGGATGACGTCGAACCAGCCGGGCTCGTGCGCGGCCTCGACCCGCAGCACGGCCGCGGTGAAGGCGCACAGCCAGGCGGGCATGTCCTCCCTGCCGACGTCCTCGAACGGCCCGGCGGCGACATGACGTACCGTGACCCCCGGCGTGAGGGTGACCTTCGGCGGCATCCTGCTGCTGGTGGCGCGGGTGAAGATCTCCACTTCGGTGCCGAGCAGGGCCAGCTGCCGGGACAGCTCCACCACGTACACGTTCATGCCGCCGGCGTCGCCGGTACCCGGCTGCTCCAGCGGTGACGTGTGCATCGACAGCATGGCGACCCGACGAGGGAAGCCCGACCGGACCCGACGCACCAACCACCTCCACACCATCCGGACTCACCGACCATCGGACAGCCCGGTCCTGCGAACAACCGATCCAGGGGCCGCATGCCCGGCATCAGCCGCCCCGGGCGTGGCCGTCCGGCGCCGGACGGCCGCATCCACGGCTGCCTCTCAACAACGACAGGCAACCGAGGTTGCGGCCCGTAACCGGATACCGCCATCAGGTTCGCCGGCCCTGTCCTGCCGGCATCCGCCGTCGCGGTCCGTCATGGGCTCTCTTCTGACGGACACCCGGACTCATCCTGCCAGCGGCGCGGCGAACCGGCGATTGGGTGACAGGTGAGATTCACCGGTTTTTTCCGCATCCGGCTCCGGATGCCCGCGACAGGGGCGGCCGAGCCGGTTCTGCGATCGTGGACGCGTGTCAGGTACCTCCCCCACCGGCCGCCGCGAGCCGCGGCTGGCCGCGGGCCGCGCCAGAGCGCTGGGGCTCGCCACCCGTGGGACGACCGCTCCCAACCGCCTGCGCCGGGTCGACCGCTGGATCGTCGGGACACAGGCGGCCCGGTTACGTGCCACCGCCGGCCCGCTTGTCGTCGATCTCGGGTACGGCTCGTCGCCGGTCACCACGGTGGAGCTCTACCAGCGGCTGCGGCCCCTGCGGCCCGACGTCCGGGTCGTCGGGCTGGAGATCGACCGGGAGCGGGTCGCCGCGGCGGCCCCGGCCGCGCGCCCACCGGGGCTGGTTTTCGCCCGTGGCGGCTTCGAGTTCGCCGGGCTGCGCCCGGTGCTGGTCCGCGCGATGAACGTGCTGCGCCAGTACGAGGAGGCGGCGGTCGCCCCGGCCTGGGCGGCGATGCTCGAGCGCATCGCACCCGGCGGCCTGCTGGTCGAGGGCACCTGCGACGAGATCGGCCGGCGTGCCTGCTGGTTCGCTGCCGAGCGCCCGGCAGGGACGCCGATGCCGTCGGCGCCCGCCACAGCGCCCGCCGCAGCATCCGGGCC
>NZ_CAKKTM010000448.1 GCF_920888515.1 Protofrankia sp. CiP1_Cm_nod1 | reverse complement strand
GCCCACGGCAGCCGGCCCGCTCACGGGCCCCGGGCCGCCCGCCGGGACGCCGTGGCCGTGGCGCCAGGGCAGCACGCTCACCCTGGCCGCGCACCTGCCGAGCCTCGCGCGTCCGTCCGAGCTGGCCGAACGGCTGCCCAAGTCGTTGATCGCCCACAACGTCCCCGGCGAGGACGTGCACGCGCTGCTGGCCGCGTTCGACGACGCCTGGCGGCGCAGCGCGCCGCGGGCCGTGTTCGGGCCGCGGCAGCGCTGGACAGCCGCGGTCGAGTCCCTGCGGGCGGACGGCTGGCCCGTACGGGGCAGCCGTCCGCGATGGCGGCTGGGCGAGGTCACCTTTGCCTGGCCGCCGGTACGGACGGACGCGGACGCTGCCACCGCCGGCACCGCGGGCACCGCCCCTGGCGGCAGCGACGGACCCGGTGGGTGAGCGGTGGACGGGTGAACGGTGGAGCGGCCCGCCGCTCAGGCGCCCGGCCGCCGGGACGGAGCGATCTTGTCGAGGACAGTGAGGTCGTCGGCGCGAGGCTGCCACTCGCCGGCCGCGACGTTCGCCCGGACCTGCTCCGCCGTCGTCGCCCCGGCGATCACGGAGGCTACCGCGGGCTGCGCGGCCAGGCCGCCGATCGCCACGTCCAGCAGCGAGCGGCCGCGTTCCCGGGCGAAGGTCTCCAGGGCCTCGACCTGGTCGAAGACCTCGTCGGTGAGCTCGTCCTGGCGGCCGGCCAGCCGGGTGCCGGGCGGGGGCTGCTCGTCCCGGAAGTACTTGCCGGTGAGGATGCCGCTCGCGAGCGGGAAGTACGGCAGAATGCCGATGCCGTACTTCTGCGCGGCCGGGACAAGTTCGGCCTCGATGCTCCGCTCCAGCAGGTTGTAGTGGTTCTGGGCCGAGATGAAGCGGGTCGTGCCGGAGGCGCGCGCGGTCCACTCGGCGTCGGCGACCTGCCAGGCCGCGAGGTTCGACGAACCCACGTAGCGGACCTTGCCCTCGCGCACTATCTCGTCGAGAGCGGCCAGCGTCTCCTCGACCGGGGTGAACGCGTCCGGGCTGTGCAGCTGGAAAAGATCTATATAGTCGGTCTGCAGCCGGCGCAGCGAGCCTTCCACGGCCTTGCGGATGTACCGGCGCGAGGCGCGGGCGTTGAAGTCGGGCCCGTACACCCCACCCATGTCGTTACCGAACTTGGTGGCGAGGACCACTTCGTCGCGCCGGGTCCGCAGGATATGGCCGAGCAGGGTCTCCGAACCACCCTTGTTGCCATATGTGTCCGCCGTGTCGAACAGGGTGATGCCGTTGTCGAGCGCGGCCGTGACGACGGCCCGGGTGCCCTCGAGGTCGACCCGTGAGCCGAAGTTGTTGCAGCCGAGGCCGACGACGGATACCAGTAGGCCGGAAGATCCCAGTGGGCGATATCTCATATCGTCAGTACAACACGACATACCATGAACCCCGGGCGTCAGGTACCGGGATTCGCCGCCCGTCATGATCACAGGACCGGGCCGGTGGCGTCTGGTTGTTTTTTTCGAGTGGTGGCGCAGTTGCCGTCGTGAGGCGGTCGAATGGCCGGGGCACGACCGGCCATTCGACCGTTCGCCTGTCCGGCCATTCGGCCGGTCGGGCTACTTGGACTTCGCGCTCTCGGAGCCGCTGTTCTCCTTGGCGCTGTCCGAGGACTTCGTCGTCTTCGTCGCCTTCGGCGCCTGGTCGGCCGAGGAGCGCACGGCCTTGGCCCGGTTGACCACGTTACGGGTCCGGGTCACGGCATCCTCGGTCGTCGGGCTCTGGCGGATGCGGGTAACGCGCTTCTCGCCGCGGTCGGCGAAGTTGCTGTAGAGCGTGCTCGCACGTCCCTGAAGGTCGGAAAGCTGGGCACTCACCGACGAGGGCAGGGAGGTGACAGCGGTCTGCACGTTGCCGGGGAGCCGCTGGGCCTGGGTGGAGAGGTCGTTGACCCGGCTGGAAAGCTTCTTGATCTCGCCGACGTAGACGGTGGGGATGCTCCGGATCTTCTCCACCGCGGCGTCCGCGGCACCCACATAGGCGTACAGGGGCTTGCGGACCTCCGACAGCGGGATCTTGACGTCGGCCGAGGCCTCGACGGTGTCGCCCGACTTGTCGGCGCTGGTTCGGATGGTGGCCATTGCTACCTCCAGTGTCGTGACTGTGACGTGGTCGCTGGATACTGTTCTGTTGTTACTTCGTTGATGACGAGGTGTCATCCGGCGGGTTGTGGGCGGTGGCCCCGTTGCTGGCAGCGGTGGTCCGGGTGGAGCGGCCGGTCTTCGCAGCGGCATCCCCGCTGGTCTTGCCGGTATCGCCGGTGGCCGCTGCCGTGCGTGGCCGTCGGGCCGCCGTTGTCCGCTTCGGGGCGGTGTCGGAGGTGCCGGGCGCGCGCGGGGCGGGGGTGGCCGCCGCCCGGGTGGCCCCGGTGGCCCGGCGGGTGGTGCCGGCC
>NZ_CAKKTM010000447.1 GCF_920888515.1 Protofrankia sp. CiP1_Cm_nod1 | reverse complement strand
GCTTCGGGGCGGTGTCGGAGGTGCCGGGCGCGCGCGGGGCGGGGGTGGCCGCCGCCCGGGTGGCCCCGGTGGCCCGGCGGGTGGTGCCGGCCGGCTTCGTCTCGGCGGCCGTGCCCTCGGCGACCGAGGTCTCGGCGACCGGCGCGGAGCCGGCGGGCCCGGTGGACGTGGTGGGCCCGGTGGACGCAGCGGTGGATGCGGTGGACGCGGAGCCGGTAAGGGCCGCCGCGGGCGTGGCGGTGGATATGCCCCGCCGCAGGCTGTCCGGCAGAGCCGGGCGGCCGGTCAGCCCGTATACGGCGTTCTCCTTCCGGAACGCGTCGTAGATCTCGGCAATGACCTGCTTCTGCCGTTCGGTGAGCGTCGAGTCGGCGAGGACCGCCGCGGTCACATCGCTGTCCGACGCCCGTTCGTCGAGAATGCCGGCCTGCACGTACAGCACTTCCGCGGAGATCCGGAGCGCCTTGGCGATCTGTTGCAGAATCTCGGCGGACGGCTTGCGCAGGCCGCGTTCGATCTGGCTCAGATAGGGATTGCTGACGCCGGCCTGCCGGGCGAGCTGACGTACCGAGATATGTGCAGCCTTGCGCTGGTCCCGGATGAAGTCTCCGAGATCGCGTACGTTCAGGGGCGGCACGTTCAGTGTCGGCCTCCTTTCGTCTGAGGTATGCGCCGGCGCGCCGGGTGGACCATGCCCGCCGGGCGGACTTCACCGGGCGAACCATGCGTACGGTCACGGGACTCGCCGTGTCGCTGAACCGATGGTTGGCATCGTACGGCCAACTGCTAGCTGTGGCAAGCAGTTGGCAAGCATTCTGGAATGCCCGGGACGCCTCCGCCCGGGCCGGCCCGAGGGTTTCCGTGCCTCCGGCGCGCACAGGTGGGCCCACGCGGGGATTTGATGTTTATTCACGGTATTAACGATGTTGCGGATGCGCTAAGCACAATGAGTACTGTGAGTATTCACACTTGTCTCAGGGGTTGCGAACGATCGCATGTGGCCACACTGAGATCGCAATAAGTAACAAACATTTTACTTTTGGTTGCGCATCGGCGAGCTGTCGATCGGTCAGCCGTCGATCAGCCGCCGGGCGATGGCGGTCAGCCGGCTACCGGCCGGTCTCGCCGGCCCAGTCCTTCCCGCTGGTCAGCGAGTCGCGTGTGCTAGCCACTCGCGTTGTGTTGCTAGCGCCGACTCGGTCTCGGCCACCTCGTCCGCGCGCCCGTGGGCCCGGGCACGCTCCAGCCGCGCCTCCAGTTTGGCGACCGACTCCCGCAGCGTCGTCACGAACGGGGACTCGGCAGCCTCCCGCCGGCGCCACTGGGCATCGGACACGGACCGGACGCGGTCACCGGCGGCGGACAGCCGTCGCTCGAGGTCGCCGACGGCGTCCCGGGGCACCTTCCCGATGATGTCCCACTGTTCCTCGATCTGCCGCAGCCTGCGCAGCGCCTGGTCGGGCCGGGCGAGGTCGAGCGCGGCGGCCTCGGCGAGCAGCTGCTCCTTGGCGGCCTGGTTCACCCGCAGATGCGCGTCCCGCTCGGCGTTGGCGGCGTTGCGCCGGGCGAAGAAGGCGTCCTGCGCGGCACGGAAACGCGCCCACAGCTCGTCCTCGATGTCCCTGGGTGCCCGCCCGGCCGACTTCCACTGGTTCATCAGCGCCCGGTAGTGGGCGCCGGTGGCCGACCATTCGGTGGAGTCGACGAGTGCCTCGGCCTCGGCCACGATTGCTTCCTTGCGCTGTCTGGACTGGGCCCGCTGCTGGTCGAGCGCGGCGAAGTGAGCGGTCCGGCGCTGGTTGAACTCCTCGCGCGCGGCGGTGGCCCGCTTCCACAGGTCGGCGTCGGTACGGCGGTCCACCCCCGTGACCGCCCGGAACTCGACGGCGATCGAACGGAACCGTTCCCCGGCGGTCTTCCAGTCGGAGCTGCGCGCGAGGCGTTCGCTCTCGGCGACGAGCGCTTCCTTCGCCTCCACCGCGGCGGCGGCCCGCTGGGCGCGTTCGGCCTCGCGCCGCGCGCCACGCTCGCCGGCCGCTTCCAGCACCGACCCCAGGCGTGCGGTGAGCGCGTCCAGGTCACCGACCACCGCCGCGGTGTCGAGGGAGGCCAGCAGCCGCCGCGCGCTCGCGACGAGCCCCGTCGGGTCGGCGCTGGGGACGGCCAGCCGCTGCTCCAGCAGCGCGGCCTCGGCGGCCAGATCGTCATAGCGCCGGGCGAAGTGCGCAAGGCCCTCCGCCGGGGAGCCCGCCCGCCAGGAGCCGACTGGGCGCTCACCCGTGGTTGTGCGTACGTACACGGTGCCGTCGTCGCCGACACGCCCCCATTCGGAGCTGTTGCGCTCGCTCATCGTGGTCCCGAAGATCGGCGTCAGGTCAGCTGCCATTCTTACAGGCATCGCGCGGATGGGGCACATCCTGCTGGCCGTTGGCAGGCCGGGGAGACGCCGTCGGCCGTCGGGCGTCGTCCCGGTGGGGGGAGCCGCGTCGCGGCGGGGGCGGCGGGCGGCGGGATCTTCCCCGGTCGCCCCGGTCGCCCCGGTCGCCCCGGTGCCCGTCCCCGGTCCCGGGCCTCGGTGTCGTTCTCGGTGCCGGGCCGTGGTGCCGTCCCCGGTGCCGGGGAGCGCTCCGCCCGCCGTTCCCGGCGCTGCCTCGAGGGTGGGCGGAACGCTCCCGCGGGGGAAGCCGCACCCCGGACGGAATCGTGGCCGGCGAATTTCCGATGTGCTTTCCTCAACATTGTCGGAAATACGACAGCGGGCCGTTGGCCGGCAATCCGGCGTCAACCACGGTTTTTCTGAACGGGCCGTCATATGTGTGGCCGCGGTGACATGCCCCGGTCGTATACAGATGTTCTCCCGGCCACCAGGATTCCAGCCGTGTACCGAGCAGACGAGACCCGCCCGGGGCCGCCGGCGGGAGCGCCTGCCGGCGGCTCCGCCCATGGGCGGCCGCCGGCAGGCGAGCCTTCCGGGCCGCGTCACGCGCGACGTTCCGCGCGGCCGGCAGCGGTGCCGGTGCCCGGGGATGCCGCCCTCGACGGCGCCCGGCGCCGGGCCCAGCCAGCGGCCTCAGTGGCCTCAGTGGCCGCAGGGGTCCCGACGTCCGCGGGGTCCCGGCGTCCGCGGTGCTCCCAGGGGACGCCGAGGTCTCGCCC
>NZ_CAKKTM010000446.1 GCF_920888515.1 Protofrankia sp. CiP1_Cm_nod1 | reverse complement strand
GCCTGCGGCCCGGCGGCCCACCGGCCCGCAGGCCGCGTTCCCGCCGCCGGTTCCCGCGTCCCGGCCATCGGCCGCGCCGAGTACCGCGAACGAGTAGCGCGGAATCGACCGTGCTCATTCCGGTCCGATGCCGGCCGCCCGGGCCGTCGGCAGCACCGGCCTCGGCACCGATATCAGAACCGGCGGCGTCGGGGCGTGAAAGCCTGAAAGGAAGAAAATTGATCCGGATTCCGCCGGCGACACGGTTCGCCGTTGTCGTCGCCGCCGTATGCACGATCGCCGCGTGTGGGGTGGGCGGTTCCGGCGGCCTGTCGCCGGCAGCCGGCCCGCGCCCGCCGGCCCGCCCGGCCACCGTCGCCGTGTCCGACGCGAACGGGGCCACGGCGTCGCTCCAGTGCGCCACAAGGGTCAGAACGCTGCGGATGGTCGCGAGCGGCCCGCTCACCGACAGCGCGAAGGCAGCCAAGGCATACATGGAGAAGGCCCACCCCGGCCTGACGGTCGACATCACGTCCACCGCGACCAGCTATTCCCAGATCGTCCAGCAGATCGGCACCGACGCGGCCGCCGGGCGCAGCACGGACCTCGCGGTGGCCGGGCTCGACCTGCTGGCCACCTTCGTCGAACGGCTCGACGCCCAGGAGGTGTCGCCGCGGTCGCTGCGCGCCTCCTACGACCAGCGGTTCACCACGCTGGGGTCGGTGGGCAGGCAGCTGTTCGTTGTCCCGCAGCAGGTCTCCGTGCCCGTCCTGCTCTACAACGCCGACATGCTCGCCCAGGCCGGGGTGGACCCGGGGTCGCTGAAGGACACCACCGGCCTGCTCGCCGCGGCCGAAAAGATCAGGCAGGCTCTGCCCGGCGTCCAGCCGGTCGACCTGCCGGCTTCGGACCAGTTCGGGCAGTGGTTCTTCAACACCATCGCGGGGTCGAAGGGCGCGAACATCCAGAACGCCGGGGGACGGCCGGACTTCACCAGTGCCGCGGCGCGCGACACCGCGAGCTTCCTGGCCAGGGTCGGCGGTTACGGGCCCCAGTCGAACACGCCGGCCGACGCCATGGTCCGCTTCGCCCTCAACCGGAAGTCCGCGATCGTGGGCGCGAGCATCAGCTCGGTGGTGCCGGGGGTACAGACCATCGAACGCCAGGGCAGGGGCGCGTTCCCGCTCGGCGTGGCGCCGCTGCCCGTCCTGCCGGGTGGTACGCAGCATCCGGTGGCCGGTGGGAACGGCCTCGTGGTGCTGGCCACCGACCGCTGCCAGAACGAGATGGCCACCGAGCTGATGATGGCGATGCTCGCGCCGGACGTGGTGGCCGCCGGGGCGACGGTGCTCAGCTACCTGCCGGTCGACATCGAGGCGGCCAACCGGCTGGTCTCGCTGTACCAGCGGTACCCGCAGGTGGTGCCCTTCAACGCGATGACCGACTCGGTCGTCCACGCGCCGTACTGGTCGGGGCCGCGCGGCGGTGAGGTGCCCGTCCTCGCATCCGAGGCGGTCGCGAGGATCATGGCGGGCGCGAATCCGACGGCCACGCTGACCGAACTGCAGAAGCAGGCGGAGGCGCTCATCATGTGACCGGCGGCCACCTTATGTGACCGGCGGCCACCGGCCCGATGATCATTTGATTGCTGCTCATCGGGCCGGTGGCCGTTCGGTTGACGGCCGTCCGGCCGGTGGCCGCCATGCGGCCGTTGCCCGTCGGGGCGTTCGGCTTTTCGGCTTTGCCGTCGCTCCGCTCCCGCTCCGTCCACGATTCTGTTTCTTTTTGTATTTATTACATTCTTTTATAAGATCGCGAACGGGGAGTAGGCATTTCGAGACGCTCCGTGTGATCTCGCCGTGGTACGGCCTCTTGTGGGGCTCGCGACCGGCGGTAGCATGATTGCAGGATCTTGCTGAACAGCAAGCTGATGAGCAGTCAATGGCCTGTGCGGGATTTTGTGCGGTGCATTCGCGGCCATCGTGTGAGCACGTGTGCAATCGGTGTTAAACGGTGCATGTCGTTGTCCTCCTGTGGTCTTTTGCGCACGCATCGCTTCCTGTTTGTCACTGTGTCGCGAAGATGTCATCACATAGCGTTGTTAGCTGCTCACCAGATGCGACTCGAAGGAGACAGATGATGTCGACCGAGGGCGCCGGCGCCTGCGCTCACCCGCTCGCGTTCGTCCGGGCGCAGCATGGCTGGTCCTATCAGCGACTGGCCCGGGTGGTGGCGCGCCGCGCACGCGACCTGGGTGTGGCCAACATGGCGGCGGAACGTCAGAAGGTCTGGCGCTGGGAACACCGGGGTGTCGTGCCTGACCGGGTCTCCCAGCTTGCCCTCGCCACCGAGCTGGGAGTCTCGGCCCAGAAGATCGAGTCCCATCCCTGGCCGGCCTGGCTGCCGACCGGTGACGTCGTACGTACCGACTACCCGTGGAACAGCGCAGGCAGTGTGACATCAATGATCGATGTTGTCGAAGGTGCCCTCACCGACCGCCGCGGCTTCCTCACCATCACCGGAGCGGGTGTGGCGAGCCTGGCCGGCGAGTGGCTCAACCTGGAGCCCACCCGGCTCGCCGCCGCCCTGGACGGCGGCCGGGTGGACGAACAGGTGGTCCACCGCATCGAGCACAACATCCCGGGGTTACGGCTGATGGACGACCGGCTCGGCGGGGAGGGCGTCCGGCGGCTTGTCGACGCCGAGCTGCGAGTGGTCACCGACCTGCTCGCCAAGGGCTCGTACACGGAGAAGATCGGGACGAGCCTCCAGCTGCTCGCCGCCGAACTCGCCCGGATCGCCGGGTGGGCGTCGTTCGACGCCGGCTACCACACGAGCGCGCAACGCTACTGGATCGCGGCCCTGCACGCCGCCCACGCCGCCGGGGACCGGCTGGTCGGTGCGAACATCATGAAGAACATGTCGTTGCAGTGCGTCGACTTCGCCTGTCCCAAGGAAGCCCTCGAGCTGGCCGAAGCGGCCGTGACGAGCAGCGGCGGCATCAGCGGACGCGCCGGCGCGATGTTCCAGATGAGGCTGGCCCGGGCGTACGCGGCACTGGGCGACCAGGCCGGGTGCTTCCGCGCGCTGGCCCAGGCCGAAACGGCGGCCGGCCGTTCCAGCCCACACGACCCGGCCTGGGCGGGCATCTTCGACGAGGGATTCCACGCGGCCCAGCTCGGGATCTGCTACATCGACCTCGGCCAGCCACAGCAGGCGGACCGCTGGCTGGCGCACGCCCTCGCGGTGCACCCGGTCGCCCGCGCCCGCGACCACGCGACATACCTGCTCCGCCGCGCGGCCGTGCAGATCGACCTGGGCAACATCGACCACGGGTGCGCGCTCGTCCGCCAGGCGACGCCGTTCCTGGAGGCCACCCGCTCGCAGCGCAACGCACGGCGGGCGGAGGATGTCCGGCGCTCCCTGCGCCGGCACGCGGCGCATCCGGACGTCCGTGAGGTGGATCAGCTCCTCGCTCGTCCCGCCTGACCGTGTCCTGTCGTCCTATCCCACCCGGGGGACGGCTGCCCTCGCCGAGGCGAGCGGCCCGGCCGAGGGTGCGACGCACGGAACGGACGGTCCGGGCTCGGGTCAGCCGACGAGACGGCCGGCCGGGCGGGTCGGCTGGTCGGGCCCGCCCGCCGGCTCCACGGACGCCGCGACCTCACCCGCCTCCGGGTCGACGACGACCAGGGCGGTGTCGTCGGGCACGGTCCGTTTGACGATCGCCAGCGCGATCGGGCCGAGTTCCGCGTGTACGACGGACGTGCCCACGAACCCGACCGCCCGGCCGCCGCTGTGCACCGGGGCGCCGTGGGCGACCGTCGTGCCGTCCAGATGCAGCAGGACCATGCGCCGGGGCGGGCGTCCCAGGTTGTGCACGCGGGCGACGGTCTCCTGACCACGGTAGCAGCCCTTGTCGAGGTGGACGGCGGTGGCCAGCCAGCCGACCTCGTGCGGGATCGTCCGGTGGTCGGTCTCCGCGCCCAGGCGGGGCCGGCGGCCGGCGACCCGCGCCGCCTCGAACGCGCCGGCCCCGGCGAGGGAGGCGCCCGCGGAGACGAGCCGCTCGACCATCCCGCGCAGCGTCCGGCGCGGGACGAGCAGGTCGAGACCGTCGGGCATCGCCCGGACGAGGATCTCGGATCCGCCCGGATCCTCCTGCTCGCCCGCCTCGAGGCCGGCCCCCGGGCCGTCCGTCGCGGCGCTGTCGGCCACGGGGCCGTCGACTACGGCTGGTGATGTGACGGCCGGCCGGACGAGGGCCCGGGCCAGCGGGTACAGACCATGGGCCAGCAGGTCACCGTCGTAACCCACCGTCACATCGTGGCGGTCAGGCCGGTGGAGCGGAGGGTCGAGCGGGGCGAACGCGCTGGTCACGACGTCCACGGCGGCCGGGCCGATGACCGACAGCACGGCATAGTCGGCATGGACGTCGACCGGTTCGACCCGCAGCAGGAAACGCATCGACTCCAGGTAGGCGAGCAGTGCGGCGCTGGTGCCCGGCTCGACGTCGAGCCAGCTGGCCGTCCCGTCGTCGGCGATCATCAGGTGGTGTTCGACGTGGCCGTGCGGGGAGAGCACCAGCGCCTCGCTGCCCCGCATGGCCGGCAGCGCGGCGAGATGCTGGGAGGTGATGCTGTGCAGCCAGGACAGCCTGTCCACACCGGTGACGCGCAGCACCCCGCGGTGCGAGCGGTCGACGACCACTGCCCCGCGCTCGCCGGCGCGCTGCTCGCGCAGCGGATCCCCATAGTGGTCGGCGACCCCGAGATCGGGCCCGGTGGCGGGCACGGCACCGGCGACGGCCAGCAGCGGTGAACGGTAGCCGTCGTCCGGGCTGTCCGGGCTGTCCGGGCTGTCCGGGCTGTCCGGGCTGTCCGGGCTGTCCGGGCTGTCCGGGCCGCCGGGCGTGCGCGTGGCGATCGGGTCGGTGGTCATGGACTGTCCGGTCATGGCCTGTTCAACCCGAGACCGGGGTCGCGCAGTTCCCGCATCGGCCGGCAAGTGCGACGTGACTGACGTCCACGGAGAAGTCGAAGTCGTCGCGCAGCCGGGCGACGAGGTCGGTCAGGACGTCCGAAGGGATCTCCCGCACCGTGCCGCAGCCGCCGCACACCAGATGGACGTGCTCGACGACGCCGGCCGCATGGTACGTCGGCGCGCCGTGACCGAGGTGGGCGTGCGAGACGAGGTCGAGCTCCTCGAGCAGGTCCAGGGTGCGGTACACCGTGGAGATGTTGACCCCGCCCGCGGTGCGGCGGACCTCGGTGACGATCTCCTCGGGGGTGGCGTGGCCGAGCCGGGCGACCGCTTCGAGGACGAGCTGGCGTTGTGGGGTGAGCCGGTAGCCCCGGGAGCGTAACTGCGTCTGCCAGGTGCCGTCCGCCACCGGCTCCGGGGCTGACGACGACCCCGAGGCTGACGACGCCGGGACCTCGGCCCGCGGTGACGCGGTGGCAACCGGCGCGGCAGCAGCCTCACGCCACCGCCAGCTCTCCCGGCCTTTCGCGACGTCCACCGTCATGGACACAGTTTAGGCCGCGTCCGATGGATCTTCGATCGTGCGGACGGTGTCCTGCTGTGTCACCGTCGCGACCCTCCGACGATAATTACTTTTTGTTATATATAAGTCGCCTTAAGTGTTCAGGAGTCGCCGGCGACGGCTTGGCGGTTGGTGCGGAAAAGCGGTTGCCGAGCCCACCCGGCCCCCGTAGCGTTGTCCGTACACGAGAAGGGAGGTGGTCTAGTTTTGTGTGATAAACGGACTCGTGAGGTGACTGTCCGCTAAGCCGGTCTCGTGGTCCTCACCCCTGCCGGGTGACCTGCGGGCACCGGCACCGGCGAGAACCAGACAGGCACCGGACCTCCGGGCGTCGTCGCTGGTCCCGACGACCTGTCGTCCCTTCCATGGGCGATGGAAGCGCCCGGAGGTCTTTTTGTCCCCAGTCGGACGGCTCAGGATGCCACGCGGCGGCTGCGGATTATCACGACGCCGCTGGCGGGACCGTCGATGGGGCGGAAGGCGGTCGGGCGTCATCGATGGGTGGCCCGCAAGGTCCGAGATGTTGCGGCCATGATTCGATCTTAAGATGTTGCGACATCCGAGCTAGTGTGGATGTCATGAGCGCGGCCTACGAGGAAGTCCCGTTCAGCGAGCTCCTCCATCATCCGGCGGCAACCGCCCGACGGCTCGACGAGGTACGCGCGCTCCGGTTGCGCCGCCGCGACGCGACGGACCTCGCGCTGATGCGAGTGGAGCAACTCGAACAGGACTCCGCCGTGGTCGACTTCGCCACCCGCATGCTCGCCAGCCTGATCCACACCGGGAACGCTGCCGCTCTGCGGCAGGCGCTGCCAGACGCGTTGCCCTGGACGACGTTCCTACCGCCGGCGGACGTCGACACCTTTTTCACCGAGCTCATCGCAACCGCGCGCGGCGCGATGGCGCTGGACACGCTGGCTCCCGTCGCCGTCCTGCTCACCCAGTGGCGGCACAGCGCCGAGATCCACGCCGACCCCGCCCTGTACGCGATCCTGACCCGGGAACCCGACGGCGACCTCGGCCCCGTCCCCCAGCCACCCGCCGTCGCAACCGAATGAGCCCGAAGCGGGAAGACCGCGCCGCTCCACCCCCCACCAGCAGCGAGTACGACATCTGTTTCGCCACCAACGAGGCCGCCGACGGCTGGGAACACCTCGCCCGCCAGGCCCCGGGCAACCTGCGCCGCGCCTTCGACACAATCCGGTCGTTGCCGCGGATCCGCGGCAATCCGGACCGTCACCACCGTCTCAAGGGCGCCCTCGGCACCGCGACGTTCAAAGGCCAGACGCTGGAACGCTGGCAGTATGAGGTCACCAGCGGCGGACGCATCTGGTATCTGATCGATGATTCGAACCGGACCGCGTGGGTGATCTACGCCGGTACCGGCCATCCCAAGGCCACCGACTGACACCCAAGCCGACAACCAGGACAGCGGACGAGGGCAACACCAGCGGGCCGGTTCGGGCCGGGCGGCCAGGGGCGGGGGTACCGGTGTGGGGTGGTGAAGGGCTGGGCGTCGCGGTCGGAGCGGCCCTGAAAGTGCCCCGGACGGGTGCGCCACGGCCGATCCAGCCGCATCGCGGCGACGGGTTGCGGCAGGATCGAAGTCATGCCGACGCTCGTTCTGCTCCGCCACGGCGAGAGCACGTGGAACCGAGAAAACCTGTTCACCGGCTGGGTGGATGTCGACCTTTCCGACAAGGGCCGCCAGGAGGCGGCCCGCGGCGGTGAACTGCTCCGCGACGCCGGTGCGCTCCCGGACGTGGTGCACACGTCGTTGCTGCTGCGCGCGATCCGCACCGCCTGGATCGCGCTCGACACGGCCGGCCGGACGTGGATCCCCGTGCACCGCTCCTGGCGCCTGAACGAACGGCACTACGGCGGCCTGCAGGGGCTGAACAAGGCCGAGACCCTCGCCGAGTACGGCGAGGAGAAGTTCACGCTGTGGCGCCGTTCCTACGACACCCCGCCGCCGCCCATCGGCCCCAAGCAGGTCAGCGGTGTGGACGAGCGCTACGCCGACCTGCCGCCGGACCTCATCCCGGCGACCGAGTGCCTCAAGGACGTGGTGGCCCGGATACTGCCGTACTGGTACGACGCGATCGTGCCGGACCTGCGGCGCGGGAGGACCGTGCTCGTCGCCGCCCACGGCAACTCGCTGCGCGCCCTGGTCAAGCACCTCGACGGCATCGGCGACGGCGACATCGCCGCCCTGAACATCCCCACCGGCATCCCGCTGCGCTACGAGCTGGATGACGACCTGCGCGTCCTGTCCTCGTCCTACCTCGACCCGGAGGAAGCGGCCCGGGCCGCCGCCGCCGTAGCCGCCCAGGGCAAGAAGTAACGAACGCCGGTCGGGTGGGCGCTCGGCGGCGCCGAACGGAGCCGTGACGTGGGGAACGCGGGCCCGGCAGGGGCGGAACCACGTCACCGCTCTGTTCGTGTAGCTGGTCCCGCTCCGGGCGGGTCAGACCCGTTTGCCGGTGACCAGGTAGATGACCCGGTGGGCTACTGAGACGGCGTGGTCGGCGTAGCGTTCGTAGTAGCGGCCACAGAGGGTGATGTCGATCGCGGCCTCCATGCCGTAGGTCCATTCCGTTTCCAGCAGGACGTGGAAGAGCTTGCGGTGCAGGGCGTCCATGGAGTCGTCGTCGCTTTCCAGCTCCTTGGCCAGGGCCGCGTCGTGGCCGGCGATGACCGACCCCGCCTTGGCGACGATGCGCTGCGCGACCTGCCCCATCTCCAGCAGGGTCGAGTGCAGCTCCGGTGGGACGGCACGGCCGGGGTAGCGCCGGCGGGCCACCTTGGCGACGTGCAGCGCGAGGTCGCCCATGCGTTCGAGGTCAGCCACGATACGCAGCGTGGTGACCATCGTCCGCAGGTCGGTGGCGACCGGCTGCTGGCGCGCCATTATGTCGAAGGATCGTTCCTCGATTTCGTTGCGTAGCAGGTCCACGGTCTCGTCAGCCGTGATCACGCCCTCGGCGAGCTGCAGATCTGCGTCGAGAAGGGCGGTCGTCGCTCGCGCCATTGCTGAAGCGACCAGGTTGGTCATCTCGACGAGCGAGGAGTTGATGCTCTCGAGCTCGTCGTGGAAGGCGTCCCGCACGGACGGCTCCTTCGTGTCTGTAGCGGTTGTCAGCCCATCGGACCACAACAGGGTGAGGTCAGGACGGCTGGCAGAGCACGATCATGTTTCTTTCGCGCTGCTGGAAGCCGTGGATCTCGCTGGTCACCGGGACGGCGGCCGTGTTCCCGGCTCGCCGGGACGGTGACCATGCGCGTGCCGGCTCCCGGCGTTGCGAGCCGGCGTCGGCTGTCCGTGGGAAAGTCGCCGTTCCGCTCTTCGGCGCGTCACACGTTGAGGGCGAACAGCGATTGCTCCTGGACATATGACCCCGAACGCCGCGCATACCCTGTCGCGATCAACGATGGTCGGCAGTGCTCGCCCCACGGTGAACACATCCTGTTGGCCGGGTGAACTCCTGACGACTATCGGACCGGGTTGGGTGGATACACCCGCAGCCCACCTACCATTCGGCCGTGGGCGAGGGCGCGGACGAGCGGGAGGCCGGCTTCGGCCTCCCCGGTTCCGGGCTGCCCGGCATCGGGCTGCCCGGCATCGGCCGTTCCGGTTTCTCCGGCTTCGGGTTCTTCGCCGGCGGGACCCGCTCGGATGCTGTCGGCTCCACGCCGCGCACCGGCCGGGAGCGTCCCGGCCCGCGACCGGCATCGGCCCAGGCGCCGCCGGCCCAGACGCCGTCG
>NZ_CAKKTM010000445.1 GCF_920888515.1 Protofrankia sp. CiP1_Cm_nod1 | reverse complement strand
GCATCGGCCCAGGCGCCGCCGGCCCAGACGCCGTCGGGTGCGGCGTCGTCGGGTGCGGTGCCGCCGGCCCAGGTGCCGCCGGCTCAGGCGTCGTCGGGTGCGGTGCCGCCGGCTCAGGCGCTGCCGGCTCAGGCGCCGCCGGGCCGGGGTGCGCCCACGATCCGGACGGGTGACAGTACGGCGGTGTCCCCGCGGCGGCGGTTCCGCGATGCGACGGCCGCGAACCCGCCGACCGCCGCGCACGCGGCGCTGCCCTCGCGGCTCGTCCGGCGCCTTGTCGACGGCCTGCCCTCCGGGCTGATCGTTCTGGACGCCGACGGCGTGGTGGTGCTGGCCAACCCGGCGGCCCACGCCATGGGGGTGATCGTCGACAGCCGGCTGGACCTGGGTGAGCTCAGCGACCTGGCCGCCCGCACCCGCGGCGACGGCGTCGACCGTGACCAGCAGCTCGACCTGCCGCCCCGCCCCGAACCGCCGCTGACCCGGCCCCGTCCCGACCAGGAGGCGTTCGCCGTACGCGCCCGCACCTCGCGGCTGGACGCGGACGGCCATGTCGCGGTGATCCTCGACGATCTCACCGAGGCCCGCCGGGTGGAGGCGGTCCGCCGGGACTTCGTGGCGAACGTCAGCCACGAGCTGAAGACCCCGGTCGGCGCGCTGCACGTGCTGGCCGAAGCCGTCGCCGCGGCCAGTGACGATCCGGCGGCCGTCCGCCGGTTCGCGTCCCGGATGACGCACGAGTCCGCCCGGCTGGCCCGCCTCGTACAGGAGATCATCGATCTGTCCCGGCTGCAGGGCGCGGACCCGCGGCCGGATCCCCAGCCGGTGCAGGTGTCGGTGGTGGTGGCCGAAGCGCTCGACCGCACCCGGCTGGCCGCCGCCGCCCAGGAGATCATCGTTGCGGTGATCGGCGACAGCGACTTCGTGGTCAGCGGGGACGAGGGACAGCTGGTCACCGCGCTGGCGAACCTGCTGAACAACGCGGTCACCTACTCCCCGCCGGGGACCCGTGTCGTCGTCGGTGTCCGGCGCGCCGGTGACACCGTGGAGCTCTCGGTCGCCGACGAGGGCATCGGCATCGCCGAGAAGGACCTGGAGCGGGTGTTCGAGCGCTTCTACCGGGCGGACCCGGCGCGGTCCCGCACGACCGGCGGTACCGGGCTGGGCCTGGCGATCGTGAAGCATGTCGCGACCAACCACGGGGGAAGTGTGAGCGTGTGGAGCTCCGAGGGGGCCGGGTCGACGTTCACGATCAGACTGCCGCTGCTGCTGGCCGATACCGATGACGATGCTGACACCGAGATCGACACCGAGATCGACACCGAGATCGACACCGGCGCCGGCATCGACACCGATGCCGATGCCGGCGCCGAGCACAGGCGCGACAACGGCGACTGACCGACGAATGACGGCCGACGGACCGACACCCGGATGACGGACGGATGACGAAGGAGTGTGACGCGTGACCCGCCTGCTGGTCGTGGAGGACGAGGAGTCGTTCTCGGACGCGTTGTCGTTCATGCTGGAACGGGAGGGTTTCGACGTCGCGGTAGCCGCCGACGGGCCGGCCGCGCTGACCGAGTTCGAGCGGCACGGCGCCGATCTCGTCCTGCTGGACCTGATGCTGCCGGGCCTGTCCGGGACGGAGGTCTGCCGTGCGCTGCGGCAGCGGTCGACCGTCCCGGTGATCATGTTAACCGCCCGCGACAGCGAGATAGACAAGGTCGTCGGCCTGGAGCTCGGCGCGGACGACTACGTCACCAAGCCGTTCTCCGCCCGTGAGCTGGTCGCCCGTATCCGCGCGGTGCTGCGCCGCCGCGGCGAGGTCGACGAACACGTCACGGCGACGCTGGAGGCCGGTCCGGTGCGGATGGACGTCGAACGCCATGTGGTCACGGTCGCCGGCACCTCCGTCCCGCTGCCGCTGAAGGAGTTCGAGCTGCTGGAGATGTTCCTGCGCAACGCCGGCCGGGTCCTCACCCGCGGCCAGCTGATCGACCGGGTCTGGGGCTCGGACTACGTCGGGGACACCAAGACCCTCGACGTCCACGTCAAGCGTCTGCGCACCAAGATCGAGGACGAGCCCGGGAACCCACGCCACCTGGTGACCGTGCGGGGCCTGGGGTACAAGTTCGAGCCCTGACGCCGGCGGCGCCCCCGGTGGCACGGCGTCTCCGGCGGCCCTGTTCTCTCCGGTGGATTCTCTCCGGTGGCGTGATCGTGATCTTTCTGTGACGATTCGGTTCTTTGATCGGCGTTTCGGCCCGACAGTGGCGATCACTTGTGTACGTTGGTCGGGTGAGGGCTCCGCCCGGCCTGGTCGCTGTGCGTACCTGATCACTGTCATGGTGGTTAGCCGTCGCTGTCATGGTGGTCCGCCGGGCGTGTTGTTCGCCGGATACCGGTGGCCTGGTTCGCTGGGCGCTGGTGCCGGCCGGCCGTGGCCGGCTCGATGCACGACCGGGAGTGGATGCGTGAAGTTTGGCCACGCGGCGAGGGGGGCATGCGCTCTTCGTCCGCTGTCCGGTCTGCCAACTGTTTCCGTCCTGCCCGATCTGGCCGGTCTGGCCGATTCGGATGACCTCGCCGGCCCGGCCGGCCCGGCTGGGTTGTCGGTTGCCGTGCGGGTGGGCCTATCGTGTGTCCGATGTCACTGAAGCCCGTGGCCGAGACCGCCGCCGTGGAGATCCCCGCCGCCGCCCGGCCCGGGGCCGGTGACCCGCCCGTGACGCTGCCCGTGCCGGCCCCCCTCGGCGATGGCCAGGAGGTGGGCCAGGAGGCCCTGCCCCACCAGGCCGCCCCGCACGTCGCCGTCCCGCCGGTTTCCGGCCGGATGCGCCTCGGTGTGATCGATATCGGCTCGAACACCGTGCACCTGCTGGTGGTGGACGCCCATGTCGGCGGCCAGCCGCTGCCGGCCGCCAGCATGAAGGTCCCGCTGCGGCTGGTCGAGCTCCTCGACGGTGACGGAGCGCTCTCCGCCGAGGGGGAGCGGATCCTGACCGGCTGCATCATCGACATGAGTGCGCGTGCCGACGAGCTCGGCGTGGACGATCTTGTGGCGTTCGCCACTTCCGCGCTGCGGGACGCTACCAACAGTGAGGACGTCCTGGCTCGTCTGCGGACCGCCAGCGGGGTCGCGCTCGCGGTCCTGCCGGGGCAGGACGAGGCCCGGCTGACCTTTCTGGCGGTGCGGCGCTGGTTCGGCTGGAGCGCCGGCCGGCTGCTCGCGCTCGACATCGGCGGCGGCTCCCTGGAGATCGCGGCCGGGATGCACGAGGACCCCGACGTCGTGTCCTCCCTGCCGTTGGGGGCCAGCCGGCTCACCCGGGACTGGTTCGCCAACGACCCGCCGAAACGCTCCGAGGTGACGGCCCTGCGGCGCTACGTCCGGGCGCACATCGCCCCGGTGGTCTCCCGGCTGTACGTGGTCGGCGAGCCCACGCGGGCGGTGGCGACGTCGAAAACCTTCAGGTCGCTGGCCCGGATCGCCGGCGCGGAGCCCTACAGCCGCGGCCCGTACGTCCGCCGGGTCCTGCGCCGGGACGCGCTGCGCGAGATGTCCGCGCGGCTGTGCCGGCTGTCCGCCGCCGAACGGTGCGACCTGCCCGGGGTGTCGGCCGACCGCGCGGGCCAGCTGGCCGCCGGGTCCGTGGTCGCCGACGAAGCCCTCGACCTGCTGAACCTGGATGAGGTCGAGATCTGCCCGTGGGCGCTGCGGGAGGGCATCATTCTGCGCAGGCTGGACTGGCTGACCTCCGCGTGACCTTCGAACAGCCCTCCAAATGATCTTCATGTGAGCCCCGTCCGGTCCCTGTGCGATCTCTGTGTGGTCTCCATGTAGTCCCTGTGCGACTTCGTTCGGTAACCGGTCTGCTGTCTCGGTGCTCCGAGTCGGGCGCCGATCGCCGCGCACAGGCACTACTGTTGAGGGATGTCCGAGGCGCAGACCCCAGCGCCGCGGCTCGGGGACGCCGAGGTCGCGGACAACCGTGGCCCAGATTTGTGGCGGCCGACAGCGGATTCCGCTGTTCTCTCCCCTGACACCGGCTACCCGGCCCGGCTCGCACCGCGTGGCGGTGGGCGTGCCATCGCACGGGTGCCCTCGGCCAGAGTGGCTCTGTCGACCGCGTCGACGTATCCGGAGTCGACGGCGGCGGCTTTCGAGATGGCTGCCCGGCTTGGCTACGACGGCGTAGAGATCATGGTGTGGACGGATCCGGTGAGCCAGGATCCGGAAGCTCTGCGGCGGCTTGCCGACTATCACGGCATTCCGATCCTGGCGATCCACTCCCCGTGCCTGTTGCTCACCCAGCGTGTCTGGGGGGTCGAGCCGTGGGCGAAGCTGCAACGGGCCCGCGCCGTCGCGGAGACGTTGCGGGCACCGACCGTCGTCGTCCACCCGCCGTTCCGGTGGCAGCGTGACTACGCCCGCGACTTCATCGAGGGCATCGAACGGATGGCGAACGAGACGGACATCCGCTTCGCCGTCGAGAACATGTTCCCGTTGCGGGCCCGGGGGCGGGAGGTGTCCGCGTACGCGCCGAACTGGTCGCCCGTGGACGACGACTACCGGCACGTCACCCTGGACCTGTCACACACCAGCGTGTCCCGTTCCGACGCGCTCGCCATGGCCGACGAGCTGGGCGACCGGCTGGTCCACGTGCACATGGCCGACGGGGTCGGCCTGGCCAAGGACGAGCACCTGGTGCCCGGCCGCGGCAACCAGCCATGCGCCGACCTGCTGGAACGGCTCGCGGCCCGGGGCTTCGACGGGACGGTGGTCGTGGAGATCAACACGCGCCGCGCGGAGTCGAGAGCGCAGCGGGAGGCCGACCTCGCCGAGGCCCTGGCGTTCACCCGCCTCAACCTCGCCGCCGCCCCCGTCACCGCGGCCGGCCGCCTGCCCTGACGTCATGGCCCTGGTCCGGGCATTGTCGCCGGGCCGGCCGGTGATACCGGTGGAGCGGGTGATACCGGTGCGATGCCGGTGGAGGGGCAGTACCGGTGACGTGACGATACCGGCGGGGTATCGAGACGAACAGCGGTAAACAGCCGTATCCGGCCCGCACGACGGTGCCACCATGCGGTAATGAGCGCCAGATCGCTTTTCGACCCGATGGTGGACGCCTATGACGCCGCCCGGCCGTCCTATCCCGATCAGCTGTTCCGGGATCTGGCCTGGCTGGCCGGGCGTGAGCTGGCCGGCGCGGACATCCTCGAGGTCGGCGCCGGGACGGGTATAGCCACCCGGGACCTGCTCGCGCGCGGCGCCCGGGTGATCCCGGTGGACCACAGCCCGGGCATGCTCGGCCGGCTGCGGGAGCGCACCCCCGGGATCGGCGTGGTGCGCGCCGACGGCGAGGCGCTTCCGTTCTCCGACGCCGTGGCGGACCTTGTCTGCTACGCCCAGGCGTGGCACTGGGTGCGGGTGCCGGTGGCCGCGGCCGAGGCGGCCCGGGTGCTGCGCCCCGGCGGCGCGCTCGCGGTCTGGTGGAACGACGTCGACGGCGAGGACCTGCGCTGGTGGGAGCGTCAGCAGCGGCGTCTGGAGGCGATGAGCCCCGGCTACCGGCGCGACTACCGCACCCGCCCCTGGGCGGACGAACTGCGCTGGACGGGCCTGTTCACCGAGGTCGTGACGGTTTCCGGCCACTGGGGCCGGACGCTCCCGCTGGACCGGTACGAGCTGTGGCTGCGCTCGAAGTCGTACGTCCAGGCGATCGGGGACCGGCTGGAGGACTTCCTGGACGCCGAACGGCGCTCCCTGCTGAAGGCCTTCCCCGACGGGATGATCACCGAGCCCTTCCGCACGATCCTGACGGTGGCCCGCCTCCCACTCACCACCCCGTCCTGAGCAGAACCCACCCCACCGCACCCCCTGAAACCCACAAAGACATGCCGATCATCCACCTTTGTCGGGAACGAGTACGTAAGTGGCTGCTACAGCAGCCACTTGTTCCCTCGTTGTCATGATGGGATTCCTTTTTCGTTTTGAGGTGGGGTAACGATGTGGATCTGTTGCTGTCGCGGCACCGTATTCACGTCCTTTGGGGTGGCGCGGTGAGCCTCCCGGGCGGGGGCCGGTATGGGGGAGAGCCGGCGGTGGTGGGAAGGCTGGCGTGGTGGGGCGCTGCGTTGGGGCCGGTGTGCTGGGGGCGGATGTGGCGGGGCTGGCGAAACGGGGCGGATGTGGTGGGGTGTGGTGGGAGCGTGCCGGTGGGTGTCGCTGGGTGTCGGGGGTGGTTGCCGTGGCGTTCGGGGCCCGGGCGGGGGTGTTGCGGGATCCTGCGGGGATGCTGCGGACGGCGCTGTTGATGATGTCGGGTGATCCGCGGGTCCGGCGGCTGGTGTCCACCGCGCCGTTGACCCGGGGCGTGGTGGAACGGTTCGTCGCGGGGGAGGACGTCACGGCGGCGGTCAGGGTGGCCGGGGGGCTGCGTGACGCCGGCCTGCGGGTGTCGCTGGACCTCCTCGGCGAGGACGTCACCGACCACCGGCTGGCCGAGGAGTCGGCCGCCGCCTACGGCGGGCTGCTGCGCGCCCTGGCCGACGCGGGGCTCACGCCCGCGGCTGAGGTCTCGGTCAAGCTTTCCGCGCTGGGGGCGCGGGTCGACGCCGCGCTCGCCCGTGACCTGGCCTTCCGGGTCTGCCAGGCGGCCCGCGACGCCGGGACGTGCGTCACCGTCGACATGGAGGATCACACCACCACCGACGCCACGCTGGCCGTCGTCGCCGACCTGCGCCGGGAGTTCGATGAGACCGGTGCCGTCGTCCAGGCCTACCTGCGGCGTACCGAGGCGGACTGCCGTGACCTCGCGGCCGCGGGCGGCCGGGTGCGGTTGTGCAAGGGCGCCTACGCCGAGCCCGCCTCGGCCGCCTACGTCCGCCGGGCCGAGGTGAACGCCTCCTACGCGCGCTGCCTGGCGATCCTGATGGCGGGTCAGGGGTACCCGATGGTGGCCACCCATGATCCGGTCCTGATCGAGCTGGCCGCCGGGCTCGCCGGCGAGCTGGCCGCGGGCAGGCTGCCCGCGAGCGCGCCGACCGTGGGTGACCGGCCGGCCGAGCGCGTGCCCACAACACCACAAGCCGAAGCGCCGCGGGCCGCGGTGCCGTGGGATGCGGCGTCACGAGGGGCGGCGTCACGAGGGGCTGCGTCACGAGGAGCGGCCCGGCGGCCGTTCGAGTACCAGATGTTGTACGGAGTCCGCCCCGGGGAGCAGCGGCGCCTTGCCGAAGCCGGTGAGATGGTAAGGGTCTATGTTCCATGCGGGCGTGAGTGGTATGGCTATCTGATGCGGCGGCTGGCCGAACGCCCGGCCAACCTGCTGTTCTTCGCACGTGCGTTGCGCTCCACCGCGTGAGCGCGGCGGGCGGGCGGGGGCGGGCGTCGGCGGTGACGGACGGCTCCGATGGCGGACGGCGACGGATGGGGGGGAGTGAGGCGGGAACCGGTGGCAGCCGCGCACCGGCCGGTCACGTCCGGGCCAGCCATGTGCCGGGCCAGTCATGTGTGGGTCGGACTGGGGAGAGCCGGGTTGACAGGAGAGCCAGGTTGACGAAAGTGCTCCGCCTGGGGACGGGTATGGTCCGCCGACAGGAGGGACGTCCATGACGATCGCTATCCTCGGCGCCGGCAGGCTCGGCGAGGCGTTGCTGTCGGGGATGCTGCGCTCCGGGCATGATCCCGCGGATCTGTTCGTGACGGCGCGCCGGCCGGAGCGCGCCAAGGAGCTGTCCGCCCGCCACGGCGTCGAAGCGGTCTCCAACCCGGCCGCGGCCGCCCGGGCGGACGTGCTGATACTCACGGTCAAACCGCAGGACATGACCGCGCTGGTCGGAGAGATCACCGATGTCGTCACGCCGGAGCATCTGGTGATCTCGGTGGCGGCCGGCGTCACCACCGCGTTCCTGGAGTACCGGCTCGCCGCCGGCACGCCGGTGGTGCGGGTGATGACGAACACCCCTGTGCTGGTGGACGAGGCCATGTCGGCGATCTCGGCCGGCGCCCATGCCGGCGAGGAGCACCTGCGCCGTACCGAGAGGCTGCTGGCGCCGGTCGGCAAGGTTGTCCGGGTGCCCGAGGCGCAGCAGGACGCCGTGACGGCCCTCTCCGGCAGCGGCCCGGCCTATTTCTTCTACCTGGTCGAATCGATGATCGACGCGGGCATCCTGCTGGGGATTCCGCGGGGGGTCGCCGCGCAGCTGCTGGTGCAGACCGCGGTGGGGGCGGCTGTGATGCTGCGCGACTCCGGCGAGCATCCGGTACTGCTACGGGAGGCGGTGACCTCCCCCGGCGGTACGACGATCACCGCCATCCGGGAGCTGGAGAAGCACGGCGTCCGAGCGGCCCTGCTGGCCGCGATCGAAGCGGCCCGGGACCGCTCCCGCGAACTGGCCAGTCCCACCTGACCGGACACGAAAGCCCGCCAGGACCAGCCAGGGCGTACGCGAACGGAGCCGTGCCAGCAGGGCTGTGCCAGCAGGGCTATGGCAGCAGGGCTGTGGCAGCGGGGCCGTGACGACGGGGCCGTGACGTGGAAGGCGCGGAGCGCGCGGGGGTGGGAACCAGGCCGTCGCTCCGTCCGCGTACTCGTCCGCCCGTGGGGGAGCGGGTGGCCGTGCCACGTTGTCCGGTGGAGCGGGTAGGCTCGGCCGGTAGTTCGTTCGGCTTTCCTTCCAACAGATCGGTTGGGTTCGTGGGTTCGGTTATCAAGAAGCGTCGCAAGCGCATGGCCAAGAAGAAGCACCGCAAGCTCCTCAAGCGGACCCGCGTTCAACGGCGCAACAAGAAGTAGTTAAACGATTACTTCGAGCTTCTTCTGCTGTCGGCTCGTCGTGGTACGAGCCGGTTCGCCCGGACGCCGGACGGTGGGCGCCGGGCGCGGGAGGCCGGGCGCGTCGGAGCGGGATCGTCGTAGCCGGCTGCCGGCCGTGCGGCGTCCGGTGGATGGCGGCCGGCCGGAGCGATGATCCAGACAGCATCCCGTGTGCGGTAGGCACAACTGGATGCCCGCTCCGGAGGATGCGCCCGTTCCGGATGCCTGTTCGTGGGGCCTCGCCCGGCGCGGCCGGCGGTCCGTGTCGTCGCCACGCGTCGGCACGGGTCTCCGGTCGCGGCCGCGCAGGGAGCCCGGCGATCTCCACTGCTTCCGGCGTCCCGGCCCGGAAGCGCCCGACGCTCTCCCGTCTGTGGACGGGCTGCTCCCGTCGCCCTGTCGCTCCCGTCGCCCCGCTCTCGACGGCTCCGCTCGCCGGTGGCGGCCCTGCTGTCCCCTGGTCGCGCCGCGTCGGCCCCGCCCGTCGGCTCCGCGGTGTCGGTCTTGCCGCGTCGGCCCCGCCGCTCTCGTCCCGTGGGGGAGCCTGCTGGATCGCTGGCCGCATCGGCCGGCATCCGTCGGACGGCCATCGGGGGCTGTCTGGCTGCCGTTACCGGCAGATCTTTCTGTGACATTGCCGCTACCATCCGCTTTCGTGATGACGGTCCCGCTTTTCCGTTGCCACCTTTTGTGCTCGGTTGACTACCTGGTGTTCCGTATTCGATTGCGTGGCTGCTGTTCCCGGTCCGGTGGCGATGCCGGGCCGGGTGATGTCATCGGATGTGGCCTGCGAATCGTTGTCGGACGAGACCGGCGGAATCGTTACCGGATGAGCCTGTGGTGTCGCCTCGAGTTATGCTTCCTCGTCAATAGTCGACGTTGGGTGACGTTGGTTATTGTTGACCAATAGGACGCCACGCCATGTACTCCACGATGTTTCTGGCGTGACAACGCCAGGGCGTAGCATGGGCCCGGGTATCGGGGCAGGGGGCGACGAGAAATGCGACCACGCTGCGTGCTGGTGACCGGTGTTTCCCGGCCGCTCGGCGCACAGGTGGCGAGTGTCTTCGCGGCCGACCCGGAGATCGAGAATGTGATCGGGGTCGATACCGTGCCGCCCCGCGACGATCTCGGCCGCACCCAGTTCGTCCGTGCGGACATCCGTAATCCGCTGATCGCGAAAGTAATCAGTGCCGCCGCTGTCGACACCGTCCTTCATCTGAATGTGATCGCCACTCCGCTCGGTGCCGGCGGCCGGGCCACGATGAAGGAAATCAACGTCATCGGCACCATGCAGCTCCTCGCCGCGTGCCAGAAGGCGCCGAGCGTCACAAAAGTGATCGTCAAGTCCACCACGACGATTTACGGATCATCACCCTCTGATCCGGCGCTGTTCACCGAGGAGATGGAGCCGCGCAGCCTGCCTCGCGGGGGTTACAGCAAGGATGCCCTGGAGGTCGAGGGATACGTCCGGGGTTTCAGCCGCCGGCGGCCCGACGTCACTGTCAGCGTGCTGCGATTCACCAATATCATCGGCCCCGGTATCGACAGTCCGCTGACCCGGTACTTCGAGCTGCCGGTCGTCCCGACGGTACTCGGCTTTGATCCGCGCCTCCAGCTCCTGCACAGCGAGGACGCGCTCGCCGTGCTTATCCAGGCCGCCGTCCAGGACCATCCGGGCACGTTCAACGTCGCCGGGGACGGTGTCCTCCTGCTCTCCCAGGCCGTGCGGCGGGCCGGGCGGGCGCCGCTGCCGGTACCGTCCCCGGCCGTGGTCACGCTGGGGAACCTGATCCGCAGATCCCGCCTGCTGGACTTCTCCGCCGAACAGCTCGGTTTCCTCGCGCATGGGCGCGCGGTCGACACCACCCGGCTGAAACACGTCTTCAACTACATTCCGCGGTTCACGACACAACAGACCTTCGACGACTTCGTACGGGACCGTCCGATGCGTTTCGCGATCGACCATGACGCCGTGGTCCGCCTGGAGCGGGCCCTGCTGGACGTACTCGCGCGCCGCAGGCTGGTCGGGACGTCATGACCAGGCTGGCCGGGGCGTCGCGACCATCGTCACCACCTTTGGGTGGCTTCCACGTTGGGCAGGGAGTAGGGCGTGCGGGAGACGGACCGGCACTGGACAGGAGACGGATGCGGACGGGAGACGGATGAGTTGAACCTGGTCATGACGGTGATCACCACGCGATGTCCCCCGCGCGGCCCGGCCCGGCAGACGTGGGGCGTGGGCTGGCGGGCCGCTGGATAGCGGCGGTCGACCGGCGAGCGGGCCGCCGGGGGCGTGGGCCGGGCGGGTGGTCGTCCACCGGCGCCGGCCGGCCGAGGAGCGCGCGGCCACATCAGCGGCCACGCAGGTGCCGCGCACCCTCAGGCCCCGGAAAAGCCGCGGGCCCGGGGACCCACCCGGGGAATCCGAGGAGCATCCTGTCGGCCCACGCAGGGCCAGCCCACGCAGGGCCAGCCCACGCAGGGCCAGCCCACGCAGGGCCAGCCCACGCAGGGCCAGCCCACGCAGGGCGGCCCCCGCAGAGCCGGCTCGCACAGGGTATCGGCCAGCTCGCGCAGGGTACCAGCTCACACAGAGTATGCGACTCACGCAGAGTATCAGGGCAAGTCCGGCGAAAAGGTGGTCACGGATGTGAGTGAGGCGCGCATCATCCCGCTGGGCAGCAAGGACGCCCGCGTCAGGGCGAGCGGTGGCGCGGTGGAACGCCGTTCCCGGCCGCGGGACCCGGCAGAGGGCGATCACGATGACCCGGTCGCCGTGAGCGGCACCGACGCCGGTGGGCCGGCCGACGGCGGGAGCGCCGCCGGCCCCCAGCGGGCCGAGGGCCCCGGCCCGGACCCGCGCCGGAACGATCCGCCCCCCTCAGCCACGACCGCGCCGACCGCGCCAGCGGGGACGGCGGGGACGGAGACGGACGCGGAGCGTTTCGGCGGCCAGCGCTGGCGTGACACCGGTCCCCCACATGGCCGGGAGCTGGCGCCGCATGGCCGGGAGCCGGCACGTCGCGTCGGCGCCCGGCTGGACAGCGTCGGCGCGGCAGGCCCTGACGGTGCCGGCGCGCGGGGCCCGGCGGTTCCCAGGGAGCCCCAGGCATCCTGGGAACCGCCGGAGCCCGGGGAGTTCTCCACCGCGGAGGCCGGTGACACGTGGGCCTCCGGGGAGCGGGCGGCTGCTTCCGGCCGGACCGCTCCCGCCGACGACGTCGGCGCCGGGCAGGCGTCCGCACTGCCGTCCGAGCCGTTGGCCAACGCGGGCAGCCTGGAACGGGCGCTCGCGGGCTTTCTCGCGTTCCTGCGGCGCCGGATCACCGGCGACTACGTGGTCGACGAGCACGGTTTCGACCCGGACCTGACCGAGAACGTCATCGCGCCGCTGCTGCGTCCGGTCTACCAGAACTATTTCCGGGTCGAGACGCGCGGTCTGGAGAACGTTCCGGACACCGGCGGCGCGCTGATCGTGGCCAACCACTCCGGTACCCTGCCGCTGGACGCGATCATGACCTCGCTGGCGATAATGGACCATCATCCGGCCCACCGGCACCTGCGGATACTCGCCGCGGACCTGGTGTTCTCCATGCCGTTCCTCGCACCGCTGGCGCGCAAGACCGGCAACACCCTCGCCTGCCAGGCGGACGCCGAACGGCTGCTTGCCGCTGGCCACCTGGTGGGGGTCTGGCCGGAAGGTTTCAAGGGGATCGGCAAGCCGTTCAGCGAACGCTACAAGCTGCAGCGCTTCGGCCGTGGAGGTTTTGTCTCGGCCGCCTTGCGCACGGGCGTCCCCATCGTCCCGTGCACGATTGTCGGGGCCGAGGAGATCTACCCGATGATCGGGAACTTCCGGACGTTCGCCCGGCTGCTCGGGCTGCCCTACCTGCCGATCACCCCGACGTTTCCGTGGCTGGGTCTCCTCGGCCTGGTACCGCTGCCGTCGAAATGGTTCATCGAGTTCGGCGAACCGGTGGAGACGGAATCACCGAACCCGGCGGCCGCCGAGGACCCCATGCTGGTGTTCGAGCTCACGGACCGCATCCGGGAGACGATTCAGCATTCCCTCTACGGGCTGCTGATGCAGCGCCGGTCGGTATTCTTCTGACCCGTGACGACCGTGGACGGGCAGCGGGTGGGCTGGTGGCGTGCGAGATCGCGGCGGACCTGGGTGGGCCGCGGCATCGTCGCCGGATATGTACTGTCGGTGACCGCCGTGGTCGCGGTCCTGGTCGTCATAGATGACCTTTTTCTGGCGGTGTGGCTGGCCGTCATCGAGGTGGCCTCGGTCCTGTCGATCGCCTGGGTGGCCCGGCGGCCCGAGCCGCCGCCGGAGCGGGCCCGACGCACCACCCGGCTGGGCACGCCGAACGATCCCGGCATGCCCAGCGGCCGCCGGTAGGCGCCCCGGCCCCGGTCTCGGCTGTCCAGCCGGCCCGGCCCGTCCCGTCGGCCCGCTGTCCAGTCGGGCCCGGCCGTTCGATAGGCGTCCGGTCGGCCGTCCAAGAAGCGTCCAAGAAGCGTCCGAGAAGCGTCCGAGAAGAAGGTGGCAGGGCTGTCCGGAAGGACGAGGGACGGCGGGGCCGTTCGGTGGTCAGCCGGCCACGCCGATATAGCGCCGGCGCAGCGCCATGCCGGCCGCCACCCCGCCGGCGAGCGCGCCCACCCCGGCCGCTGTCGGCACACCGATCCGGGCGGCCTTCCTGGCGGTGCGGAAGTCCTTGATCGGCCAGTCCCGCTCCCGGGCGACGGCCTTGAGGTCGGGGTCAGGATTGATCGCGACGGGGTGGCCGACCAGTGACAGCATGGGCAGGTCGTTGATCGAGTCGGAGAAGGCCCAGCACCGGGAAAGATCCAGCTGCTCGCGCTCGGCGAGCGCGCGTACCGCGGCTGCCTTGGCCGGGCCGTGCAGCGGCTCCCCGACGAGATGGCCCGTGTAACGTCCGTCCACGACCTCGCTGACCGTTCCGAGCGCGCCGGTGAGCCCGAGCCGCCGGGCGATGACCGAGGCGAGTTCCACCGGGGTGGCCGTGACGAGCCACACCCGCTGCCCGGCGTCGAGATGCTGCTCGGCCAGGGCCCGGGTGCCGGAGTAGATCCGTTCCGCCATCCGCTCGTCGTAGATCTCCTCGCCGAAGCGGACGATCTCGGCGACCTCACGGCCGGCGACGAACGCGAGCGCGGCCTCCTTGACGTCGCGCATCCCGTCGGTGTTCTCCTGCCCCAGAACCCGGTAGGTGACGTGCTGCCAGCCGAACCGCAGCAGGTCGCGGGACTGGAAGAAGTCGCGCGCGGCCATCCCGCGCGCGAAGTAGAAGATCGACGCTCCCATCATCATGGTGTTGTCCACGTCGAAGAAGGCCGCCGCGGTCGGGTCCGGCGGCGCCTTGGCCGTCTGGTCGGCGGCCACCTTCAGGGCCGCGGTGGCGGCGGCCTCGGCATCCGCCGCGCGGGCCTTGTCGTCCGCCGACCGTTGCGGGCGTGGTCGAAACCGCATCATGATCTCCTGGGCGTGCGCGGCGCGGGGAAGGAGCGTGCTGTGACGGTGACCCGGGAGCTGTCACGGTGATCCGGGAGCTGTCACGGTGCTGTCACGGTGACCTGGGTGCTGTCACGGTGACCTGGAAGAAGCGTTGACGTGCGAAGCGTACGGTGCGAACGGCCCGTGGCGGTGTACCAGCGCATCCGCGGCCCGCGGGTACCCGGGACGCCCAGCGCCCGCGGCGGCACCGGGAGCCTGTCCGCCGGGTGTACGGCCGGCGCCTGGCAGGCCACCGCCCGCGGCGCTACCCGGGGATGCCCGCGGCGGGCCGCGCCGGCTGCGCCGGGTCGTACCGGCTGTACCGGGTCCACGCCGGCAGTGGCGGACCGGACCCGGACCGGACCCGGACCGGACTGGGGACCGGACCGGGCCGGCCGTGGCGCCGGGAATGGTTTCAGGCCGGGTTCTCCCGGAGCCGCCGGGCCAGGGCGCGCACGGCCCGGTACTGGAGAGCCTTGATCGCGCCCTCGTTCTTGCCCATCGCCAGCGCGGTCTCCCGGACGGAGAGCCCTTCGACGAAGCGCAGCACCACGCACTCCTGCTGGTCGGGGCTGAGCGTGCGGACGGCGTCCATGAGGGCCCGGCCGGTGATGACGTCCAGTACCGACTCCTCCGGCCCGGACACGACATGATCCCGCCCCGCCGAGAGGATGTCGTCGGTGGGGAACTCCAGCTGGGCCTGTCGGGACTTCCTGGAGTCAATGATCAGATTCCGGGCGATGGTGATGAACCAGGCGCCGATGTCAGGCCCCTGCCAGGTGAAGGTCCTGATGCCGCGCAGCGCGCGCAGGAAGGTCTCGCTGACGATGTCCTCGGCCGCTGTCCGGCTGCCTATCCGGTAGTAGACGTAGCGGAAGACCATGTCCATGTAAAGGTCGTAGAGCTCCCCGAACGCCTCGCCGTCGCCCTGCTGGGCGCTGCGCACCAGGTCCGCGAGCTCGGCGTCCGGCCGGTGGGCGTTCGACGGTGACTCGTCGGGGACGGGCATCCCGTGGCCGGCCAGGCCGTCGGGGGAGGTGGACTGGGCCGTCCGCTGGCCGGGCGAGGCCCCTCCCGCCGAGTGGGCCATGGGGGGGCCGACCGGCGTGGCCGCCCGGAGCATGATCGTAATGCGGGCCAGCTCGGCGCGCAGCGCCGGGCAACAGGTGGGATCGGCACGTGGCATCACGACCTGGGCGGAGCCGGCGCACAGCGCCGCGCGGCCGCGGAGATCGAGAGCTGGTTGCGCCCACAGCGGGTTCACGTCGGTGATCGGTCCGCGGCGCCGCGGGAGACGGCACAGACCGGGCCGGGCCTCGGGCCGTCCACCGGGCGGGGGTCCTCGCTTCCACGCCCCCGCGACGTTCGGGAAAGGGCGGAGGGCATGCTGGCTCCAAAGATCGAGGAGGCCCGGCGGGGCGGGGTGTGGCCCGCTCGAGAACCGGGATTCTCCGGTGGGTGTCGGATCAGGTCGGACGAAGCCGACGGCGACGCGACCGCTTCCTGCTCCTTTCGGGTCAGGGGCGTCGAGGTGTGTCAACGGCCATCAGACGGGCCTGGTCGGCAACCCGCGGATCGGAGACCAGGGGACCCCGTGGCGATCCGACGGGCGCCCCTCCCGCGCGGGCGGCGTCATCGAGTCGTCCGGGGAGCTGGATCCGTCGCATCTCCCGGATTCGACAGGAACTCCGCGCGCGTGAAGAGCATGATCGCGCTACCTTTGATCCTCCGGAACCCTTTGGAAAGTTGAGTGTAGCCAACGACCTGCCGGCGGGCATGGGGAGCGAGGTGAAGATGCACGGTCGTCATCATGTGCTGGGACGAAGTGCTTTTCCGGCTTTGTTGCCCGGTGCGGGGGATCTTTTCGGCCCCGGCGCCTTTTGATGATCGAAAATGATGATCGAAGCGGATGGTCGCAGCGATGACGAGGGTTCCCGCGGGTCGAGGCGCCGGCGGTGGCGCTGACAGCGTGCACGGCGGTGCCAGTGTGGACGGCGCCGAGGTACGGGCGGACGTCGACGTCACCGGCGGCGCCGCCGCCATTGGCGGTGCCGCGCGGGCGGCGGATCGACGGATCACCCTGCTGGTCCGGGCCGGCTGTCACCTGTGCGCCGACGCCCGCGCCGCGGTGGCCCGGGTGGCGGCCGACACCGGCACCGGCTGGACCGAGACCGACGTCGACACCTCGGCCGAGCTCGCCGACGCCTACGGCGACCGGGTCCCGGTGATCCTCGTCGACGGGCGGGAGCACGGCTACTGGCGGGTCGAGGAGGCCCGTCTACGGCGCGCGTTGACCGTCGGCCGCTGGGGGCGGTCCAAGAAATGATCACGGGCCGGCCGCGTGGCGTACCCGAGTGCAAGATCATGTCAACTTCGTGAAGTCCTTCACGAGGTCGTAAACTCGCCCCGACAGCCGTCCACCGGCGTCGTTCGACCGCGAGACCGACCGTGGCGCCCGCCGCGGAGCTGGTAGCGGAGCACTGTGGGGCCGCGCGCCCGGCGTCGTCGGCGGCCGGGCGTCTTGAGTGGGGCGGGAGCCGTACATGACTGAGCTTCGGCGGGCGGCCGGCGCTGCCCGTGGACGCTCGTCCGTGCCCGAGGCGACGGTCGCCCGCCTCCCGCTCTACCTGCGGGTCCTCACTTCGCTCGCCGACCGGGCGGTCCGCACGGTCTCGTCCGAGACGCTGGCGAAGGCGGCCGGCATGACCTCGGCGAAGGTCCGCAAGGACCTGTCCTACCTGGGCTCGTACGGGACGCGTGGCGTCGGCTACGACGTCGACTTCCTGCTCGGCCGCATCGCCGCCGAGCTCGGGCTGACCGAGGACCGGACGGTCGTGCTGGTCGGGGTCGGCAACCTCGGCCACGCGCTCGCGGGCTACGCCGGCTTCCGCTCCCGGGGATTCCGGGTGGTCGCCCTGCTCGACGTCGATCCCGACCGGATCGGCGAGTCCGTCGGCGGCGTCGCGGTCAGCCCGCTCGACGAGATGGAAGCACTTGTCGAACGCAACCAGGTGACGATAGGTGTCATCTGCACGCCGGCCGCGGCCGCGCAGGCAGTGTGTGACCGCCTTGTCTCCGCGGGAATCACGAGCATCCTCAATTTCGCGCCGATCGCGTTGTCGGTGCCGGTGGGAGTGGACGTGCGCAAGGTTGATCTCGCTGTGGAACTGCAGATCCTGTCGTTCCACGAGGCTCGCAAGCGTTCGGCGCCGGCCACGGGCGGTGTGGCCGCACCCACGCGTCCACCCGGCCGCCGGGCGGGCCGCCCCGGTGAGCCCGCCGACCCGCGGCTGGCCGTGGTGACCCGTGCGCCCACCGGGCCGCCGGCACCGGGAACGCGGGGCGCCGACGGCCCGCTGGTGGGCACGCCCGGGGGGACGGGCGGGACCGCGAGGGGGGCCACCACCGGGGGTGAGACGTCATGAGCCTGCTGGTCGTCGGTCTCAACCACCGCAGCGCGCCCACGTCCACCCTGGAGAAGGCCGCGGTGCCGGACGACGACGTCCCGAAGGTCCTGTACGACCTGTCGCAGGCCGGATCCGTCGCGGAGAGCGTGGTGCTCTCGACATGTAACCGCACCGAGATCTACGCCGAGGTGGAGACCTTCCACGGCGGCGTCGCCGACGTCTCCGACCAGCTCACCCGGATCACCGGCACCCAGCTGGCGGATCTCGCCCCGCACCTGTACGTCCACCACGAGGCACGGGCCGTCGGCCACCTGTTCTCGGTCGTCTGCGGGCTCGACTCCATGCTGGTGGGGGAGGCGCAGATCCTCGGCCAGGTCCGGTCGGCCCTACGCGTGGCCCAGGCCGAGGCGAG
The DNA here is from genome assembly GCF_920888515.1 of Protofrankia sp. CiP1_Cm_nod1. Taxonomy (GTDB): domain Bacteria; phylum Actinomycetota; class Actinomycetes; order Frankiales; family Frankiaceae; genus Protofrankia. Next base: position 15,889 of record NZ_CAKKTM010000445.1, on the reverse strand, counting down.
CGTCGGCGCCACCCTCGAGGGCCTGTTCCAGACGGCCCTGCGGGTCGGTAAACGGGCGCACAGCGAAACCGCGATCGGCACCGCCGGGGCGTCGATCGTCTCCGTCGGGGTACGGCTGGTCGCGGCCGAGTGGGGGCCGCCGCCCGCCGACGCGGCCGACCCCTTACCCGGGAGCGCACCCGCCGGCAACACGCCCGCCGACGGCGCGCTGGCCGGCCGACGCGTCCTGCTTGTGGGCGCGGGGGCGGTGGGGGCGCTGGCCGCGGCGGTCGTACGGCGGGCCGGCGCGACCGACCTCGTCGTCGCGAACCGTACCGCGGCGCGGGCCCACCGGATCGCCGACACCTACGGTGCCGAAGTGATTCCGCTCACGCACCTGGCGGGCGAGCTGGGCCGGGCCGACCTGGTGATCTCCTCGACCGGCGCGTCCGGGCTGGTCCTGACCCGGGGCGTGGTGGCCGACGCGCTGGCCCGCCGCGGCGGCCGGCCACTGGTGCTGCTCGACCTCGCGCTCCCGCGGGACGTCGACGTGGCCGTCCGCGAACTGCCCGGCGTCACCCTTATCGATCTCGACACGCTGCGGACGGCCCTTGAGGGCCAGCAGGCGGTCAGCGACGTCGAGTCGGTGCGGACTCTGGTGGCCTCCGAGGTCAGCGCCTATCTCGACCGCCGCCGCGCGCACCGGGTCGCCCCGACGGTGGTGGCGCTGCGGGCCCAGGCCGCCGCCGTCGTCCGGGAGGAGCTCCTGCGGCTGCACACCCGGCTGCCCGACCTCGACGCGCGCGACTGGGCCGTGGTCGAGGGGGCGGTGCGCCGGGTGGCGGACAAGATCCTGCACGCGCCGACGGTGCGGGTCCAGCAGCTCGCCGCCGCCCCCGGCGGTGATTCCTACGCCGAGGCGTTGCGGGAGCTGTTCGATCTGCCGCGGGAGACTCCCGCGGTGGTCTCGTTACCCGATCTGCCGGAGGTGCCCTAGCGGCCGGCCGCGGCCGGCGCGGACGCGTCGTCCGGCGGCCGCAATACGAGGCCCAACGGGTGGCCCGGTGGATGACGCAGCGGCACAAACCCGGTCCGGGACTGAATATCCTGCCGATACGAGGTAACGTCGATACTCGGATAAGGGCCGCGCCGATAGACGCATTGGATCAGCGGGCTGTTGGATCAGCGGGCAGGGTTCGGCGGCGCGTCGCGAAGCAGTGTACGAGCTGCCCGGGGCTGTGGATCCGGCAGAGCCTGTCGACAGGCGCCGGAGTTGTCCCGTCCCGTGGGCGGGATGTCGCGGGCGGGAGCGTTCAACAAGATGGCGACGTCCGGGCAGAGGTCCGGCGAGGTGACGGGAGGGAGGCGCTGGCAGTCGAACACGTAGGTGAGCAGGACGCGTCGAAGCCCAGGTTCGAGCGCGCGGACTGTACCGACGACAGGCAACTCCCCGCGGGCTGCTACGGTTTGTACTGGACGGTCCACCATCGCGGGCTGCTGTTGTTGCCGAGCGTGCCTACCCGGCGGCCATTGAGGCCGGTCGCGGTGCGCTGGTCGGCGCCTTCGCCGAGGTCGCGATGGCGTCCACCGGAACATCGGGCGCCGGTGCCATTCGACCACGGGCCGTGGTCGCGTTGCCGGAGAGGGAGCGTGTTCTCCGGCGCGGGATCACCGGGTCCGCCGACTTACCCGGGGGCGCTGGGAGAGCGCCTCGCGGACACGATGTTGTCCGCCGGAGCACAGACGCTGATGGGAAATCGCTGATCATGGCCACCCGCCGCACAAAGAAGCCTCTGACCCCGGTCGCCCTCGTTGGAGCAGGCCCACGCGACCCCGGTTTGTTGACAGTTCTCGCCGCCGAGACGCTGGCCGGGGCCGATTCGGTAATCGTCGATCCGGACGTCGCCCCGGAGATTGTCGCCAAGCTGCCCGGCGAGGTGCTGCGGATCGGCGATACCGACGTGGCAAAACCAGTCCTGGACGCGACCGCGGCGACCACCGTCGTCGTCACCCGGGCCCGTGCCGGTGAGCGGGTCGTACGCCTGTACTCCTCGGATCCGTGGCTGACCGGAATCGGCACCGCCGACGCGCAGGCACTCGCCAAGGCGAAGATTCCCTTCCGGGTCGTGCCGGGGATTCCGACCGGCGCGGCGGTCGCCACCTATTCCGGGATCGCCACCGGCCTGCCGGTCACCTTCGCGAGCACCCAGGGGGTCTTCTCCGCCAGCGGGGTGCGGCCCACCGTGGCCCCGGTGGCGGAGACGCCCACCACGGGGCTGGGCGCCCCGTCCTTCGGGGCGGGCCGCCTCGGTGGACGTGGCCTCTCCAGCCTCGGCAGCTCCGGCTCCGGTCTTGGTGGTCCCGGGCTGGGCGGCCCAGGGCTGGGCGGGTCCGGGCTGGGCGGGTCCGGGCTCGGCGCGGGTCTCGCGGCCTCGCCGCTGGGCTCCTCGCTGGGGCTCGGCGGGCTCGCCGGGAGCGGAAGCCTGGACGTCGGCGGCTCCGGCTCGGACCTCGACTGGGCGGCGCTGGCCCAGGCACCCGGCACCCTTGTGGTGACGGCGGTCTCCAACGAGGTCGGCAAGGTCGCGGCGGCGCTGGTCGAGCACGGCCGGGCCGGCGACACCCCCGTGTCGGTGACGGTGGACGGCACCACCACCGACCAGCGCACGGTCACCTCCACCCTGGACCGGATCGAGGCCGACGCCGCGCCCGTCGTCGCGAACGCCCCCTGCGTGGTGATGTCCATCGGGGTCGCGGTCACAGCTCGTAACAAGCTGTCCTGGTGGGAGTCGCGCGCGCTGTTCGGCTGGACGGTGCTGGTGCCCCGGACGAAGGAGCAGGCGGCGATCCTGTCGGATCTGCTGCGCTCGCACGGCGCGAGCCCGCTGGAGGTGCCCACGATCGCGGTGGAGCCGCCGCGGACGGCCGCCCCCATGGAACGCGCGATCACCGGCCTGGTGTCCGGGCGCTACCAGTGGGTGGCCTTCACCTCGGTCAACGCGGTCCGGGCCGTCCAGGAGAAGGTCGAGGAGCGCAGCCTGGACGCGCGGGCGTTCGCCGGCGTCAAGGTGGCCGCGATCGGCGAGGCGACCGCGGACGCCCTGCGCGCCTTCGGCATCCGCCCCGACCTCGTCCCCTCCGGCCAGCAGTCCAGCGAGGGCCTGCTCGCCGACTGGCCCGACTACGACGACGTGTTCGACCCGCTCGACCGGGTGCTGCTGCCCCGGGCCGACATCGCCACCGAGACCCTGGTGGCCGGCCTGAAGGAGCGCGGCTGGAACGTCGACGACGTCACCGCGTACCGCACGGTGCGGGCCGCGCCGCCGCCGGCCCCGATCCGGGAGGCGCTCAAGGGCGGCCGGGTGGACGCGGTGGTGTTCACCTCCTCCTCGACCGTGCGCAACCTGGTCGGGATCGCCGGCAAGCCGCACGAGACCACGGTGATCGCGGTGATCGGCCCGCAGACCGCGGCCACCGCGGTCGAGCTGGGCCTGCGCGTGGACGTCCAGGCGTCCGAGGCGTCGATCCCGTCGCTGGTGCAGGCGCTGGCCGACTTCGCCGCCGAGCACCGGGAGGAGCTGGGCAAGGTCGGCCCGCTCGCGGCCCGGCTGCCCAAGCCCCGGCGCGGTTCCCGGCGGTGAGCGTGCCGCCGCGCGTCACCGCCGGTGCGAGCACGGCGGGGCCGGCCGCCCCGCGTCCGCCGTTACCCGGGGCTGGCGCCCTGGGTGCCACTGCCCTGGGTGCCACTGCCCTGGGTGCCACCCCCGGTGGGGGCGTGGGATTCCCGCTGGCCCGGCCCCGTCGACTGCGCCGCGGGGCACCATTGCGCCGGCTGGTGGCCGACGTCCGGCTGCATCCCGCGGATCTTGTGTTGCCGCTGTTCGTCAAGGAGGGCATCGACGCCCCCGCGCCGATCGCCTCGATGCCCGGAGTCGTCCAGCACACCCGGGAGTCGTTGCGCAAGGCCGCGGTGGAGGCGGCCCGCGCCGGCGTCGGCGGCCTGATCCTTTTCGGCGTGCCCGCGCACAAGGACGGGCGCGGCTCGGCCGCGGACGACCCGTCCGGCATCGTGCAGCTCGCCCTGGCCGACCTGGTCACCGAGATCGGCGACGACATGGTGATCATGACGGACCTCTGCCTGGACGAGTACACCGACCACGGCCACTGCGGCCTGCTGACCGAGGACGGCGAGGTCGACAACGACGCCACCCTGGCCCGCTACGCGTCGATCGCCCTGGCGCAGGCCCGCGCCGGCGCCCACGTGGTGGCGCCGAGCGGGATGATGGACGGGCAGGTCGGCGCGATCCGGGCGGCGCTCGACGGCGGCGGCTTCTCCCACGTCCCGGTCCTCGCCTACTCGGCGAAGTACGCGTCGGCGTTCTACGGCCCGTTCCGGGACGCGGCCGAGTGCGCGCCGCGCTTCGGCGACCGCGCCGGCTACCAGCAGGATCCGGCCCGTTCCGTCGGCGAGGCCCTGCGTGAGGTCGCCCTCGACCTCGCCGAGGGCGCCGACGCCGTGATGGTGAAGCCGGCGCTGGCCTACCTCGACGTGCTGCGGGCGGTCGCCGACGCCGTGGACGTGCCGGTCGCCGCCTACCAGGTCTCGGGCGAGTACGCGATGGTGGAGGCGGCGGCGGCCAGCGGCTGGATCGACCGCGAGCGCGCCATCACCGAGACGCTCACCGCCATCCGCCGGGCAGGCGCGGACATCATCCTGACCTACTGGGCGACGGAAGTCGCCCACCGCCTGCGCTGACCCACACCGCCCGCGTTTACCCTCGCAGGTCCCGCCTGCCCCGCGTCGCCTCCGTTGTCGCAGGCCGCTTCTGTCGCATCGCCGACGTCCTGACGATTCTGTGGTCTCGGTATGTGGTCTCCAGTGTGCGGTACGTACTGATCCGCCCGCTTCAGGCGGTACTCTTGCTTTACAGCAAGATCTGTCGAGGTATGGAGGAAGGTGCGCAGTGACCCTGCTCATGGAGCGGCCGGTCCACGAGATCCCGGTCGCGTGTTCGTACCGATGGTACGAACAGATCGACTATGGTGATGGCATGGCCGTCGCAAAGGTGTCCGTCTCCCTGGACGAACGTGTCCTCACCGCCGCGCGGGCAGCGGCGGCAGCCGAGGGCGTGAGCCTGTCGTCCTGGATCTCCCGTCTGATCGACCATCACATCGGCATCCAGGAAGGTCTCGCCGCCGTCCGCGAATACGAGGCCGAACACGGCCCCATCCCCGAGGATGCGCTGCGGCGTGCCGACGAGATCCTCGACCGTCTCGGAGTCGGGAGGAAGCCCTGATGGCGCAGGACGAAGGAGGGGTCACGTACGACACCGGTGCGCTCCTGGCGGCTGAAGCCGGTGATCGTGCGATGTGGGCGCTGCACCGGCGAATCCTGGAACGGGAAGTCCGTCCGGTCATTCCCGCGCCCGTGCTGGCGCAGGCATGGCGAGGCGGTCCACAGCCGTTGCTGTCCCGCCTGCTGAAGGGCTGTGACGTCGAACCGCTGTCCGAGGAGACCGCGCGGGCCGTCGGCGCGCTGCTGGCCCGGGCGGGAAGCAGCGACATCGTCGACGCCGCGGTCGTGCTGAACGCGGCCTCGACGGACCGTTCGATCCTGACCAGCGACACACCGGATCTGCGCGCCCTGGCCGAAGCCCACGGGACGAAGGTCGACATCCACCCCGTGTGAGCTCCCCGTCCGCGCGTCTGTCCGTCCGTCCGCGCAGGTCCGTTCCGCTGCCTGTTCGCGGTGTTTCCGGGCAGGAAGAAGCCGTGAGAAGCAGTACGGCAAAGACCGGCGGGGGCCGGTCGGGACGGAACGGCAGCGCGGCGGAACAGCCGGGCGGGAGGCGGACGTGGTTCTGACACCGGTATCGACCAAGAAGATGGGAAACATCCGGGAAGCGGCCGAACGCGCCGTCCAGCACGGTGTCGTCACCGTCGACATCGACGGTCGGCGCTACGAGCTGCTGCCGTCCGAGCAACTCGGCTACTTCGCCGGTCTGGTGGCGCTCGGTCTGCTCGGGATCATCGAGTGGCCGGTCGCGGCCGTCGTGGCCGTCGGGCACACGATCGCCTACCGCAGCCACCGGCAGGGCCTGCGCAACCTGGGCGCCGCCCTCCAGGAAGCCTGACCGGCCGGGCGTTTGCGCCGGTTTGAGGTAGCCGGCCCATGTGAAGCGGGCCAACCGGCGGGACCCGGCGTGGGCGAGTCCCGTGTTGCCATGTCCCATACGATCGGCGTCGGACCCGTATGGACGGAGGATGCGTCGACATGGCGGAGGACGGCATCGACGTCCGTGAAGAGTACTTCGACAACATGGCAACCGGTGTCGAGGCCGAGTTCGATGGCGAGCAGCCGGGTATCGCCAGGCCCTGGGATCCGGATGACATCCGGGTCGGTACGAAACAGTTCTCCCTCCGCAACATCCTCGATCTGATCGACGACGGTGATCTGGAGCTGGCGCCCGACTTCCAGCGGAACAAGGTCTGGAAGGCCCGCCAGAAATCGCGTCTCATCGAATCGATCCTGCTGCAGATCCCGCTACCGGCATTTTATTTTACCGAGGACACCAGCGGTATGATGCGCGTCGTCGACGGTCTACAGCGGCTGTCCGCCGTGCACAGTTATGTACGGGGGCGGCAGCAGGCGTTCGCGCTGACCGATCTGGAGTATCTTGGTTCGGCTGAGAAGAAACGTTTCGAGGAGCTGGCACCGGCTCTCCGGCGTCGGATAAACAATGCGCAGATCGTCGTCCATGTCATTGATTCGACCACTCCACCAGATGTCAAGTACGACATCTTCAAGCGGATTAACACAGGTGGTACGCCGCTCAATGCTCAGGAGATCCGGCACTGCATGAGCAGGAAGCGCAGTCGAAGTTCCTCAAGCAGTGCACGCACACTCCAGAGTTTCCAGAGTTCGATAGAGCCACTGGCGGACGTTTTCGTGATCATATTCGGATGGATGACCGCGAGGTGGTACTCCGATACTGTGCATTCTGGCCGAGGGGCGTCGACGGCTATGTCCGGGAGAGCTCCATGGATGCTTTCCTGGAGAGAACAACAGGCATGCTCGACGATTCGCAGGAGGTTTCAGAAGATCGCTTGAATCCGCCCCATGACGACGGAGGCCGGACAGCGTCGGTCGCCGGCCGGGTCGGGGTGTACCGAGTCCTTCGCGTGCGCCGGCTCCACCGGGCCGGCGCACGCGAAAGAGCCACGGATCACAGCAGGTATCGCCTTATTGGGAACCGGTGTTCACCTGACCGAGGAATCGAACGCGAAAACGGCCGCCAGCACCGCATTATAATCCCTCGCTCTCATGCTTTCGCCGGGAGATTTCGTGCTCCTACAGGGAGCGGTGGTAGATGCCGAAGGCGCGGGTGGCGAACTTGCCAGCCAGCACCGCCAGGGCGGTGAGGCCGAGCAGGTGGAGGCTGATCGACAGCCAGTCCGGGTCGACCGACCCGGCCTCGCGGACGGCGGTCACCGCCCAGTCCACCGGGTTGAACCAGGCGACAACCCGCATCCAGCCCGGCATGAGCTCCTTCGCCATGATCGCGGATGACAGGAACGTCAGCGGCAGGACGCAGAAGTTCACCGCCGCGATCAGCACCTCCTCCCTGCGCACGATCAGGGCGAGCCCGTAGGACAGGGCCGCCACGATGAGCGCGACCAGCGCGGCACCGGCGAGCAGGACGGCCGGGCCCACCAGCCCGTTGTGGTAGCGGGCTCCGATCGCCCAGCCGAGCAATATGATGATCACCGACTGGATGATGGTAATCAGCACCTGGAAGACAAGTCTGCTGCCGATCAGGGCACCGCGTCGGACCGGCAGGGTCAGCATCCGGTCCGTCACACCACGGTCGATCTCGATGATGACGTTCATCCCGGACCAGCCCGCCGAGAACAGCGCGCTCATCACCACCACACCGGGCGTGAGAAAGTCAAAATAGGAGCCGCCGCCAAAGCCGGGGACATCCACAACCCGGCGGAACAACGATCCGAACAGGGGCAGCCATACCACCGCCTGCACGATCGTGATCGCCAGGTAGGCGGGCTGGCGTAGCATCGCGCGCAGGTGACGGACGGTCAGCCAGCGCAGCTGGCTGGCTGCCGAGGCGGTGAACCCGCTCCGCTCGGCAGCCGGCAGCGGCTGTGGCTCCGGGATCCTCGTGATGTCAACCGGAGCAGCCGGGACGGCCGGAACGCGGGCTCGTGCGGCCGCGCCGGCCGGGGTGCCGGTCGTGCTCCCTGGACTGGTCGGGATGTCACCTCTGGCGGCGCCACCGGCCGGGGCGATCGCGGTGCCAGGGCTGGCCGGGGCGGCGGCTTTGGCGCCAGGGCCGGCGGTGTCGACCGTGTCGGTGGTGTCGACCGTGTCGGTGGTGTCGGTGGTGTCGGTGGTGTCGGTGGTCGTGCCGGTGTCAGTGAGGCCTGCCATCAGGCCACCCCCTTGTCCGGAACAGCGTTGGGCTGGGCAGCCCCGTCCTGGGGCCTGTCGTCCTGGAGACTGTCCGGGACGGGGCCGGCATCCGCTCCGGGCCCTGCGTCGGCGGTGAACCGGCGGCCCACGTGACGCAGGTAGACGTCGTCCAGGGACGGCCGGGCGATCGTCGCCGCGACCACCGCGACGTCCACCCGGTCGAGAGCCGCGAACACGGCAGGCAGCGACGAAGCGCCATGGGTGACCCGGGCGTGCACCTCCCGGCCGTTCACCGTGGTCTCGGTGACGCCCGGGACCTGGTCGAGGGCCGCGGTCACTGTCTCCACGACCACGGCGGCCGGGACGGCGGCGAGCTCAAGGTGGACGGCGTCACCTTTCAGTTCGCTCTTGAGCGCGTCAGGACTGCCCTGGACGAGGATGCGCCCGCCGTCGATGATCGCCACGAGGGAGGCGAGCCGGTCCGCCTCCTCGAGGTAGTGCGTGGTGAGCAGGATCGTCAGGCCGTCCGCCGCGAGCGAACCGATCTCGTCCCACATCTGGGCGCGTGCCTGCGGGTCCAGGCCGGTGGTGGGCTCGTCGAGGAAGAGCACGCTGGGCTGGTGGATCAGGCCTACCGCCACGTCGAGCTTGCGCAGCATGCCACCGGAGTAGGTGCGCGCCGGCCGGTCCGCGGCCGCCGTCAGCTCGAACTGGTCGAGCAGCTCGGTGACCCGGTCGATCAGCATGGAGCGGGGCAGGCCGTGCAGGCGGGCGGCGAGTGCGAGGTTCTCGCGACCGGTGGCCTCCAGGTCGATGCCGGACCGCTGGGCGACCACGCCGATGCGCTGCCGGACCTGCTCGGGATGTGCGAGGACGTCGATCCCGGCCACGCTGACCGTCCCCGAGTCCGGGCGTGACAGCGTGGTCAGGATCTTCACTGTCGTGGATTTGCCGGCGCCGTTCGGCCCCAGCAGGCCGAACACTGTCGCGGGTGCGACACCGAAGCTCAGGCCGGACAGCGCACGCACGCCCCCGCGGTAGGTTTTCACCAGCTTTTCCGCCTGAATCGTGAAATGTTCGCCCGGGTCCGTGGTGTGTACGGTGCTCCGGAAGACGGCCGCGTCCGTGGCCGTTCCGGCGGCACCGCCAGGCCGCGTCAGCGTGGCCGCCGCTGCTGTCGCCGTTCCCGTGGCTGTCGCCGTTGCCGTGGCTGTCGTCGCGGCCGCTGTTCCCGCTGTTTTCGTGGCCGTGGTCCGCTTGGCGGTCCCGGATGTTCCAGGCAGTAGTGTGGTGGCGATGCCGGGTGGCTGCCCGGCGGATTCCGGAGCCGGGTGTGCGGTCATCAGATCCCCCCTTGTCCGCATTACTCTTCTTTTTTTCCGGCGGTATTTTCCGGGCAGGGCGCCGGGCCGCTGCCCGGGGGTTTCCGTTGAGCCTGCCGGACTGGCTCCCGGATCTCCCGGATTTTCCGGACCGGCTCCCATACCTGCTTCCGCGGCTCCTGGCCGGGCTCTGCCGATCCGCCGGGAATCCCGGATCCGGCGGGCGGCGCGGGCCCGCCGGGAGTTCCGGGCACGGGATGAGTCCGGCTCCCGGCGAGAATTACGGTTCCGGCGGGAATGCTGGTTCCGGCCGGAATCCGGCTCCCGGCGGAAGTCTTGGTTCCGGCAGGAGTCCCGGTTTCCGCGGGAGCCCCGGTCCCGGCGGGAATGCCGGGCGCGCGAGGAGCGCGGTCGCGTCGCCGTTGGCCTTCCAGGGCCTTGAGCACGGCCTCCCGTATCCGCTCGGGATCGGTCTCGCCGCGGGTGTGGATCGCGTCCCAGATGTGGATGCCGTCCAACGTCCTGTTGGTGATCTCCGAGATGAGCTCGTCCACGTAACGCAGCTCGGCCTCGGCCAGGGCGCTGAAATACTCGGTTTCCAGGGTGAACAGCCGGGGGAGCCCCTTGCGGACGGCCAGCGCCTCGCCCGCGTGGCTGTGCTCGATCTGGAGCAGGAGCCGGTTGCGGCGTTCGGTGAGCAGTCTCGCGGTGTCCTCCGGTGTGAGCACCGCCAGCATGGAAAGCGCCGCCTCGAAGCGGAGATACTCCTTTGTCGGCGTGCTGACCAGTTCGGACATCCAGTCGTAGAGCTCGGTCCGGCCGGCCGGCGTGATCTCGTAGACGGTCCGTTCCGGCCGTCGACCGTCACGGACGGTTTCGCGGGCGGTGATGTAACCGTTGTGAGCCAGTGCGTCCACGACCGTGTAGAGCGAGCCGTACGTCAGCTTGATACTGTCTTCCTTGTGCCGCTCGCGCATGGTTGTCGACATCTCGTACGGGTGCATGGGCCGTTCGTTGAGAATTCCGAGCACAGCAAGGGCCAGCATGTTTGCCATCCGTCGACGGGCCATGTCCGTACCGTTCTCCGTCCGTGCTGTTCTCCGCCCCCGATTACTCGACTGCGAGTGTCCGGTTACAAAAGCCGGCCTGTCAATCCGGCCGGGCGGCTGGCGGAGCCGACAGCGCTGTCCTGATTCGCGAGATATTCACCGGACATGACGGAACCAGGACGCGGCGAAGCCAGGACATGATGGAATTCCTGCCCGGTGCCGCGGGAGGTCCTGATATTCCCGGTCGTCCCACACCGGATCCGACGGACGGATTCTATAGACGAGCTTGGCGGACAGATTCGGCGGACGTGTTCGGTGGACGGGCTTGGCGGACGGGTCTGGTGGACGGGGACGTCAGCGGTCCGACCATTGCGGATGCCCCGGGCCGGACGCTCGACGAGCGCTGCGTGACCCGCTGCGTCATGCTCGGAAGTGCGTCGTGACACCTCCGGCACGGGTGGGCTCGGCGGCGCACCCGTGCCGGCCTCTGGCCCCCTGACTCCTTGGCCCCCTGACCATTCTCGGCCTCGGATCGGCCTCGGATCGGCCCTGGCCCTCGGCGGCGCGCCCCGCGCCGGCCTGTCAGCCGCCCACCGGCCTGCTGGCCGCCGCCGACGTGGAGTGTGCCGGCCTGTCGGCCATTTCTCAGCGTGTCCGCGCTGGCCGTCGGTCATGCGCCGGCGCGGATACGTCGGTCTGTTGGCTTCTCACCGGTGTGGCCGCTGGCTTCTCACCGGTGTGGCCGCGTCGGCCTGTTGGCTTCTTGGCGGCACGGATGCGCCGGCCGGCCGGCATGAGGCGCGCGGCCGGTGGGCGTGCCGCGTCACGGACGCCGGTGGGCGGCTGGGTCATCCCCGCCCACCGGCGGCCCCGGGGCCGGCGTCCCCTGTACCGCGCCGGCCCGGCTCCTCGGCGGTCGGCCGCAGGCGTCCCCGGTGGTGGAACCGGGATGGGGACCAGGGCCAGCGGGGGGCGGCGCTGACCTGCGAGGATCGGGGCATGTCAGTCGTGTCCGGGGCCGCTGCCTCCGAGGAGTTGTTCCGTCGAGCTCAGCGGATCATCCCCGGTGGGGTGAACTCACCGGTTCGGGCGTTCCGGGCGGTTGGCGGCACACCACGGTTCATGGTGTCCGGGGACGGTGCCTACCTCACCGACGCGGACGGCCACCGATACGTCGACCTGGTCTGCTCCTGGGGCCCGATGATCCTGGGGCACGCCCACCCGGCGGTGGTCGAGGCGCTGCGGGTGGCCGCGTCGCGGGGCACGAGCTACGGCACGCCGAGCCCGGGCGAGGTCGAATTGGCCGAGGAGATCGTCTCCCGGGTGGGGCCGATCGAGCAGGTCCGGCTGGTCAACTCCGGGACCGAGGCCACCATGAGCGCGCTGCGGCTCGCCCGCGGCGTCACCGGACGGTCGAAAATCATAAAGTTCGCCGGCTGCTACCACGGTCACGTCGACGCGCTGCTCGCCGCCGCCGGCTCGGGGGTGGCCACCCTCGGCCTGCCGGACACGCCGGGAGTGACCGCGGCCACCGCGGCGGACACGATCGTCCTGCCCTACAACGACCTGACCGCCGTGGACGAGGCCTTCGCCGAACATCCCGGGCAGATCGCCGCCGTCATCACCGAGGCCGCCGCGGCGAACATGGGCGTCGTCCCCCCGCTGCCGGGTTTCAACGCCGGGCTGCGGCGGCTGTGCGACGTCCACGGTGCCCTGCTCGTCCTGGACGAGGTCATGACCGGCTTCCGGATCGGCCCGGCCGGCTGGTGGGGGGTGGAGGGCGCCGTCGAGGGGTGGGCCCCGGACCTGTTCACCTTCGGCAAGGTGATGGGCGGTGGGCTGCCGGCGGCGGCCTTCGGCGGGCGTGCCGAGGTGATGTCCCACCTCGCGCCCGTCGGCCCCGTCTACCAGGCCGGGACGCTGTCGGGCAACCCGCTGGCGGTCGCCGCCGGCCTGGCCACCCTGCGTGCCTGCACGTCCGAGGTGTACGCCACGGTGGACGCCCGCGCCGGCGACGTCGCCGGCATCATCTCGACGGCGCTGACCGAGCAGGGCGTGCCGCACCTGCCCAGCAGCGCCGGCTCACTGTTCAGCTTCTTCTTCACCGACGGGCCGTCGGTGGTCGACTACGCTGGAGCGCGGACGCAGTCCAGCGCCCGGTACGCCGCGTTTTTCCATGCCATGCTGGACGTCGGGGTGTATCTGCCACCATCCGCCTACGAGGCGTGGTTCGTCTCGGCGGCGCATGATGACGAGGCCGTCGAACGGATCGCGGCCGCCGCGCCGACGGCGGCCCGGGCAGCCGCCGGCGTGCCCGAACCGGTCCCGGCCACGAGCGCTGGAGGGAAGCGTCCATGACATCCGCACGGCCCGGCGCGTCCGACCCCGTCGACGGGCCCCTGTCCCCAGCGCCGGAACCGTCCTCGCCGGAACCGTCCTCGCCAGGCTCCTTCCTGTCGGGACCAGCCTCGCCGGAACCAGCCTCGCCGGGACGGTCCGCGTCGGGTGGGCTGACCACCGTCCACCTGGTACGCCACGGTGAGGTGTTCAACCCGGAGAAGGTTCTCTACGGCCGGCTGCCCGGGTTCGTCCTGTCCGAGGCGGGGCAGCGGCAGGCGAAGGTCACCGCGGAGTTCCTGGCCGGGCGTGACATCGCCGCGGTCGTGGCGAGCCCGCTCGAACGGGCCCGGCAGACCGCGGCCCCCCTCGCGCAGGCCCTCGGCATCGGCGTGGAGATCGACCCCCGCCTGATCGAAAGCCGCAACGTCTTCGAGGGCAAGCCGTTCGAAGCCGGCCCGGCCCTGCTCCGCTACCCGCGGATGTGGCGGGTGCTGATCAATCCGTTCCGGCCGTCCTGGGGCGAGCCCTACACCGAGATCGCCGGACGCATGCTCGCCGCCGTGGCCGAGTGGCGGGACGCCTTCCCCGGCCGCGAGGTGGTGCTCGTCAGCCACCAGCTGCCGGTGTGGACGGCCCGGCGCGCACTGGAGGGCCACAAACTCTGGCACCGCCCGGACCGCCGCCAGTGCGCACTCGCCAGCGTCACCTCAGCCGTCTACACGGCGGACCGCCTGCTCCGCATCGACTACGCCGAACCCAACGGCCCCACCACAAACCAGCCGGGCTCCGTCGGCGCCTGACCCGACCAGCCGAAGGCGGCCCCCCCACCCACTGGGCCGAGGACGACCTGTCCTATGTTTCTGCGCGCGGGGCACCTGAGCTGCCCCGGCTTTCCGGCGGACGCGGGGTGCCCGTCGAGTCGGTGCGGCCGATCCGGGCTTTCGGATACCGGATCCGACGGATGCGAGGGGGACGCGACGGCATCAGCGTGTTCTCGGGCAGCGACCCGCACGCGTGGACGCGGCACGCGCGGACGCGACGCGGAACACCATCCCGCCATCGGCATTCATGATCGTTATCATGTCTGTGGACACGATCAGATGGCCGTCCGCACGTTCACCTCATCGAGCGGGCCGCCACGTATAACGAATTACCCGTTCCCCGGAGCGCGCACGGTCATCAGAGCACCACACAACTCGCGGATATCCCGCGACGTCATGAGGCGTCCGCGTCTGCCGTCACGGTGTTCCTGACAGCGACAAGGTTGCCCCTGATCACGGTCACACGGGGTGATCGGTGTCGAGGACCCGTAGGGCATCGGCCAGGGTCTGCTCAAACAGGCTGACCGCATCCTTCACTCGCCCCGCCGACCAGTAAGCGTGGACGAGGTTGTTCCGGGAGGTCAGGGTGTCGGGATGATCCGGACCAAGTATTCGCAGCATGTCGGGCAGCGTCCGCTCGTATAGGTCGATCGCCTCCGCCGCCCGCCCCGCCGACTCGTAGGCATAGGCGAGGTTGTTCCGGGAGGTCAGGGTGTCGGGATGATCCGGACCGAGGAGGCGCTCGTCGAGGGTCAGGGCACGCTGGAGCAGGGCCATAGCCTGCCCGGGCTGGCCGTGCTCGACGAGGTAGCTGGCGGCGCGGTTGTACAACCGGGTCAGCCCATCCGGGGGCGGGTTGAGGCCGTCGGCCCGGTCGAGAACCGCGCGCACGTGTGGCAGGGCCCGCTGCCACCGCGGCCACACCGCCGGGTTGTTTCTGATTTCCTCGGGCAGGACGGCGGTGCACAGCCCGACCAGCGCTGTGACCCGCTCCGTCCGTTCCGCGGTGGGCAGGGCGGCGCGGGTGGCGGCCTGGATCAGTCGATGCACGCTGGCCGTGTCGCCCGCGCGGGCGGCCAGGTGGTAGCCGACCAGCGCCCCCACTGTTTCCGCCCACGCCAGTCGGTCGACGGTCGCGGCCCGTAACAGTCCCCGGGGGCCGAGCGCGTCCGGGGTGGTGGTGAACAGTTCCAGCGGGATCGCCTCCGGGGCGCAGAACGCCCACAACTCCAACAGAGCCACCGCCGCCGGCCGCGTCTCCCGCAGCTTGTCGATCGACAGTTCCCACAGGGTCGCAACCGTGCGTTCCGCCCGCACCACCGGATCCGGCGCCGACCCGCGGACGAGCATGTCCTCCAACCGCTCCGCCAGCAGATCGGCGTACTCGGCCGCGGGCATGCCGGTCTGGTCGAGGTAGCCGGCGGCCTGCTCCACCGCCAGCGGCAGATCCCCCAGCAGCGCGCAGATCCGGTCCGCGACCGCCACGTCCAAGTCCGGGAAACGGCCGGTGAGCATCGCCATCGCCTCGGCGTGGGGCAGCATCGGGATGTCCAGCACCAGGCCGAGGCGGCGCCAGCCGGTGCGGCGGGAGGTCACCAGCAGCCGGCCCGGCCCCGGTGCGAACCGTAGCTTTTGTTCGAGGGTCGTCGGGTCGTCGGCGTTGTCGAACACCAGCAGCGACCGCGGCAGACGCACCCACGCGGCGACCACCGCCGCCGGGTCGGTATCCCGCGGCAGGCCGACGGCCGGGGCCAGGTCGGCGAGATGGCTGCCGAGCAGGTCGGGGTTCTCCGCCGGCACCCAGCCCACCCGGTCGAACGCGGCTGCGTAGCGGTGCAGGTACTCGATCGCCAGCGCGGTCTTCCCCACCCCACCCATCCCCGCCACCGCGGTCACCGCCACCAGCCCGGTCGCCGATCCCCTGGCCCCCGACGGCCCGACCACCGAGGG
>NZ_CAKKTM010000444.1:29861-33669 GCF_920888515.1 Protofrankia sp. CiP1_Cm_nod1 | reverse complement strand
TCATCCAGCATGCCACGGCCGCCCAACATGCCCAAAACAGGACGATCGGTCGCGGCTGGCTACGTCCACAGCCTGATCCAGTGCGCCATTGGGGGCGGCATGTGGGGGTGACAGCCGCCGTTGCCACGCTGGGCGCGTCGGGGCCGCGGGAATCGCCCGTCCCAGATGGTGGAAATGTCCGAATCTGCTGATAGTCTCGTACACATGTTCGATTCTGTGGAGATCGAGAGCTTTTCTCCGACGGCTGCCCCGGCGGTGGCTGGCCCCCTGGAGCCCACCGGCCACCACGATGCCGTCCAGCCCGCCTCCGCTGGCACCGCCGCGTCCACCGCGGCCTGCCGCCCCTGTGCTCCCTCGCCACTCGTCCCCCGCGAGGGGCCTCCGGTGGAGAGTGGCGCGTCCGGCGCGGCTTGCCACACAGGCGGCGCCCCGCCGGCGGTGGAGGGCGGTAACGCGGCTGGCCGGCTGTCGGCAGTGAAAGGCGGTGGTGTGCCGCCGACGGTTGACGCGGTCGCTGGTCCGCCGGCAGTGGCGTCCTGCGATGCGGATGGCTGCCTGTCCCTGATGGCCGCGGTGCGGCGGCGGATCGCCGGGCTGGAGGCGGTCTGCTGCGCGCCCAGGCCCGGTTCGCCGCGCTGCGGCCGACCCCGCCTGAGGAGGCGAAGCGGGCTGGGCCGGGCTGGGCCGCAGAGGAGATCGCCGCCGAGCTCGCCCTGTCCCCGGCCGCCGCGGCGGCCGGCCTGGAACTGGCCATCACCGTCGTCGACCGGCTCCCGGCCACCCTGGCTGTGTTGGAGGCCGGACAGATCGACCTGGGCCGGGTCCGCGCGGTCGCCGAGACCACCGCGGCGCTCTCCTCGGAGCAGGCCGGCGCGGTCGAACGGAAAGTGCTCGCCCGGGGTGGGCGGGCCAGCCCGAGCCTGTTCCGCCAGGCGCTGCGCCGCGCTGTGCTCAGCGCCGACCCCGACGGCGCCCGGCGGCGGCACGCCCACGCCCGCAAGGGCCGGCAGGTCCAGCTCCACCCCGCCGAGGACGGCATGGCCGAACTGTGGGCGCTGCTGCCCGCGGTCGACGCCCAGGCCGCCTATCAGCGCTTGGATGCGCTGGCCCGCGCGGTCACCGGCCCGGAGGCCTCTTCCGGTGTGGACGCACTCCCCGACATGGGCGCCCGCCGTGCTGTCGACGGCCCGGACGAGCCGCCCAGCATGGATGCCCGCCGCGCGGACGTGCTGGTCGATCTGCTGCTGGGCCGGGATCGGGGCGGGCAGGTGTCGGTGGAGGTGGAGGTGGGGGTGCTGGTGTCGGCGGCGACGCTCGCCGGGGTCAGCGACACCCCTGGGGAACTGGCCGGATACGGGCCCCTGCCCGCGGACATCGTCCGTGAGCTTGCGCGGGAGGCGACCTGGCGGCGGATCCTCACCGACCCCGCCCAGGGCGACCGGCCTGTCGAGGTCGGCCGCCGGTTCCCCGCCCCCGGGCTGGCCCGGCTGCTACGCACCCGGGAGCAGGTCTGCCGGTTCCCGGGCTGCCGGAAACCCGCCCGGTTCTGCGACCTCGACCACATCCAGCCACACAGCGCCGGCGGGCCCACCAGCGAGAAGAACATGCTCGCGCTGTGCCGACGCCACCACAGGGCCAAGCACGAGGGCGGCTGGACGGTACAGCGGGCCGGCGGTGACACGGCAGTGTGGGCCAGTCCGACCGGGCGGACCTACTTCGACATCCCCGAACCCTGGGACGAGCCGACCCGGCCGGGAGCTGGAGAACGCTCCAGAACAGGGGAAGAGGAGGGCGCCTGCCCTGCGCCTCGACGGACAGTCGTTACCATCCCCGCGTCCAGCTCCGACTGCCGGGCCGGGGGTCAGAGCCGGGCCGGGGCACATGATCCGACCACGGCCGGGACCGGGCACAGCAGCATCCCGGATCTCGGCCCACCACCCTTCTGAAGGTTCTGGCCTTCTGAAGGTTCTGGCCCGTCATCCTCTTGAAAGCCGGTGGCATGCCCGCGAGTCCGGTGGGGCCAGCTCGAGAAGCGGTGTTACGGACAGTGATATTTAAGTGTTCTTGCAGGTAATAGCCCTACTTTAGAGATCATCGATAGAGATTGTTTGATGTTCATTTGGTGGTGGATGGCTGGCTTGTCGGGTTGTGCGGGTCGCTGGCTGTCCGGAACGCACCCGTGGTCGGAGCTGATCCGCGGGGTTGAGTTCTACAGTTTGTCGTAGGCTGATGGGCCAGGGCGCGTACCGGCCCGCTCCGGTCCGGACGGTGGCCGGCCGGTAGAAGCGGCCGGCCGGTAGAAGCGGCCGGCCGGTCGAAGAGATGGCGGTAACGCGGTCATGATCTTTTCGCGTTTGGGAGTCTGGATGGCCGGTCGGAGAGCCCGGAACCGGCGGTCCTGGATCACCGAGTTGCCGGAGATCCGGGAGGCTCGGGTCATCAGGTCACCGGGAGGAGTGTGTGTGGACGGGCGGCAGGGCGCGCGAGCGGCATCCGACGTGTCGCGCATGCGGGCTGGCCGGACGTCGTACCGCCGTGTCCTGAAGCACCGTTTCCTGAGGGCTGTCCGCTCCCTGAGGGCTGTCTGCGCGCTGGGCCTCTCGATGCTGGTGATGAGCGCTTCGATGCTGATGGCGGCCGCATGCTCGAGCGGGGGCGACAGCGTGGACCAGGCCGCTGGCGGTGGCTTCGGTTTCGTCCAGCAGGCGCCCAACTCCGACTTCGTCCCGGTCGACAGCCGCAGGACGGCTCCCGACCTCACCGGTTCCACCGTGGCCGGTCCTGATCTGAGCCTGACGGCCTTCCGCGGGAAGATCACCGTTGTGAATTTCTGGGCGTCATGGTGCGCACCGTGCCGGGCAGAGACGCCCGGCCTGGTCAAGATGGCCGCGGACAACCCAGAGGCGGCCTTTGTCGGGGTGAACGAGAAGGACAATCTCTCCGCGGCGAAGGCGTTCATCCGGGACAACGGCGTGACCTATCCGAGCATCGTCGACCGGATTGGCACGCTCGCGGCGCGCTGGCCGGTCCCGCCTGGTCTGCCGTCGACCTTCGTGCTCGACCGCGAGGGCCGGCTTGCCGCCCGCTTCACCGGCGGCGTACTCCCGGACGAGTTGACACCCGTACTCGCCCGGCTCCAGGCGGGGACATGAACGTGGAGATCCGGGTGCTGGCCACCCCCGGCCACAGACTCGCCCGGCTCCAGGCGGGGACATGAACGGCATCAGAACATGAACGGCGTCAGGATGGGCCATCCGAACGCTGGCCGTACGGATGTCGGCCGTGTGGTCGTCGGTGACACGGACGCCGGCCATACGGATGTCGGCGGCGCAGACGCCGGCGGCGTGGGCGCTCGTGGCACTGTGAGCGGTGACAGGATCGGCGGTGTTGTCCGGTTGGGAGAAATCCCGGTCCGGCTGGAGGGAGTCCCGCGGTGAGCGTCACGTCGTTCGTCGCGGACGGGCCTCTGCTGCTCGCCGCACCGGTCGCGGCGGTGGCGGGGCTGTTGTCATTCCTGTCGCCGTGTGTGCTGCCGCTCGTGCCGGGATACCTGTCCTTCATCACGGGGCTGTCCGGTGAGGAACTGGCCGCCCGCCCCTCAGCCGGCGTCGGCCCCCCGTCAGCAGCGGCTGATGCTTCGTCGCTGGTCGCTGATGCCGCGTTGCCAGCGGTCGCCTCCTCAGCGGTGGCTGGCAGCACGGCGCTGGCGGCTGCTTCCTCGGTGGTGCTGGTCGGAGCCTCGCCACCAGCGGTCGGTGGCCGGCTGGCAGGACCGCGACCCGCTGCCGGTACCAGCCCCGATACCGGT
>NZ_CAKKTM010000444.1:28495-29439 GCF_920888515.1 Protofrankia sp. CiP1_Cm_nod1 | reverse complement strand
GCAGCGGCGCGGGCATCAACGCTGGCGCTGATATGGGCGGCAACGGTCGTGGCCCTGGTACCGGGATCAACGTCGATGGCGGCACTGATACGACCAGCCGGGCTCGGCGGCGGCTGCTGGGGCGAGTCACGCTCGGCACCGTGCTGTTCGTCGTCGGCTTCACCGCGGTTTTCGTCAGCTACGGTGCGGCCTTCGGCGGGCTGGGCAGCTGGCTGACCCTGCACCAGGTCGGTGTCAGCCAGATCCTCGGCGCGGTGACCATCGTCATGGGGCTGGCGTTCGCAGGGGTATTCGCTCGGGTCCCACTGGCCAACCGCCAGTGGCGCATCCATCGGCTGCCCGCGCCCGGCCTGGTTGGGGCACCCGTCCTCGGTGTCCTGTTCGGGATCGGTTGGACGCCGTGTCTCGGGCCCACTCTGACGGCGGTGCTGGCGCTTGCGATACAGAGCGCGACCGCTGGCCGGGGTGCGTTCCTCTCCGCCGCCTACTGCTTTGGTCTCGGGGTGCCGTTTCTTGTCGTGGGCCTGGCCTTCCGGCGGGCGGCCGGTGCTCTGGCTGTGGTCCGCAGGCGTGCCCGAGCGCTTACTTTCGCCGGTGGTGTGCTGCTCGTCGTGGTCGGACTTCTCCAGGTCACCGGCCTGTGGGCTGATCTGATCGCTGCTCTCCGGCCTTACGCCCCGGGATTTGCGGAGACCCCCTTGTGAGCGGCTTGTGAGCGGGCAAGCCGACCGGCCCAGCCGGATCAGTCGGCCCAGCCGGATCAGTCGGGTGAGCCGGCGGAGGCACCCACCCGAGCCCGATCCGGGGCGTGTCGGTGCCTCCGGCCCGGCGACCGACGGATCAGGAGCAACAGCGACCATGGCTGCACCGACTACACCGGCTACCTCGGGCACAGACATCACTCAGGATGTAGCCGTCACCCAGGGCACAGATGCCGCCCAGGG